>JBBDSX010000078.1:0-8691 GCA_040904725.1 Egicoccus sp.
ATGCAGTTCGGCAAGTCCAAGGCCAAGATGGTCTCCAAGGACGCGCCCAAGGTCACGTTCAGCGACGTCGCCGGCGCCGACTCGGCCATCGAGGAACTGCGCGAGATCAAGGAGTTCCTCGAGAACCCGGCCAAGTTCCAGCAGATGGGCGCCAAGATCCCCAAGGGCGTGCTGCTGTTCGGCCCTCCGGGTACCGGCAAGACCCTGCTCGCCCGCGCCGTTGCCGGCGAGGCCGGGGTGCCGTTCTTCTCGATCTCGGGCTCGGACTTCGTCGAGATGTTCGTCGGTGTCGGTGCCTCCCGCGTGCGCGACCTGTTCGAGCAGGCAAAGGCCAACGCCCCCGCGATCATCTTCATGGACGAGATCGACGCGGTCGGCCGTCACCGCGGCGCCGGCATGGGTGGCGGGCACGACGAACGCGAACAGACGCTCAACCAGTTGCTCGTCGAGATGGACGGCTTCGACGTCCGCAGCTCGGTGATCCTGATCGCCGCCACCAACCGCCCCGACATCCTCGACCCGGCCCTGCTGCGTCCGGGCCGTTTCGACCGCCAGATCGTGGTCGACCGGCCCGACCTGATCGGCCGCGAGGCGATCCTGAAGGTCCACGCCCGCGGCAAGCCGCTGGCCGACGACGTCGACCTGTCGGTGCTCGGGCGCCAGACACCGGGTTTCACCGGCGCCGACCTCGCCAACCTCATCAACGAGGCCGCCCTGCTCGCGGCCCGGTTCGGCAAGAAGGAGATCGGCCACAGCGAGCTCGAGGAGTCCATCGAGCGCGTCATCGCCGGTCCCGAGCGCCGGACCCGCCTGATGGGCGAGAACGAGAAGCGCACGGTCGCCTACCACGAGTCCGGCCACGCGATCGTCGGGCACGCCCTGCCGAACGCGGACCCGGTCCACAAGATCACGATCATCCCGCGCGGCCAGGCGCTCGGCTTCACGATGCAGCTGCCGACCGAGGACAAGTACCTGATCTCGCGCAGCGAGCTGATCGATCGCCTCGCGGTCATGCTCGGTGGCCGCGTCGCCGAGGAACTCAAGGTCGGCGACATCACCACCGGCGCCGGCGACGACATCCGCAAGGCCACCGCCACCGCGAAGGAGATGGTGACCCAGTACGGCATGAGTTCGAAGCTCGGCCCGATCACCCTCGGCCAGCGCGACTCCCAGCCGTTCCTCGGCAAGGAGTTCGGTCACGCACCCGACTACTCGGGGCAGGTCGCCTACCAGATCGACCTCGAGGTCCGGCAACTGCTCGACGAGGCCCACGACGAGGCGCTCGAGATCCTGGTCGAGAACGACCACGTGCTCGAACACCTCGCCACCAAGCTGCTCGAGGTCGAGACCGTCGACGGCGAACTGCTCGACGAGATCTTCGACCCGATCGCCAAGCGGCCGACGCGCGCGGTGTCGGCACCGGCAAACGACGAGCCGGCCGCGCTGATCGAGAAGCTGCGCCGTCTCACCGGCTCGTCGAGCGGCAACGGCAGCGGCAACGGACACGGCCCGCAGGGCACCGGGACGAGCGCCGGCGCCGGTGCCGGCGCCACCGAGTTCGACGACTCGTGAGCGGCGGCGGCGGAGGTGCTGTGCAGGGGTTTTTGAGCACCGGCGCCGGTCTCGGAGATCGAACATGAGCGAGCTGCCGACGCAGCCCACACCGGACGAGCACGCCAGCGCGGTCGCCGATCTGCCCGGCGTCGAGCCGCAGCGGGCGTTCGACCACGACAAGATCGAACGCGCCGTCCGGATGATCTTCGAGGCGATCGGCGAGGACCCCGACCGTCCCGGCATCGTCGAGACGCCGGCACGGGTCGCCCGCGAGTACGACGAGATTTTCGCGGGTCTGCTCGTCGACGACCCCGCGTCGGTGCTCTCGGTCGTCTTCGACGAGCAGCACGACGAACTCGTCCTGATGCGTGACATCCCGTTCCATTCGAACTGCGAGCACCACCTCGTCCCCTTCGTCGGGCACGCCCACATCGCCTATCTGCCCAACACCTCCGGGCAGGTGACCGGGCTGAGCAAGCTCGCCCGCCTCGTCGACGTGTGTGCGAAGCGACCGGGGCTGCAGGAGCGGATGACCACGATGATCGCGGACGCGCTCGAGCGTGCGCTCGACCCCCGCGGTGTCATGGTCGTGATCGAGGCGCGTCACTTCTGCATGGAGATGCGCGGGGTGAAGAAGACCGGGGCCGAGACGGTCACCTCCACGGTCCGGGGCATCTTCCGCGAGGACCCGCGCACGCGCGCCGAGGCGCTGTCGCTGCTCCGGGGCGACCCGCGGCGGACCTGACCGGCCGGCCCGCTCGGCACCGTTCGCGCGGGCCGCGTGCCGTAGGCTCGCCGGCACACGATCCATCCGGCTTGGACCGGCCACGTTGTTCGACGACAGGGCGACACACAGTGAGCGAACTCCCCCTCACACGTGTGGAAGACGCTGGGCTGGTCCCGTCCGGCGGACCCGCACGCCTGGCCCTGTCCCGGCTGCCACGCGCCTCCGAGATCGCCGACGCCGTGGCCGCCGCCCGCGGCGTGTCCGCCTGGGTGGACGGTCGGCTCGTCGTGACGGCCGTGCCCTCGCGGTTGATCGACGCCGCCGGGCGCGTCGGCGGCCGTGAACTGGCCGACCTGGTCGGTGGCAGCGTGGACCCCGCGGTCGAGGCGTGGCTCGGTGACTGCCCCGACCTCCCGCTGCGCGAGGGCGACCCGCTGCCGACGTCGCAGCGGCCCGTGGCGATGGGCATCGTCAACGTCACGCCCGACTCGTTCTCCGACGGTGGCGCCCACTATGACCCGCAGGACCACCCCGGCGTCGCCGTCGAACACGGGCGTGCTCTGCTGGCGGCCGGCGCCGACGTCCTCGACGTCGGCGGCGAGTCGACCCGCCCGGGTGCGGAACCGGTCGACGTCGACGAGGAACTGGCCCGCGTGATCCCGGTGATCGACGCATTGGCCGCCGACGGCGCCACGATCTCGATCGACACCACGAAGGGGCGCGTCGCGCGGGAAGCCGTGGCGGCCGGTGCGTCCATCGTCAACGACGTCTCGGCCGGTGCGTTCGACCCGGACCTGCTGCCGGCGGTCGCAGAACTCGGTGTCCCGTACGTACTCATGCACCTGCGCGGCACCCCCCTGACGATGCAGCACCAGGCCGAGTACACCGACGTCGTCGGCGAGGTGTTCGACTTCCTCGCCGACCGTCTCGACCAACTCGAGCAGGTCGGCATCCCGCGCGAGCGCGTGGCCATCGACCCCGGCATCGGGTTCGCCAAGACCGCTGGCCACAACCTGCTGTTGCTGCGCCGGCTGCGCGAGTTCACCTCGCTGGGGCGACCGTTGATGATCGGGACCTCCCGCAAGGCGTTCCTGGGCCACGTCACCGGCGGTGACCCGCAGGACCGGCTGATCGGCTCGGTCACGTCCGCCGCCCTCGCCGTGTCCGCCGGGGCGCGCATCGTGCGGGTGCACGACGTGGCCGAGACCATGCAGGCCCTCGCCCTGGCACACGCGATGGCCACGCCCGGCGACGAGTAGCAGCGCCGTGTCGCCGCGCCCCGCGAACGAGGCGACCGGACCGACCACCCGACGGAGCGAGCGTGGACCGCATCACCCTGACGGGCATCGAGGTCTTCGGCCGACACGGCGTGCTGCCGCACGAACGTGAGTACGGCCAGCGCTTCGTCGTCGACACGGTGCTGGAACTCGACCTCGCCGCAGCCGCGGCGTCCGACGACCTCGCCGACACCGTCGACTACGGCCGCCTGTCGGGCGACATCGCGGCGATCGTCGCGGGGGAACCCTTCGACCTGATCGAGCGCCTGGCCGGCGAGATCGCCGACCGCTGCCTCCTCGACGCCCGGGTGCAGGCCGTCGAGGTCACGGTGCACAAGCCGTCCGCCCCCCTCCCGGTGGTCGCCGCCGAGGTCGCCGTCACCGTCCGGAGGGTCGGGGGGCGACGACGGAGCGCAGCGACCGAGACGGGGGACCCGGTCCGGATATGAGCAGCGAGCAGGTGGTGTTGGGCTTGGGCGCCAATGTCGGCGACCGCCTCGAGACGCTCGCCGCCGCGGTCCACGCCATCGACGACCTCGACGGCGTCGCGGTCGCGGAGGTCTCGGCCGTCTACGAGACCCCGCCGTGGCCGCCGCCGGACGATCCGCGCTCGGTCACCCAGGAGCCGTACTACAACCTCGCGCTCCGGGCGGTCACCTCGCTCGATCCCATTGCCCTGCTCGACGAACTGCAACTGCTCGAGCGTGCGTTCGGTCGCGACCGGACACGTGAGGTGCGGTGGGGGCCGCGCATGCTCGACATCGACGTCCTGTTGTACGGCACACGCGAGATCGACGACCCGCGCCTGCAGGTCCCCCACCCCCGACTGACGGAACGGGCGTTCGTGCTGGTCCCGATGTCCGAGATCCTCCCAGGCGGCGAACTGCCCGACGGCCGCCGGCTCAGCCGCCTGCTGACCGACCTGGCGCCGATCGAGGACATCGAGATGGTGGTGCGCCTCGAGGACCTCCCGGGGCGCACGTTCGAGCGGCCCGAGGGTCCTTCCGCACCCGCCGCCACCTTCACCCGCCCCGGTTTCGACGCAGGAGAGCAACCGTGAGCCGGCGGGTGGCGATCATCGGGCCCGGCCGGGTCGGCGGCCTGCTCGCGGTGTCGTTGTCACGCGCGGGCTACCGCGTCCTCGCCGTCGCGGGTGGCTCGGACGTGGCGCGGGCGGCGGTCACCGACAGCGTGGCGGGGGTACGCGATGTCGCCGCGCCCGCCGACGCCGCGGCTCACGCCGACCTGCTGATGTTGTGCGTTCCCGACGACGCCATCGCCGACGTGGCGCGCGACCTCGTCCGGGCCGACGCCCTCGGTGAACGGCACCGGGTGGTGCACGTCGCGGGGTCGGTCGGACTCGACGTGCTCGACGTCGCCCACCGCGCCGGTGCCGGTGTCGCCGCCTGCCACCCGGCGATGACCGTTCCGGCCGGCGCACGGGATCCGGATCTGCTGCATGGCGTCGGCTGGGCGGTCACCACGGCCGCCGCGGACCGCGGCTGGGCCCATGAGTTGGTGCAGGACCTCGGCGGCGACCCCGTCGACGTCCCCGAGTCGGCCCGGGTGCTGTACCACGCCGGGTTGGCGCTGGGTTCGAACGCAGTCGGTGCAGCCGCCGCGGCCGCCCGCCAGGCGCTGCTGGGGGCCGGCATCCGCGCGCCGGAGCGGTTCCTCGCGCCGCTGATCGCGGCGAGCGTCGCCAATGTCCTTCGCGACGGGACGTCCGCGCTGACCGGACCGGTGGTCCGCGGCGATACGGGCACCGTTCGCCGCCACCTCGACCACCTGGACGCCGACCTGCCCCACCTCGCCGAGACCTACCGGCACCTCACCGCCGCCGTCGTCTCCCAGGCGGCCGGGCTCGCCCCGGACGTCGCCGCCGACCTGCTCGCCGCGCTGGACGACTCCGCTGCGCCCCGAGCCCGGGACGACACATGAAGCGCATCACCACCGTCGAGGATCTCCGGCAGACGGTCCGTGCCACGCGTCGCGACGGCCGCCGGATCGGCCTGGTCCCGACCATGGGGGCTCTGCACGAGGGCCACCTCGAACTCGTCCGTGTGGCCCGCGACCGGTGCGACCTGCTCGTGGTGTCCGTGTTCGTCAACCCGACGCAGTTCGACCGACCCGACGACCTCGCGGCCTACCCACGCGACCTCGACGGCGACGAGGCTGCGCTGCAGACCCTCGGTGAGGTGGCGCCCGACCTGGTCTTCGCCCCCGCGGTCGAGGAGGTCTACCCGCGCGACCCGGCCACCCGGGTTCACGTCGAACACCTGACCGACGTGCTCGAAGGCGCGTCACGGCCCGGCCATTTCGACGGTGTCGCGACCGTGGTGACGAAGCTGTTCAACCTCGTCCAGCCCGACATCGCGGCGTTCGGACGCAAGGACTTCCAGCAACTGCTCGTGATCCGCCGGGTGGTCGCCGACCTCGACGTCCCGGTCGAGATCGTCGGCGTCCCGACGGTGCGCGAGCACGACGGCCTCGCCCGATCGAGCCGCAACCGACGCCTCGACCACGAGGGCCGCACGGCCGCGGCCGCGTTGTCGCGTGGCCTGCGCGGCGCCGTCCTCGCCGCCCGCGAGGACCGCGCGGCCGGCCGGGCACCCGACCCGACCCGCGTCCGGGAGGCGGTGATGGCTACCCTCGACGCCGTCCCAGCCGTGGTCGTGGACTACGTCGAGGTCGTCGACCCCGACACGCTGGCACCCCCCGACCTGGCTGCGTCCCTCGTCAGAGGCGACGCACCGCGCGGGGAGGCCGCCGGCTCCCCGACGACGTCACCGCCCACGCCGGGACCGTCGCGACACCTGCTCGTGGCCGTAGCCGCCTTCGTCAGCTCACCCGGGGCCCACCAAGCCGGGGGAGATGTTCGCCTGATCGACAACGTCGAGGTCGGCGACACCGAGGACGAGGACCGTCTGCTCGCCGCCACCGGGGACGCGACGCCGCACCAGTGACCGGTTGGAACCCACACGCCCCCGTCGGGGCGGGAACGACACGGGGAGTGCCCATGCGACGCATCATGATGAAGTCCAAGATCCATCGCGCGACGGTGACCGAGGCCAACCTCGACTACGTCGGCTCGATCACCATCGACCGCGACCTGATGGACGCCGCCGACCTGCTGCCCAACGAGAAGGTGCAGGTCGTCGACAACGACAACGGCGCCCGGCTCGAGACCTACGTCATCGAGGGACCGCGTGGGAGTGGCACGATGTGCCTCAACGGCGCCGCGGCGCGACTGGTGCACCCGGGCGACACCATCATCGTGATCAGCTACGCCGAGCTCGAGGACGCCGAGGCCCGACGGTGGGAACCCACCGTGGTGTTCGTCGACGCCGACAACCGCCCCAACGTGACCGGGAGCGAGGTCCATGGAGCCGTCGCCTGACCAACCGTCGTCGCCACCGCCCGGGGCGCCGCCCCCGGGCGCGAAGCTGAGCGCGCCGCCGCGCCACGACCAACCACCGCTGGATGCCCACGCGATCGCGGCCGCCAGCCGTGACGTGGTGCGCCGCGCGCTGCAGGAGGACCTCGGCAACCACGGCGACGTGACCAGCATCGCCACCGTCCACGCCGGGGCCACCGGCGCCGCCGACCTAATCGCGCGCGCGGACGGCGTGGTCGCCGGCACCGCCCTCGTCGGGCAGGTCTACGAACAGTTCGACCCGCGCGTCGAGGTCAGTTGGCAGGTCCGCGAGGGCGACGTCGTCAGCGCCGGGCAGCACCTCGGCCGGGTCGCCGGACCGCTGCGTTCGGTGCTGACCGGCGAACGAACCGCGCTCAACTTCCTCACCCACCTCTCGGGTGTGGCCACGCGCACCTACGCCTACGCCCAGGCGGTCACCGGTACCGACTGCGTCGTGCGCGACACCCGCAAGACCACCCCCGGCATGCGCATGCTCGAAAAGGCCGCGGTGCGGGCCGGTGGCGGCGTCAGCCACCGCATCGGACTGTTCGACGCGCTGCTGGTCAAGGACAACCACGTGGCCGCGGCCGGCTCGGTCGCCAACGCGACCCGTCGGGCGATCGCCCGCAGCGGTGGACGTCCGGTCCAGGTGGAGGTCGACTCGCTCGAGCAACTCGACGAGGCGATCGAGGCGGGTGCACGCGATGTGCTGCTCGACAACTTCGACGTCGAGCAGACACGTACCGCGGTCACGCGCGTGCGTGAACTCGAGGCCCGGCACGGTCGGATCCTGCTCGAGTCGTCCGGTGGGATCACCCTCGACAACGTCGCCGCCTACGCCCGCAGCGGCGTCGACCGGATCGCCGTGGGTGCGCTGACCCACTCGGCGCCACAACTCGACATCGGCCTCGACTTCCACCTCGACGCGGAGCGCTGAGCGTGCTGCTCGCCATCGATGTCGGGAATTCCAACACCGTGGTCGGCGTCTTCGACGGCGACGACCTCGTCGAGCACTGGCGTCTGTCGACCGACGTCGAACGCACCCCCGATGAACTCGCTTTGTCGCTGGCCGGCTTCCTCGGCTTCGCCGGGTTGGATCTGCGCCGCGAGATCGACGGCCTGGTCGCGGGCAGCGTGGTGCCGCCGGTCACCGAGGTGGTCCGCGAGATGGCGACGCGCTACCTCGACTTCACACCCGTCATCGTCGAACCGGGGGTGCGGACCGGGATCGCCATCCGCCACGACCACCCGCAGGACATCGGCGCCGACCGGATCGTGAACGCGGTCGCCGCGCACGCCCGGTTCGAGGGCGCGGCGGTCGTGGTCGACTTCGGCACGGCGACCAGTTTCGACTGCGTCAGCGCCGACGGCGCGTTCGTCGGCGGCGCCATCGCCCCCGGCGTCCACATCGCGGTCGAAGCGCTGGTGCAGCGGGCGGCGCGGCTGCCCAAGGTCGAGACCGTGGCGCCCGCGTCACCGATCGGCCGCTCCACGGTCACCGCCCTGCAGTCGGGCATCGTCTACGGCTTCGCCGGCCAGGTCGACGGGATCGTGCGCCGTCTCAGCGCAGAACTGGGTGGCGAGGTCACCACCGTCGCCACGGGCGGTTGCGCCCCGGCCGTGCTGTCGGCCTGCGAGACCATCGACAGCCACGACCCCTGGCTCACCCTCGACGGCCTGCGCATCATCTGGGGCCGGAACCAGTAGCGCCCCAC
>JBBDSX010000079.1:0-8662 GCA_040904725.1 Egicoccus sp.
TCGATGAAGTCGAGGTCACGACCCGAGAACTTGCGGGCCTGGGGCACGACCAGGCGCAGGTTGGCCTGCACCATGCGTTCCTTGGCGCGCTCACCGTCACGGCCGATCAGCTGCATGCGGGCCTTCTGTGCCCGGGTCAGCTTCGGCTTGCCGGCCAGGATCTCGTCGGCGGCGAGGCCGGCCTGGTAGCGCTTGGCGAGGTCGGCCTCGTCTTCCTTGGTCAGCAGCGTGTGACGACCGGCGTCGTTCAGGTACTGGCGCACGAGGTCGGTGGTCATCGCGCCGGTGTACTCGGCGACCTCTTCTGGGGCGTCGTCGGCGACGTCGTCGACGACCTGCATCTCGCGGCCACGGATCTCGGCGACGACGTCGTCGAGCCAGTTGTCACCGTGCAGTTCGGGAACGTGCAGTTCCTGCAGTTCGGACAGCAGCACGTAGCCGCGCTCGGACGAGCGTTCGAGCAGTTCTTCGACGGCGACTTCTGCGGTTGGGAGTTCGGTTGCGTTCACCGGGGCCTCCTTCAAGGTTCGAAAGGGCGGAGCGCGCCAGCGGGGGCGGGACGCGGGCGCGAGGGCGGGCCGGAGCGCGGCAGGACGCCGGCCGTACGCCTTCGGGAGTGGTCTGGTTCCACCCTCGCACGTCTGGTTCGGAGCCGACGGCACCGTGGTGCCGCCGCTGGGACGGGAGGGTGGGTGAGGGGCGGGGGGGATGGTGACCCTACGGACGCACTCTGCACGCCGCTGAGGTTCTCACAGTGGATTCAACGTCCAATATCGGCAGATCGCGTCCTCCGCCACCCCATATGTGCGTTGTACGCACACTTTGGTGAGCCGAACGTCAGGACGCAGCGACGAGTTCGACCTTGAGTCCGTCGGGATCCTCGCAAAACAGCGCGTAGTGGTCGGGGCCGCCGGCGTGGGGATGACGGTCCGGGTACAGCACGCGGACACCGCGCTCCTGCATCGCCGCCGTGATCCGGTCCACGTCGTCGGGGCCCGCGACGTGGAAGGCGAGGTGGTTGAGCCCGACCGCGCGCCGGTCGAGACCGGTGGACGCCAACGGCGCCTGGGTGAACACCAGGTAGACGTCCTCGAGCCGGAACGAGACACCCTCGTCCCACTCCTGGAAGACCTCGTAGCCGAGGTCGTGCAGCAGCCAGCCCCAGAACTCGACGCTGCGGGCGAGGTCGGCCACGTACAACTCGACGTGGTGCAGGCCGCCGATCCGCGGGGCCGCCCTGGGGGTCGCCGTCGCCTGGGGGTCGGCCTCCGACATCGCACTCCCGTCGTTCGCGGACGCACCACGCTACCGCCCCCGGGGCGCGCGGCGTCAGGGGACCGACCGGACCCGTCCGTCCGCGGTGACGACCCCCTCGGCACGCAAGCGGGCGACCTGCTCGCGCTCCTTGCCGGGGGCCAGCCGCCCGGTGGCCGTCACGACCCGCCACCACGGCACCGGCCGATCGCAGGTCCGCAGCAGGTTGCCAACGGCGCGGGCGGCGCCGGGACGGCCGGCCGCGGCCGCCACCTCGCCGTAGCTGACGACCTCGCCCTCGGCGAGGCCGGACAGGACCGCGAGGACCGCGGCCTCGAACTCGGAACGGTTCGTCGGGGCCATCTGGGCCGACGCTACTGCCTCGCCCCGACCGCTAGCGTGACCGTGCCAAGCACCACGAGGAGCCCGCGTGATCACCGCATTCGTCCTGCTCGACGTCCAGACCGACCAGGTGCCCGAGGTGGCCGAGGCGCTGTGCGACGTCGACGGCATCGTCGAGGTCTACTCGGTGACCGGCCGCTACGACCTGATCGTCAAGGTCAGGGTGGCCCGCAACGACGATCTCGCCGACGTGGTGACGGGCCGGATCGGCAAGATCCGGGGTGTGGCCGGGTCCGAGACCGTCATCGCGTTCCGCAGCTACTCGCCGCGGGTACTCGACGAGGGGTTCTCGCTGGGCGAGGACCCCGTCTGAGGGCGGCTCAGGCGACCCCGCTCTCGGGCGGCTGCTCGCCCCCCTCGCCCTCCTCGGGCGGCACCTGCTTGCGCGGGTAGGCGATGCGCGGGTGGTAGATGCCGACCAGCGACTCGACGATCGTGTCGCGGGCGGTCATCAGCTCGCGGAAGGTGAGGTCGCAGTCCTCGAACTGGCCGTCGTCGACGCGCTCCTGCAGCAGCTTGTCGACGGTCGCCTCGATCTCCTCGCGCGGGAGCGTGCCACGCGACATCGCCATGGCCCGGGTGGCCGCTTCGCTGCAGTCGGCGAGCAGCAGCACCGCGGCTTCCTTGCTGCGTGGCTTGTGGCCCTTGTAGCGGAAGTGGTCCTCGTCGACCGCGGCGTGATCGCCCCCGGCCGATTCGACCGCCTGCTCGTAGAAGTAGGTCACGAGCATCGTGCCGTGGTGGCTGCCGATGCAGGCGACCACCTCGGGAGGCAGCCGGTACTCGGTCGCCATCTCGACCCCGTCGACGACGTGGTTCTGGATGATGACCGCCGAGACCTCGGGTTCGAGGTCGTCGTGCGGGTTGGCGATGCCCTGCTGGTTCTCGATGAAGAAGTGGGGCTGACGGACCTTGCCGATGTCGTGGTAGAGCGCCGCGACGCTGCCGAGCAGCGGCTGCGCGCCGATGGCACGGCAGGCCCGCTCGCACAGCGACGCCACCATGACCGAGTGGTTGTACGAGCCGAGCGCCTTGGCCTCGAGCTCGCGCAGCAGCGGATGGTTCCGGTCGGCGAGGTCGAGCAGCGCCGTCACGGTCGGCAGGCGGAACAGGTTTTCGAGGAAGGGCATGGCGCCCTGCACCACGACCGCGGTGACGAACCCGTTGAGTGCGCCCGCGAGGACCGCCGTGACCAGCTGGTCGCGGGGCCCGAAGACGAGCACCAGCACGGCGGCCAGGAGGGGATAGCTCACGCCTGCCCGCAGCGTCGCCGAGCGCAGGTCCGACCGCGAGGTGATGCGGGTCGTGAGCGGGACGCTGAGGAAGGCCGCGGCAGCCGCGAACAACGCCACCGGCGCGGCCGACGGGGCCACCAGCATCACCAGGATCGCGGCAGGCAGCATCGTCGCGATGCCGACGACCGGGTGGATCAACAGCGCGGCCAGCATCGCCAGCGCGCCGGACGGCACCACGTAGGACCAGCCGTTCGAGGTCGAGCCGATCAGTGCCGCTGCCCCGACGATCACGCCCGCATACGCGGTCAGCAGCAGCCCGAGCAGCAGCAGCTTCTTGCCCGACACCCACACGCGGGGCTGCATCCGCTGCAGGTAGACCGCGGCCACGACGGTGATCATGACCATCGCCGCGAAGGCGCGCAGCAGGGCGCGGGTCGGCGACGAACCGGTCAAACCCAGCCGGTCGATCGCCTCGGCCCGCATGGCGTCGACGAGCGCCCCCTCGCGCACGATCGCCTCGCCGGCGCGCCAGGACGTCGCAACCTCCTCGGTCTCCTCGGCGGCGCGCAGGCGGCGCGCCTCGGTGGCCTCGGGGTCGACCACGACCGTCGGACGCATCACGCTGCGGATCACCGGTTCCACGATGGTGGAGGCCGTGTCGTCGGGCAGGGACTGCACGGCGAGTTCGACCGGCAGTTGGTCGTCGAGCAGTGTGACGACCTCGTCCTCGGGAATCTGCTGGCGGGCGAAGCCCTGGGCGATGTCGACGGTGGCCTGCTCGATACTGCCCAGTTGGCTGCTCGGCACCGTGAGCAGGGCCTCGAGCACCTCGACGCCCAGCCCGAGGTCCTGCGACTGCAGGTCGGCGAGACGCTCCTGGCGCGACCGCGGCCGCGGGGTCCTCCCGCCGTCGTCGGTGACCGGCTCGTCCACCGCGCGGACCGCGTTGAAGATCTGGCGCGTGTCGGAGACGATCTCGGCCTGGGCGCTCGGCTCGAACACGCGCACCGGTTCGACCGACTGCGCGGCCGTGTCCCGCGCCTGGTCGGTCGCTGCGTCGTCGACGACCCGGATCTGGCGGTCGGCGAAGACCGTCCGCGGTGCCGGTTCGCCCTCGCGGATCGGTTGCTCGTCGGCCACGGCGCCGATCGCGATCACCATCGGTACCGCGACCACGGCGAGCAGCACCGCGGCGACGCGGTGCCACACGAGCGAGCGGACGGCCCCGTTGCTGCTCACGGCTCCCTGACTGAGTGGCGGACGGCGACGACAAGGCGGCACGGTAACGGTTGCGGGTCCCGTCACGCCCGCAGGCTGGCGCGGGGTGCGGGTCCGGCACAGTGTCGCGCATCACGGCGTGACGTGCCCACATCCCTCGACTTCGTGTCGCCCGGCCACCCGGCACTACGCTCCGCCGCCCGGACACGAACTCGAGGTGGCGCACGTGCCCCACTCGCCAGAACAGCCGCAGCCGTTCCGGGTCCCCGTTCCGGCCGGTGGCGGCGACCCGGCCACGCCGTGGATCACCCTGGAACGTCGCGAGTGGGCGGCACTGCGCTCGGCGACCCCGCTGACGCTGTCCGAGGCCGACCTCGAGCAGTTGCGCGGCATCAACGAGCGGGTCTCGCTCGACGAGGTCGCCGAGGTCTACCTGCCCCTGTCCCGCCTGCTCAACCTCTATGTCGCCGCGACGCAGGAACTGCACCGGGCCACCGACACCTTCCTCGGGTCCCTGGCCGCGAAGGTCCCGTTCGTGATCGGCATCGCCGGCTCCGTCGCCGTCGGCAAGTCGACCACCTCGCGCATCCTGCAGGCGTTGCTGTCGCGCTGGCCCGACCATCCCGAGGTGGCACTGGTCACCACCGACGGGTTCCTGTGGCCCAACGCCGAACTCGAGCGCCGCGGCCTGATGGACAAAAAGGGCTTCCCGGAGTCCTACGACGTGGCGAGCCTGGTCCGCTTCGTCGCCCGGGTGAAGTCGGGTGATGCCGAGGTCGCCGCGCCCGTCTACAGCCACCTCACCTACGACATCGTCGACGACGAGAAGGTGCTGGTCCGCCAGCCCGACGTCCTGATCGTGGAGGGACTCAACGTCCTGCAGACGGGCACCACGGGGACGGAGCGCCGGGTGTTCGTGTCCGATTTCTTCGACTTCTCGATCTACGTCGACGCCGAGGAGTCCGACATCGAACGCTGGTACGTCGAGCGGTTCCACACCCTGCGCCGGACCGCGTTCCGGGACCCGCGCTCGTACTTCACCCGCTACGCGTCCCTCAGCGACGAGGAGGCCGACGCGACGGCACGCGACATCTGGAACCGCATCAACGGGGTCAACCTGCGCGAGAACGTGCTGCCGACCCGCTCCCGCGCCGACCTGGTCCTGCACAAGGCCGCCGACCACGCCGTCCACACCGTGCGGCTACGCAAGCTGTGACCCGGGGACAGGGGCGGGTTGAGCGCCGACGGGCCGCCAGGCGGCCAGGATCGCCCGCAGGGCGGTGACCGTGGCCAACGGCTGGTCGAGCAACAGGTGGTGGTGGGCCTCGGGGACCCGGACGAAGGGCACGCCGGCGTAGGCGGCGGGTGACCCGGCGACCAGTTCACGCATGTGGGCGATCACGTCGTCGTCGACGATCGCCGAGCGGGCGCCAGAGACGATCGCGAGCCGGCAGGCGGCCCGGGCGAGGTTGGCGGCGTAGTCGCTCGGCTGGCTCGGGCCGGTCCGCTCGACGAACACCTTGGGGTCGAACTTCCAGCGCCAGGTGCCGTCCTCCCACTGGCGCAGGCTGTGCCGCGCGACCTCGCGGGCCACCCAGGGGTTTTCCGTGGGCTGCGGCGGCACGAGATGGAAGTGGTCCATCCCCGTCTCGAGATCCGGATAGGCCTTGGGCTGGCGGAACATGTTGGGCCCGCGCCGCCGCCCTTCCTCGGACTCCGGGTCGGGGCGACGCACCGGCGAGTCCAGGACGAGCGCACCTGCCAGTTCACGGCCGTGTTCCGCCGCGGCGACGATGGTCACGAACCCACCCATCGAGTGGCCGATGACGACGGGGGCCCGGTTGTCGGCACGTTCGGCATCGGCCACCGCCATGACCTCACGGGCCCACTGGTCGGCGCGGTACGCCTCACGGTGGTCGCTGTCGCCGTGGCCGGACAGGTCGACCGCCAGGACCCGGTGTTCCTCGGCCAGCAGCGGCCCGAGGTGGGCCCACCAGCGTGCATGGGCGGCCCCACCGTGGACGAGCACGAGCACCGACCGCCCCGGGGTCCCCCACGCCAGGTAGGCGATGCGGGCGCCCTCGACCTCGAGGTGGCGCTCCTCGGGCAGGTCGTCGAGGGCGGCCGTGAACCAGGCCGGAGCTGCGGCGGCTGCCTCCACGTGGGGTTTCCTCTCTGTCAGCGGACACCGCGAGCCTACGCGGACCGGTACGGACACCCCCGTGGGGTAGCGTCAGCCGGTCCGCAACGGCACCCGTCAGGCCTTCCCGATGCATGCTCCTGTCCGCTCCACCGCGACCTTCGCCCCGGCCGACACGGCGCTTCTGCTCTCACTCGGCGCCATGTGGGGGCTGTCGTTCGTGTTCATCGAGGTGGCGCTGCGCGGCCTCGGACCGATCTGGATCGTGGCCGGCCGCACGCTCGTGGGTGCGATCGTGCTGTTCGCCGCGTTGAAGGCCAGGCGGCAGCGACTCCCCCGGACCCTGAGCCTGTGGCGCCACCTGGCCATCCTCGGCGTCATCTCGAACGCCGGGCCGTGGGCGATCCTGGCCACGGCCCAGCGCCAGATCCCGTCCGGGCTCGTGGCGCTGCTGATGGCACTGGTCCCCTCGAGCACGTTCGTCGTCGCGGCGACGCTTCGCATGGAGCGGGTGACGGCCGGTCGTGTCGCCGGCCTCGCGGTGGCGCTCGGAGGGGTCGCGATCATCGTCGGCCCCAGCCTCGGCGACCGCGGCCGGGTGTTCGCCATCGCGACCGTGGTCGGCGCCACCGTGCTGTACGCCGCCGGCACGGTGTACGCGAAACGCAACGTCGCCGGCGTGGCGGCGCCGCTGGTCGTCGCGACGGGCCAGGTCGGCTCGGCGTTCGTCGCGGCGCTCGCCATGGCCCTGGTGTTCGACGATCCGCCGACACGGGCGGCGCTGCGGTGGGAGGTCGTCGGCGCGGTCCTCGCACTCGGGGTGCTCGGCACCGGGTTGGCGTTCCTGGCGTTCTACATGCTCGTCGACCGGGTCGGCGCCACCAACACCGTGCTGGTGACCTACCTGATCCCACTGGTCGCCGTGACCGCCGGGGCGGTGTTCCTCGGCGAGCGGTTCGGTGCCACCGAACTGCTCGGCGGGGCCGCCATCGGCGCCGGCATCTGGCTCGCGCAGCGGCGGCCGGCCGACCCCGTGGAACAGCTCGAGGAGCTCAAGACGTAGCATCGGCGCGCCCGTCCCCGCCGCGTCCTCGAGCCGATCGTGTCCTCGCCCGCCCTGGCCCCCCTGCGCCGCATCCGACTCGTCACGGTCGCGGTCATCCCGCTGCTCGCTGCCGTCGTGCTGGCGACCGCGGCCGCCGATTCGACGGTCCCGGCCGTACTGCCGGTCCTGCTCGTCGCGGTGACCGGTGCGGCCGCCATCGGTGGCGTGGTCGCAGCCAACCGGATGCTCGAGCGCCAGGCCCCGACCGCGGCCGAAGCGGGCGCCGCGCTGCGCAGCCACGCCTTCCTCCAGCTCGCGATCGCCGAGTTCCCCCTGTTGCTCGCGGTCGCCCTCGCCTACGTCATGGGGCCGGCCTGGGTGGTGCTGCCCGGCGCGGCTGCCGCACTCGCCGCCCTCCTGATCGGGCCGCCGACAACCGCACGCGCCCACCGTCTCGAAACGCTGTGGGACCTGCCGGCCGACACCGTCACGCACGGCCCCCCTGCCAGCAGCGACGACGAGGACCCCGACGACGACAAGGACGTACGCGCATGACCACCCCCTACGACGCGATCCTGCTGGTCTCGTTCGGTGGACCCGAACAGGTGGACGACGTGATCCCGTTCATGGAACGGGTCACGGCCGGTCGCGGCATCCCGCGCGAGCGCCTCGAGGAGGTCAGCCAGCACTACTTCCGTTTCGGCGGCCGCTCCCCCATCAACGACCGGAACCGGGCGCTGAAGGCGGCCATCGAGGAGCTGCTCGCCGCCGAGGGTCCCGATCTGCCGGTCTACTGGGGCAACCGGAACTGGCACCCGCTGCTGGCCGACACGCTGCGGGAGATGCGCGACGACGGGATCCGCCGGGCACTGTGCTTCGTCACCTCGGCCTATTCGTCGTACTCGGGCTGCCGCCAGTACCGCGAGGACCTCGCGGCCGCCCGCGCCGAGGTCGGCGAGGACGCCCCCGAACTCGACAAGCTGCGCGTGTACTACAACCACCCCGGTTTCGTCACCCCGCAGGTCGGCATCGTCGAACGGGCGCTGGCACTGCTGCCCGACGAGGTCCGCGACGACGCCCACCTGGTCTTCACCACGCACTCGATCCCGCGCACGATGTCCCGCCACAGCGACTACGAGGTGCAGCACTACGAGACCTGCCGCCTGGTCGCCGAGGAGTTCCCAGGCCGACCGTGGCAACTGGTCTACAACTCGCGGTCCGGTCCCGAACACGTCCCGTGGCTCGAACCCGACGTCAACGACCACCTCGAAGCGCTCGCCGCCGACGGCGCCCGCGCCGTCGTGGTCGTCCCCGTCGGGTTCGTCTCCGACCACATGGAGGTCATCTACGACCTCGACGTCGAGGCGG
>JBBDSX010000080.1:0-1436 GCA_040904725.1 Egicoccus sp.
ATGACGCCCTCGGTGACGGACTCACCGAGTTGGGGAAGCTCGACGTCGGCCACGGGTGCTCTCCTGTGTGGTGTGTCGGGTGTTCGCCGCCGATGCGGGCGGCGGACGGTGCTGCTCTAGCCGTGCAGAGCGCGCCCGGCAAGCGCGAGATGCGCCTCGCCGATCGCCTCGCTGAACGAGGGGTGGGCGTGGATGAGGTGTGCCACGTCGGTGGGCAGCGCCTCCCAGTTGTAGATCAACTGGCCTTCACTGATCAGGTCGGTCGCGCGCGGGCCGACGATGTGCACGCCGAGGATCCGTCCGGCGCCGCCCTCGGCGTCGTCGTCCTTCTCGGCGATCAGCTTGACCATGCCGGTGGCCTTGGCCATCGCAGCGCGGCCGAGTGCCTGGAACGGGTACTTCTCGAGCACGACCTCGAAGCCCGCGTCCTTGGCCTGCGCCTCGGTGTAGCCCACGGACGCGACCTCGGGGTGGGAGTAGGTCACGCGCGGCACGCCCTTGTAGTCGATCGGCAGGACGTCGAGGCCGCCGAGCTGGTCGGCGACCAGGAAGCCCTCGGCGAACGAGGCGTGGGCGAGGCCGAGCGTCGGGATGACGTCGCCGACCGCCCAGATGCCCTCGACCGAGGTGCGGCAGTACTCGTCGACGGCCACGAACCCGCGGTCGTCGATCTCGATGCCGACGTCCTCGAGTCCGGCGCCCTCGGTGACCGTGCGGCGCCCGACGGCGACCAGCAGCAGGTCGGCCTTGAGCTCCTCGGTGCCCTTCTTGGTCTCGACCTTGCAGGTGACCGACCGCGAGGTCGCGTTGACCTCGGACAGCTTGGCCGACGTCATGGAGGTGATCCCGCGCTTGCGGAAGGCACGCTCGATCTCCTTGGAGGAGTCGGCGTCCTCGAGCGGCAGCAGCCGGTCCTCGAGCTCGACGAGGGTGACGTCGACGCCGAAGGCGTTCCAGGCCGTCGCGAACTCCATGCCGACGGCGCCGGAGCCGAGCACGATCGCCTTCTTCGGCAGCTTGGTCAGGTTCAGCGCGTGGTCGGAGGAGATGACGCGCTTGCCGTCGAACTGGGCGAAGGGCAGTTCGCGGGGGGCCGAGCCGGTCGCGACCACGATGGCCGGCGCCTTGATGGTGCGGGTGTCGCCGTCGTCGAGGTCGACCTCGACGGTGTCCTTGGCGGTCAGCTTGCCGGTGCCCTTGACCGTCTCGACGCCGCGGCCCTTGAGCGCACCCTGCAGGCCCTTCCACATCTTGTCGACCACGCCGTCCTTGTGCTGGTTGAGCGCCTTGACCTCGATGCCCTGGTAGTCGAGCGTGACGCCGAAGTCGCCGGCCTCCTGGGCGAACTCGGCGACTTCGGCGGTCTGCATGATCGCCTTGGTCGGGATGCAGCCCCAGTGCAGGCAGGTGCCGCCGACCTTGTCCTTCTCGACCAG
>JBBDSX010000081.1:0-1415 GCA_040904725.1 Egicoccus sp.
GGCAGTAGCGGACGTTGCGCAGCGACAGCGGCTGGCCGCCGCGACCGCCGGCACGGTGGATCTCACGAAGGGCATCCTCGATGGTCGCCACGTCGAGTTCCTGCACGCGGAGCTGTCCGAGCCGCGGCAGCACGTACAGGCGCAAGCGCTGGCGGTACGAGTCTTCGGTGGTGGCTTCGAGATCGTCCTGTGCCTTGCGGACGATCCAGTCCTCCATGAACTGCGCGAGGGTGACCTTGGCCGGCTCGACGTAGCCGTTCGAGGTGACCGCGGCGATCGTCTCGGCGAGCGCGATCTCGGCCTCGTGTCGAGTTCGGTACCCGCCGCGCTCGCGTTGTCGGCGCTCTCCGGTACGCGGATCGGGCCGCTCGTCGTAGACGATGCTGTAGCCGCCGCCACGCTTTCGGACGTGTCCTCGCATGCCGCCCTCCTTCGGCGACCGGTCGGTTCGGTGACCTGGTCGTCGAGTACAGGCTGCGGCCCGTCGGACCTCGGAGGAAGTGACTCTCGTGCTTCCCTGTGGACAACTACCGGGCGAGGCCTCGCTGGCGCAGGGCCGGCACCTGCCGCTCGCGCTGTTGGATGCGGAGGTCGACGCGTGCGTCCTTGACCGTCTGGAGGGCGTGGCGGAAGTCGTCGCGTTGGAGTTCGTCGGTCGGCGGTGTGGGAAAGGTGCGCTCGGGATCGGTGATGGACCAGCGCAGCCGGTAGTCCTCGAGCGCCACGGCGGCCCGGTCCCATGTCGAGGTCCGGTCATCGGGGCGCGGGCCGAGCGCAGCGGTGAGGTAGGCCGGCGGATCTCCGGCGTGCCGGGCGAACCGTCCTTCGGCGGCCTGTCGGAGCTGCCGGGTCAGCGCGGCATGCCTGGTGGTGAGCTGGTGGACGTGCTCTGGCGTGGGCAGTTGGGCGAGTTCGGTGTCGATCTGCCCGAGCTGCCTGTCGGCCGCGGCGAGTTGTTCGGCCAGCGCGGCCCTCGCCTGTCCCAATTCGGTGGCCTGGGTCCGGTTGCGGACGCGCCCGAGGCCGCGGCCAGCGTGGTCGAGCTGCTGTTGCAGGCGCTCCATCCGGGCGTCAGTGTGCTGTCGGCCGGCGACGAGCTCGGCCCGTCGCGCGGTGAGGACGCGACTTCGGGCAATGTCGTCGTCGTTGGTGAGCCGGCGGTGCAGTTCGCGCCACTGGGCGGCCAACTCCTCGATCTCTGGGGTGACGGGCTCTTGGGCACGGGTCCGCGCGATGCGGGCAGCGAGGGCGGCGTGGGGATCGTCGGGCTGGTGCACATGCGAATGCACCTCCTCGAGATCGCGGTCGGCCGTGTGCTGGTAGAGCCGGTTCGACTGGCGGCCGCGGGAGAGCGCGACGTAGCCCCACTCGCGATACAGCGCTTCGGAGCCCAGGACGTAGGTGTGGTCGACGGT
>JBBDSX010000082.1:0-45008 GCA_040904725.1 Egicoccus sp.
GCTTCTTGACGTAGGCCGCCTTGGCCTTCGACCGCGCGATCCGCTCGGACTTGCCCTCGGCGATCAGCGCGTCGTAGGTCTCCTGGTCGATCTGCCCGGCCTCGACCTTGGGCTCGTCGGCCTTGGCGGCGGCCTTCGGCGCGTCCGAGCCGGCCTCGGCCTGCTCGGCCTGTTGCGCGGCCTGTTCGGCCTGCTGGGCCTGCTGCTCGAGTTCCTTCTCGGCCTTGGCGATCGCGTCGGACACCTCGGCGGGCATGTCGGCGCCGGCGTCGAGTTGCGGCGGCGGCGGGACGGTGTCCATCCACTCGCGCAGCTTGCCCTTCTCGTGGAGCAGCTTGTCCATCTGGTACTCGGCGTACTCGAACTCCGGGGACCAGAACAGCGCGTCGAAGGGGCACACCTCGACGCAGATGCCGCAGTACATGCACAGCGCGAAGTCGATGCCGAACCGGTCGAGCACGTTGCGGGTGCGGGCGCGACCGCCCTCCTTGGCCGGCGGCACCTGCTCCTTGTGGGAGTCGATGTAGATGCACCAGTCCGGGCACTCGCGTGCGCACAGCATGCAGACGGTGCAGTTCTCCTCCATCAGGGCGATGACGCCCCGGGTGCGCGGCGGCAGGTCGGGACGCTCGTGGGGGTACAGCTGCGTGGCGGGCGTCTTGAACAGGTGCTTGAGCGTGACGCCGAGGCCCTTGAGCAGACCGACACCGGGGAGCGAGGTCGTTGCCATCTAAAAGACCACCTTGGCGACGGCGACCAGCGCGAGGTTGACCAGCGACAGCGGCACGAGGACGAGCCACGACATGCGCTGCAGCTGGTCCTCGCGCAGACGCGGGTAGGCGACGCGGGCCCAGACCATGACGAAGGTCAGCATCAGGATCTTGCCGATGACCACGCCGACGCCGATCAGCGTGCCGAGCACACCGCAATCGAACAGGCCGCCGCCGGCCTCGCAGCCGGGCAGGGGCACGCCGGGCAGGATCTGCCAGCCACCGAGGTAGAGCACGGTCATCAGTGCCGACATCGACACCATGCCCGCGTACTCGGTGAGCAGGTACATCGCGAACTTGAGACCCGTGTACTCGGTCATGTAGCCGAACACGAGCTCGGAGTCGGCGATCGGCATGTCGAACGGCGGACGTGAGAGCTCGGCCATCGCGGCGAGGAAGAAGATCCCGAAGCCGAGGAGCTGCGGGAACACGAACCAGACGTTGAGGTCGGTCCCCCCGAGTGTGAACGTGGCCTGGGACTCGACGATGCCGACCAGCGACAGCGAACCGGCCTGCACGGCGACGGCGATGGCCGCGAGGATGAGCGGCAGCTCGTAGGCGATCAGCTGCGCCGCGGCGCGCAGGCCACCGATGAGCGAGAACTTGTTGGCGCTCGCCCAACCACCCATCATCACGCCCAGGACCGAGATCGAGGTGATCGCGAGGGCGTAGAAGAGGCCGAGCTCGAGATCCGCGGCCCAGACGCCCGGGCCCAGCGGCAGGACGAAGAAGATCAGCAGTGCGGGAACCAGCGCCATGCCCGGCGCGATCGCGAAGACCCACTTGTCCGCGGCCGTCGGGATCACGTCCTCCTTCTGGATGAACTTGATGCCGTCGGCGACCAGCTGCAGCGACCCGGCGGGGCCGGCGAACATCGGGCCACGGCGGTGCTGCAGGCGCGCCATCGCCTTGTGCTCCATGTAGCCCACGACCAGCGGCAGGCTCAGGAACAGGCCGATGACGAGCACGGCCTTGAGCAGAATCGACCCGAGGAACGAGTCGGTGTCGAGCAGGCCGGCGGTCTGCGCGAGCAGCGCCGTCGACGTGGTCAGGACGGTGTCGAGAATCATCGGTCGACATCTCCGACCACGAAGAAGACGGAGCCGAGGACGGAGATGGCGTCGGGTATCAGCGTCCCCTCGAGCAGGTACGGCAACATCTGCACGTTGGAGAACGACGCGGTGCGCATCTTCAGGCGCCACGGCGTACGGCCGCCGTCGGACTCGAGCCAGTAGCCGAGCGACCCGAGCGGGTTCTCGACCCGCACGTACGTCGAGCCCTCGGGGGCCTTGACCATCTTCGGCAGCTTGACGTTGACCGGCCCGGAGGGGATGTGGTCGTGGACCTGCTCGATGATGTGCAACGAGGCCTTCATGCGGTTGAGCAGGCAGTAGAAGCGGTCCCAGCTGTCGCCGTTCTCGCCGACGGGGACCGGAACCTCGACCTGGTCGTACTTGAGGTAGGGCTCGGTGACGCGGACGTCCTCGGGGATGCCGGTCGCCTGCAGGGTGGGGCCGGACACGCCGTAGGACAGCGCCACCTCGGGGGGCAGCGGCCCGACACCCCGGGTGCGAGCGATGAAGATCTCGTTGCCGAGCAGCAGGTCCTCGAGATCCTGGATGCGCTTGCGCAGGTCGGGCACCAACTCGACCGACTGCTGCAGGAAACCCTTGGGCAGGTCGATCTTGACCCCGCCCGGCTGGTTGTAGGTGTAGTGCAGGCGTCCGCCGGTGGCCGACTCGAGCAGGTACTGGATCCGCTCGCGTTCGCGGGTGGCGTAGAACATCGGCGTGATGGCGCCGAGTTCGAGTCCGTAGGAGCCCACGAACAGCAGGTGGTTGAGGATCCGGTTGTACTCGGCGCACAACATGCGGATCCACTGGGCCCGCTCGGGGACCTCCATCTCGAGCATGCGCTCGACGGTCAGCGCAAGGCCCATCTCGTTGGTCATGCCCGACAGCCAGTCGTGGCGGTTGACCAGTGCCATGTTCTGGCGGAAGTCGCGGTGCTCGGCGAGCTTCTCGAAGCCGCGGTGCATGTAGCCGATGACCGGGTGGGCGGACTTGACCCGCTCGCCGTCCATCTCGAGCACGACCCGGAGCACGCCGTGCGTCGCCGGGTGCGCCGGGCCGACCGACAGGGTCATGTCGGCGGTCGTGAACGCACCGTCGCCGACGATCTCGAGGTTGAGGTTCTCGCCGGGCGCGGTGGCGGGGTGGTTGATCTCGCGGGCGCTCAGGTCAGAGGCGCTCATGACCGCTCCTCCCCGTCGGACTCGTCACCGGTCGGTTCGGCGTCGGAGTCGCCCCCCACTGGTGGCGCGTCGGAATCGTTGCCCCAGCTCTCGTCGCCTTCGGGGTGCGCCTCGGCGGTCGCCTCCTCGGGGAACTGGTCCTCGCCGGGTTCGACCGCACCACCGGCGGCCTCGGCCACGCCGGTGTCATCGGCGCCCTCGGCGGCGCGTTCGGCCGCCTTGCGGGCGCGGGCCTCGGCGGCAGCCTTGCGCTTCTCCTCGGCCTTCTCGCGCGCCTCGGACTTGACGTCCTCGTGCTGCTCCTGCGTCTGCTCGGCGTCGCCGGCCAGGACCGCACCGCTGTCGGGCGCCTGCTCGGCGTCGGTGCCGAGCGCGTCCTCGACCTCCTCGCCTTCGGCCGTGGCCGGGTCGACGGCCGCCTGGGGGTTGGCGAGCTTGGCCTGCTCGGCCATCGCCTTGTCGAGTTCGTAGGGGCCGGGTGCGTCGCCGAGCTGCGGCTGCCGCTCGATGACGTTGCCGTCCTCGTCGAGTTCAGCCGGTTCCTTGACGCCGGGCCAGGGCTTGACCACGCGCGAGGCGAGCGGGAAGTCCTTGCGCAGCGGCCAGCCCTCGAACGTCTCGATGGTGAAGATGCGCGGTTCGAGCCCGGGGTGGTCGGGGAACTCGATGCCGAACATGTCCCAGCACTCGCGCTCGTGCCAGTTCGCGCCGCGGTAGATCTCGGTCAGCGACGGACAGGTCGGCGCCTCGCGACCACCGGGGCAGCGGGTGCGCAGCGCGACCCGGTTGCCCGTCGAGGTCGAGTACAGGATGGCGACGACGTCGAAGCCCTCCTCGCGGGCATCGATGCCGAACAGGCAGTCGAAGAAGTCGTAGGCGAGCACGCGTTCGTCGCGGCACGCACGGGCGACCTCGGCGAAGTGCTCGCTGGCGACGTGCAGCGTGAAGGTGCCGTACTCGACGGTGGTGCCGAGCACGGCGGCATCGCCCACCGTGGCGGCGATGAGCTCGGCGGTCTCATCGGGGGTGAGCGCCTGTTCCCGGCGCGCGAGGACGTCAGACACGGTGTTACTGGCCCTCCGCGGTCTGGAGTTCGGGAGCGATGTCCGGGCCGTCGTTTCGCAGCACGATCGGCTCGCGGCGGCGCTGCGCCATGCGGTCCTTGAGGCTCTCGCCCTGGATACGGGTCTGCAGGGCGACGATGCCGTCGAGCAGCGCCTCGGGCCGCGGCGGACAGCCGGGCACGTAGACGTCGACGGGCAGAATCTGGTCGACGCCCTTGGTCACCGAGTAGGAGTCCCAGTAGGGGCCGCCGCAGTTGGCGCAGGAGCCGAACGAGATCACGTACTTGGGCTCGGGCATCTCTTCGTAGAGCCGCCGCAGGGCCGGCGCCATCTTGTCGGTGAGCGTGCCCGACACCACGAGCAGGTCGGCCTGGCGCGGTGCGTGGGCGAACGGGATGACGCCGAGGCGGATGAAGTCGTGCCGGGACCCGGAGGCCGCGATGAACTCGATCGCGCAGCAGGCCAGGCCGAAGTTGAAGCACCACAGCGAGTACTTGCGACCCCAGTTGAAGACGTACTTGACCGGCTTCGGAAGCTCGTACTGGTCGACTAGTCCCATTTGAGAACCCCCTTCTTCCAGGCGTACATCAGTCCCTCGAGCAGCGTGGCGATGAACAGGAACATGGCCACGAGGGCGTACAACGCCGAGGGAGACGTGGTGCCGTCGAGGTCGCCCAGGACCAGGGCCCACGGGAACAGAAAGATCGCTTCGACGTCGAAGATGACGAACAGGAACGCGAAGACGTAGTAGCGGATGTTCATCTGGGACCACCCGGTCCCGACCGCCTCGGTGCCGCACTCGTAGGTCGTCAACTTCAGGGGGCTCGGCACGCTCGGGCGCATCAGGCGGCTGCCCAGCATGATGACCGCGTACAGCGCGCAGCCCACGATCACCATGATCGCGAAGGCGCCGTACTGCTCGGTGAAGCTCACCCCGGTCCTCCTGTCGAGGGCATCCGTCGACCTAGCGGCCGATGTTCGCCACAGTGCTGGTTCGTGATCGCTTCCCGCAAAGCGCGCACCTGCGACCAGCGACGGCCGCGGGCCGGGATGCTAGCAACCGCCCGGACACCGCCCCAATGGGCGCATCCCGCCGTGCACTCCCGCGGCGGCGCCGTGGTCACCACCGGCGGCCGAACCAGACCGCTCCCGCGGTCGTGGCCAGCATCTCGAAGCCGACCTGGCGGTAGAACGCCTGCGCCGCGGTGTTCTGCGCGGCCACGCCGAGGTGCGCCCCGACGGCCCCGCGGTCGGCCACCTCGGCACAGAAGCGCTCGACGAGCGCCCGACCGAAGCCGCGCCCCTGCGCGTCGGGGAGCAGGTCGACGTGCAGGTGTGCCGGGTAGTGCTCCACGAGCGCGGTGCGCATCGCCTCGGGCCGGTACAGCAGGCCGACGAGACGCTCGTACGGCGTCGTGGGCGCCGCCGGCGGCTCCGGGTGACGTGCGGCCACCACCGGGAGCCAGTGCTCGCGCCAGGCCGCCACGAAGGCGTCCGTGTCGGCGGTGCCCAGCACGTAGCCGACCACGGGGCCGGTCCCGGCCGCGACGACGGCGACGAGGTCGGGTTCGAGTCGGACGTAGGGCTCGGCGTACAGGTCGGGCAGGATTCCGTCGTCGACGTGGGTGCCGGTGGCGTCCTGCCCGGCGGCGCCGGTGCGGATGCAGACGTCGCGGATGTCCGCGAGGTCCGTGGCACGGCCGGCGCGCACCGCCAGGGTCACGGCAGGCGCCAGTCGACCGGCGCGGCGCCCTGTTCGGCCAGCAGCGCGTTCGCGCGGCTGAAGGGCCGCGAGCCGAAGAACCCGGATCTCGCGGACAGCGGGCTCGGGTGGGCGGACTCGATCCGCGGCACCTGGCCGAGCCGGGGCGCCAGCGACCGCGCATCGCGGCCCCACAGGATCGCGACCAGTGGACCGCCGCGTCGGACCAGCGCGTCGATCGCGGCGTCGGTGACCGCCTCCCAACCCTTCCCGCGGTGCGAGGCCGGCGCCCCGGGCGCCACCGTCAGGCTGCGGTTGAGCAGCAGCACGCCCTGCCGGACCCACGGGGTGAGGTCGCCGTTGCCGGGCTCGGGAACGCCGAGGTCGTCGCGGTACTCGGTGAAGATGTTGCGCAGCGACGCCGGCAGCGGCCGCACGTCGGGTGCGACGGAGAAGCACAGCCCGATGGCGTGACCCGGGGTCGGGTAGGGGTCCTGGCCGACGAGCAGCACCCGGACCGCGTCGAACGGCTGCTGGAAGGCCGCGAAGACCTGCTCACCCCGTGGCAGGAACGCCCGCCCGGCCGCCTGCTCGGCGCGCAGGAAGTCACCCATCGCGCGGATGCGCTCGTGCACCGGCGCCAACGCCTCGGCCCATCCGGGACCGAGGAGCTGCGAGAGGTCGGCGGCGTGCGTGGTCATCGGCACCCGACCCTATCCCCGGGGTGCTCGATCAGTCGCAGGGCAGGCGACGCCGGTCGACCTCGTTGGCGCGTTCGGCGAGGCCGCCCAGGGCCTCGGCGACCGCGGCCAGTGCCGACGCCTCGAGTCGGTAGTAGGTGTAACGGCCGACCCGCTCGGACCGGACCCAGCCGGCCTCACGCAGGTGCTTGAGGTGGTAGCTGACCGTGGGCTGCACCGCGCCGGTCTCCTCGACGAGGTGACAGGTGCACAACTCCTCGTCGACCAGCAGTGCCACGATGCGCCGACGCAGTGGGTCGGCGAGCAGGCCGACGGCGTCGAGCGCCGCGGACACGTCGGTGGACACGGCGGCCGTCATCGCCGCGCCCCGTCCCCGGCCGGTTCGCCATACCAGCGTCGCCGCGCCCACAGCGCCACGTAGACGAGGCCGACCAGCGCCGGGACCTCGATCAGCGGGCCGACCACGCCCGCCAGGGCCTGGCCCGAGGTGGCACCGAACACGCCGATCGCCACGGCGATCGCCAGTTCGAAGTTGTTGCCGGCCGCGGTGAACGACAGCGTGGCGTTTCGCTCGTAGCCGAGTCCGATCTTCTTGCCGACCACGAACGACGTGCCGAACATCAGCGCGAAGTAGGCCAGCAGCGGTACCGCGATGCGGCCGACATCCAACGGCTTGGCGACGATCTGTTCGCCCTGCAGGGCGAACAGCATCACGACGGTGGCGAGCAACCCGTACAGCGCCCAGGGGCCGATGCGGGGCAGGAACGTGCCCTCGTACCACGCGCGGCCCTTGCGCTTCTCACCCAGTGTGCGGCTGAGGTAGCCGGCCAGCAGCGGAATTCCGAGGAACACCAGCACGGCCTGGGTGATCTGCCACAGCGACACGTCGAGCGTCTGCTGCTCCCAGCCGAGCCAGCCCGGCAGGACCGACAGGTAGAAGTAGCCGAGCAGCGAGTAGGCCAGGATCTGGAACACCGAGTTGATCGCCACCAGGACGGCGGCGGCGTCGGTGTCGCCACAGGCGAGGTCGTTCCAGATCAGCACCATGGCGATGCAGCGCGCCAGCCCGACGATGATCAGGCCCGTCCGGTACTCGGGCAGGTCGGGCAGGAACGTCCAGGCCAGCACGAACATCAGGGCCGGACCGACGACCCAGTTGAGCACCAGCGAGCTCACCAGCAGGCGCTTGTCCGCCGCGACCCGACCGAGTTCGCCGTAGCGGACCTTCGCCAGCGGCGGGTACATCATCACCAGCAGGCCGACCGCGATCGGCAGCGAGACGGTGTCGATCTTGAGCGCTTCGAGGGCCTCACCGACCCCCGGGATCAGCTGGCCGAGCAGCAGGCCGGCCACCATCGCGGCACCGATCCACACGGGCAAAAACCGGTCGAGCAGCGACAGCCGGTCGAGGACCGCGGCGTCACGCGCGTCGGCGACCGCGGCGGGCGAGGGCTGAACGGGATCCACGGCGACACCTCGGGCAGGGAGATGTATCAACCCTACCTGATCCCATCAAGCTCGCTTGATCCATTTCTGGGCTGGGCGCGCCGCTCAGCCCACGCGGTCGAGGGCGTAC
Source organism: Egicoccus sp. (assembly GCA_040904725.1). Lineage (GTDB taxonomy): Bacteria > Actinomycetota > Nitriliruptoria > Nitriliruptorales > Nitriliruptoraceae > Egicoccus. The sequence continues at coordinate 8,068 of JBBDSX010000082.1, forward strand.
TCGGCGAGGCGGGTGAGGGCGCGGACCACGGGGCGGTCGCCGAAGCCGGCCAGTTCGGCCACGGCCGCGTCGACGTAGCGGGCGGCGTGGTCGCGCGAGCGGGTCAACGCATCGCCCTGGCGCAGCAGCGCCAGAGCGCGGTCGATCTCGGCGTCACCGAGGCCCCCGTCGAGCAGACCCGCGAGCTCACCGTCGGGGTCGTCGGCGAGCGCGTACAGCACCGGCAGCGTGTGCACGCCTTCGCGCAGGTCGGTGCCGGGCGTCTTGCCCGAGTCCTCGTGGTCGGAGCCGACGTCGAGGATGTCGTCGGACAACTGGAACGCCATGCCGACGTTCCAGCCGTAGCGGGCCGCCGCTTCGACCTCGTCGGCGCCGGCCCCCGACAGCAGCGCGCCGTAGCGGCAGGACGTCTCGATCAGCGACGCGGTCTTGCCCGAGATCACCTCGAGGTAGTGCTCGAAGGTGGGCTCGATCTGCAACACGTCGGGCAGGGCGCCGAGCGACCCCTGTACCTCGCGGATCTGGCCCTCGCACAGGCGGGCCAGCGTGCGCGCCATGATCCGGGTCACCTCGACGCCGAGGTCGGCCGACAGGTCCGAGGCGCGGGCGAACAGGTAGTCGCCCGTCAAAATCGCGACGGTGTTGTCCCAGCGCGAGTTCGCCGACGGGCTACCGCGGCGGGCGGACGCCTCGTCGATGACGTCGTCGTGGTACAGCGTGGCGAGGTGGACGAGTTCGACGATCGTGCCCGCGTCGACCAGGGCGGCCAACGTGCCGTTGCCGTCGTCGCCCGCCGGCTGCGGGGGTCGCGGGCCGAGGTGGCCCGTGAGCGCGACCATCAAGGGGCGGAAGCGCTTGCCGCCGGCGCTGATCAGGTAGCGCGCGACCTCGTCGACGAACGCGTTGTCCGACGTGACCTGGTCGTGCAGGCGGGCCTCGACCCCGTCGAGCACCTGCGCCACCGGCAGGCCGTGCGTCTCGAGTTCGTCGAGCACCGCCGCAGGGATGGCCAGCCGCGCGGCGCGGGGAGGCTGGGCCGGCGTCGGAGGAGCCGTCACCGGACGACTGCCGCGGCGTTCTCGGCCAACTGCAGCAGCAACTGCGGCTGGATCCCGAGGAACAGCACCAGGGTGGCGGCGACCGAGACGCCCGCGGACAGGCCGGTGGTGACCAGCGGCAGGCCGCGGGTCTCGTCGGCCTCGTCGAGGAACATCGTCCCCGCGATCCGCAGGTAGAAGAACGCGGCGATCACGCTGCTGACGACGCCGATGACGACCAGCCACGTGTGGCCGGCGGCGACGCCGGCCTGGAAGATCGTGAGCTTGCCGATGAACCCGGCGGTGGCGGGCACGCCGGCCAGCGAGAGCAGGCACAGGGTGAAGATCCCGGCCAGCATCGGCGAGGTCCGCCCCATGCCGCGCAGGTCGACGAGCGAGACCTCGCCCTGGCGGACCCGTTCGATCGCGACGACGCAGCCGAACGCGCCGAGCGTCGCCACCGCATAGGTCAGCAGGTACCACAGGGTCGACGACAGGCCGGCGTCGGAGTTGCTGACCACGCCGATCGTGGCGTAGCCGGCGTGGGTGATCGACGAGTAGGCCAGCATGCGCTTGATGTCGCGTTGGACGATCGCGACCCACGCCCCGTACAGCATCGAGATGGCGGCCATCACCGACAGCGCCGGCACCCACAGCGAGGACAGGGTGGGGAAGGCGACCAGGTACAGGCGCAGCAGGGCCGCGAACCCGGCGGCCTTGACCGCCGCCGCCATGAACGCGGTGACGTTGGTGGGTGCGCCCTGGTAGACGTCGGGCGTCCACAGGTGGAACGGCGCCAGGGCGACCTTGAAGCCGATGCCGACGGTCACCAGTCCGAGCCCGAGTACGCCGACCACGGGGGGCGAGGTGACCAGCCCGAGCCCGCTGCCGATGCCGGCGAGGTCGAGTGCGCCGGTCGCGGTGTACAGCAGGGCCATGCCGTAGAGCAGGATCGCCGAGGCGACCGAACCGGTCACGAAGTACTTGAGCGAGGACTCCTGCGAGCGCCGGTCGCGGCGGGCCAGGCCGGTCAGGATGTAGAGCGCCATCGACAGGACCTCGAGGCTGATGAACAGCGTGATGAGGTCGTTGGCGACACCGAGGAAGGCCATCCCGGCCACCGACAGCAGCAGCAACGGCTCGACCTCGGCGCGACCGATCTGGCGGTCACGCAGGTAGCCGTAGCCGATGGGCACCACCAGCAACGCCGACAGGTAGACGGTGATGCGGGTGAAGAAGCCGATGCCGTCGTTGGCGATCGCGCCCTGCAGCGCTTCGGTCGGCGCGATCAGCCCGCCGGTCGGTGCGAGCACCTCGGCGTACTGCCAGAACGTCAGCAGCAGGGCCGCGAACAGCGTCAGGCCCGAACCCCACGACTGCGTCAGCGACGGACGGCCGGGAAAGGCGACGACCAGGGCGGGCGCCGCGGCGCCGAGCGTGACGGCGACCGCGCCGGGCAGGACGTGCCCGGAGGCGACCAGCCACACGCCCGCGCCGATGGCGGGCAGCCCGCAGGCGGCCGCGACGGCGAGGCGGTAGCGGCCGGCGACCGCGAGCAGCAGCAGGACCAGTGCGGCACAGACGACCACCAGTTCCGGCGCGAAGCTGGACCAGGCGATCGACGTGACGTCGACGGAGGACTGGGCGAGGAACACGGACACGCTCCTACTGGTCAGTCTGCGCGGCGGCCGGTTCGGCGGCCGGAGCGTCCACGCCGACCTCGGTCAGGACCCGCTCGACGGAGGGCTCGACGAGGTCGAACAGCGGCTTGGGATACAGGCCGATCGCGACGATGAGGACCACGATCGGGGCCAGCACGCCGATCTCGCGCAGCTTGAGGTCGGTGGTGTGCTCGTTGTCGGCACCGACCAGCGGGCCGTGGAACATGCGCTGGTAGGCCCACAGCAGGTACAGGGCGGCGAGCACCGCGCCGAACGCGGCCAGGACGCCGGCCCAGGGGGCGGTCTGGAACGTGCCGAGCAGGATCGGGAACTCGCCGACGAACCCGTTGAGGCCGGGCAGTGCCAGCGACGACATCGACACCAGCAGCCACAGCCCGGCCATGACCGGGACCCGCTTGGCGAGACCACCGAACGCGGCGATCTGGCGCGTGTGCCGCCGCTCGTAGAGGAACCCGATCAGCAGGAACAGCGCGCCGGTCGACAGGCCGTGGTTGATCATCTGCACGACCGACGCCGTCGTCGCGGTCGCGTTGAGCGCGAACGTGCCCAGCACCACGAAGCCCATGTGGGCCACCGACGAGTAGGCGATCAGGCGCTTGATGTCGGACTGCATCAGCGCGACCAGCGAGCCGTACAGGATGCCGATCACCGCGATGCCGAGCAGCCACGGCGCCCAGGCGACGGTCGCGTCGGGGAACAGCGGCAGCGCGTAGCGCAGCAGGCCGAACGTGCCCATCTTGAGCAGGACCGCGGCCAGGAACACCGAACCGCCGGTCGGCGCCTCGGTGTGCGCGTCGGGCAGCCAGGTGTGGACCGGGAAGATCGGGACCTTGATCGCGAACGCGAGCAGGAAGGCGGCGAACAACCAGTGCTGCTCGGTCGTGCCGAGCTCGAGCGCGCGGATCGCCTCGTAGTCGAACGACCCGGTCTGCGAGAACAGGTACAGGATCGCCACCAGCATGAGCAGGCCGCCCAGCGTGGTGTAGAGGAAGAACTTCACGGCCGCGTAGCGGCGGTTCGCGCCACCCCAGATGCCGATGATGAAGTACATCGGGACCAGGGTGAACTCGAAGAACACCGCGAACAGCAGCAGGTCGGTCGCCGCGAACACGCCGATGACCGCGGTCTCGAGCGCCAGGAAGGCGGCGACGTAGCCCTTGAGGCTGGTCGTGACGCTGTCGAACGAGGCCAGCAGGATCAGCGGCACGAGGAACGTGGTCAACAGGATCAGCGCGAGGCTGACGCCGTCGACGGCGAGGGCGAAGTCCGCGCCGATCGCGGGGACCCAGCTCATGCGCTCTTCGAGTTGCAGGGCCGGGTTGGACACGTCGAAGTCGACGAAGATGATCAACGAGGCCACGAAGGTGGCCACCGACGCGACGAGCCCGACGATGCGCACGACCCGGGGGTCGTCGGCGACGAAGGCGAGGACCAGCGCGCCGAGCAGCGGCAGCGCCAGTGTCAGGGTGATCGGACCGAATGCCATCGCCTACACCACCACCGAGTAGAGGAGGAACCCGACCAGGACCAGCGCGCCGAGCAGGAAGCTGCCGACGTAGCCGCGGACGAGCCCCGTCTGCGCGCGCCGTGTGACCCGCCCGAAGGCGAGCGACGTGGCACCTGCGCCGTTGACGAGACCATCGACGATGCGCGTGTCGATCCACACCATCGCGTCGGCGAACCGGCCGCCGATGCGGGTGAAGACCAGCGAGTACAGCTCGTCGACGTAGAACTTGCGCTCGAGGACCTCGGCGGGCACGCCGCGGATCGGTTCGAGCATGCGGCCGCGACTCGCGTCACCACGGACGTAGACCAGGAAGGCGAGCCCGATGCCGACCAGTCCGGCAACGACCGCCGCACCGATCAGCCCGAAGCCGGGGATGCCGCCGGCCGCCTCGTAGCCGACGTCGGAGATGTCGGCGACGGCCGGGGCGAGGAAGGTGTACAGCCAGCCGCTGTGCTCGAAGTTGAGCAGACCACCGAACAGGCTCAGCGCGGCCAGCACGATCAGCGGCGCCGTCATCGAGGCCGGCGACTCGTGCGGGTGGACGTCGTCGCCGAAGCGGCGCTCGCCGAGGAAGATCAGGAAGAACCAGCGCGACATGTAGAAGGCGGTCAGCACCGCACCGAGCAGGCCGAGCACCCAGATCGCGAAGTAGCCGTGGTTGTAGGCCTCGGTGAGGATCTGGTCCTTGGAGAAGAAGCCCGAGAACGGGAACACGCCCGAGATCGCGAGCCACCCGATCGCCGAGGTCCAGAAGGTGATCGGCATCGCCTTGCGCAACCCGCCCATGCCCCACGCGTCGGTGCGGTTGGCCATGGCGTGCATGACCGAGCCGGCGGCGAGGAACAGCAGGCCCTTGAAGAACGCGTGCGTGACGAGGTGGAAGATCCCCTCGCGGAACGCGCCGACACCGACACCGACGAACATGTAGCCGAGCTGCGAGACGGTCGAGTAGGCCAGGATCTTCTTGATGTCGTCCTGGCGCAGCGCGATCAGGGCGCCCAGCAGCACCGTCCCGATACCGATCCAGGCGATGACCTCCATGCCGGGCACCGACTGGACGAGCACCGGCGACATGCGCACGGTCAGGTAGACGCCGGCGGTGACCATCGTGGCGGCGTGGATCAGCGCGGACACCGGGGTGGGGCCGGCCATGGCGTCGGGCAGCCACACGTACAACGGGATCTGGGCCGACTTGGCGGCGGCGCCACCGAGCAGCAGCAGCACCAGCGCCAGGGCCGTGCCGCTGGACAGCTCGCCGGCGGCGGGCAGCACGTCGGTGAACGCGAGCGAACCGAAGACACTGAACGCGAGGAACATCGCGATCATGAACGACACGTCGCCGACACGGTTGGTGATGAACGCCTTCTTGGCCGCCGAGGCGTACTCGGCCTTCTCGAACCAGAACCCGATCAGCAGGTAGCTCGACAGGCCGACCAGTTCCCAGCCGACGAACAACGTCACGAGGTCGGAGCCGAGCACCAGCACCAGCATCGAGGACAGGAACAGGTTGAGGTAGGCGAAGAAGCGCTCGTAGCGGGCATCGCCGTGCATGTAGCCCAGCGAGTAGATGTGCACGAGCAGACCGACGCCGGTCACGACCAGCAGCATCACCGTCGTGAGTTGGTCGATGTAGAGGTCCCAGGCGACCGAGAACTCACCCGCCTGGATGAACGTCCCGATCGGCCGCACGTAGGTCGCGGGGTCACCGAGGACCTGCGTGGCGACCCCGACGGCGAGCAGGAAGCTGACCGCGGCGGCGCCGATGGCGACGAACGCCGCCGACTCGCGCAGCGTCTTCGTCAGCGCGAGCACGAGCAGGAAGCCGACCAGCGGCACGACCGGGATCAGCCAGGCCAGGCCGACGAAACCGGACGCGGCCTCGACGACCTCGTTGGCGGTCGCGGCGTGGTCCTCAGCTGCGAGCAGGAACGTCACGTCAGTACCTCAACAGCTGGGGGACGTCGACGTCGACCGTGCCGCGGCGGAAGAAGAGGTTGACGATCAGCGCGAGGCCGACCACCACCTCTGCGGCGGCGACGACGATGACGAAGAACACGAACACCTGCCCGTCGGGGCCGCCCCACATGCGTGCGGCAGCGGCGAAGGTCAGGTTGATGGCGTTGAGCATCAACTCGATGCACATGAACAACACGATGGCGTTGCGGCGCAGCAGTACGCCGACCAGCCCGACGCAGAACAGCAGCGCCGAGAGCGCGAAGTAGTAGCCGATCTCCACGTTCAGCCCTCCCGCTCGTCGCGACGTTCGCCGGATGCGGCGCCTTCGCCGTGGGTCGCGTGTTCCTCGCGCAGCTCCGCGGTACCGACTTCATCTCCCCCGGAGCCCACCAAGCCGGGCTCGCCCGGTTCGTCGTCGGGCGGCAGGAGTCCGGCGTCGTCGACCGTCTCGATGTCGTCGGGGGCGAGGTCCTCGCGACGGGCGAGCAGGACCGCGCCGATGGTGGCGACGGTCAGCAGCAGCGCCGACAGTTCGAACGGCAGCGTGTACCGGGTGAACATCGCGCGGCCGAGGAACGCCACGCCCGCGTCGTCGCCGTCCTCCTTGGCGTCGACGAGCCCGACGCATTCGACGCCGCCCTCGCCGCCCGACCCGCACACCGAGGCGTCCCCGGTGTAGGGGCCGACGAAGCCGAACAGCAACGCTCCGGCGAGCAGCGCACCACCGGCCACCGCCAGGACGCGTGTGCGCAGGTGGGTCTCGGTCAGCAGGTCGTCACGGTCGACGCCGAGCAGCATGATCACGAACAGGAACAGCACCATGATCGCGCCGGCGTACACCAGGATCTGGATGACCGACAGGAAGCCGGACTCGAGGCTGAGGTACAGGCCGGACACGGCCAGCAGGTTCACCACGAGCATCAGCGCGCCGTGCACGATGTTGCGCAGCGTGACCACGCCGATGGCGGCGCCGAGCGCGATCACGGCGAAGATCCAGAACAGCACGACCTCGGCGGTCGTACTGCTGGCGGCCGTGTCGGCGGCAGCTTGGGCGAGCACGGGCATGGTGGGCCCCGGGAGGGAGAGGGTCATCTAACGCTCCCCCTCGGCATCGGGCCGGACCGGCGCGGTGGTGTTCGTGCGGCTGACGATGGCCGGGTCGGCGGGTTCCTCGCTGGTCGAGGGCAGCGTGCCGGCGTCCCTTCCGGGGCCGACCACTCCGGTCGGCAGGACCTGGGCCGCCTTCGCCGAGGGTGCGTTCGCGGCCTGTTCGAAGCGTCCGCCGTGCACGCTGGGCGGCGTGACCGCCAGACCACCGTAGTAGTTGAAGCCGCGGCGGCGCACCTCGCGGTCGGTCTGCGGCGTGTCCTCGGCGCCGGGCGCCGAGGGGACGAGCAGCTTGTCCTTGGTCCAGATCAGTGCCCGCCGCGAATCGGCGGAGAACTCGTAGTCGTGCGTCATGGTCAGCGCCCGGGTCGGGCAGGCCTCGATGCACAGCCCGCACAGGATGCAGCGGTTGTAGTTGATCTGGTAGTCGTCGGCGTAGCGCTCACCGGGCGAGTACCGCGCCTCGATGGTGTTGTCCGCGCCCTGGACGTAGATCGCGTCGGCCGGGCACGCCCAGGCGCACAACTCGCAGCCGATGCACTTCTCGAGTCCGTCGGCGTAGCGGTTGAGTTGGTGCCGCCCGTGGAAGCGCGGGGTGACGGGGCGCGGCTGTTCGGGGTACTGCGCCGTCTCGGGCTTGCGGACCATGGCACGCAGCGGCACGGAGAAGCCACGGCCCCACGTGGTCTGCGTCAGGAACAACGCGAGCAGCGCGACGACGGCGATGAAGAACAGCAGGGTGACGAGGGGGCCGGGCATCAGCCGTTCCTCCCGATCGTGGTCGAGGACGCGGTGGGTTGCGCGGGCTCCGAGGCCGGTTCGACGTCGGCCGCGTGGTCGAGCGCCGGACGGTCCTCGTCGTCGTCGGGACGGACGAGCACCAGCAGCGCGAGGATGACCGCGGCACCGATGCCGAGCGCGATACGGGTCTGTGTGCCGATCCCGCCCTGCTCGGTCAGCATGACGAACACGGCCGTGACGGCGGCCCACATGAGCGCGACCGGGATCAGCACCTTCCAGCCGAGGTTGATCAACCGGGCGTAGCGGTAGCGCGGCAGGGCACCGCGCAGGAGGATGAAGAAGAAGATGAAGAAGCCGGTCTTGAGGAAGAACCACACGAACCCGAGCAGGCCGGCGAGGGTGCCCTCGAGACCGAAGGTCGGCCCGCTGGGCCCACCGAAGAACAGCGTGACCATGATGGCCGACTGGGTGATGGCACCCATGAACTCGGCGATCATGAACAGGCCGAAGCGCATCGAGGAGTACTCGGTCACGAACCCGCCGACGAGTTCGCCCTCGGCTTCGGCGAGGTCGAACGGGGTACGTCCGGCCTCGGCGACCATGGCGATCATGAACACCACGAAGGCCGGGAACAGCGGCACGACGAACCAGCCGGGCATGCCGGGGATCAGCCCGTCGCCGGACTGGGCGTTCACGATGTCGCTGACGCGCAGGGAGCCGGTGTAGATGAACACGCTGGCGACCGCGAGACCCTGGGCGATCTCGTAGCTGATCATCTGGGCGCTGGCACGCACGCCACCGATCAGCGGGTAGGGCGAGGTCGAGGCCCAGCCGGCGAGGAACAGGCTGTAGACGTGGATCGAGCCGATCGCGAGGATCCACAGCACCCCGACGCCGAGGTCGGCCACCTGCAGCGGGAAGGTGTGACCCCCGATCGTGAGGTCACCGCTGATCGGGATCACCGCCATCGACAGCAGCGAGACGGTCACGCCGATCAGCGGCGCCAGGGTGAACAGCGGCTTGTTCACCATGCCGGGCGTGAAGTCCTCCTTGAACAGCATCTTGACCGCGTCCATGAGGAACTGCCCGATACCCAACGGGCCGACCCGGTTGGGGCCGAGCCGCGACTGCATGCGCCCGAGGATGCGGCGCTCGCCCCACGTCAGCAGCGCCGTGCCGACGAGGAAGAACAAAAACACCGCGAGCACCCGGATCAGGTGCGCCCACAGCGGCAGCGTCTGCGCGTTCTCGCTCATCTCTGCTCCTCCGAGACCGCCGGCCTCGCCCTTCGGTTCACCCGGCCGCCGCCGCTCACGCCACATCCCCTGCGGGTTGACGGGCCGACACGGTCACGGTCCCGGTGCCGTCGCTGCCGAGCAGCGCGGCCGCGGGCACGTCGGTGGAGTTGGCCGGCAGGACCACGATCCCGGGAATCGCGTCGTGGCCGACCCGGGCGGTGAGGACCAGCGACTGGTCGGCGCCGGTCACCTCGACCTCGTCACCGTCGGCGATGCCCAGTGCCTGCGCATCGGCGGTGTTGAGCGCCACGACCGGCGTACGCGCCGTGGCCAGCAGGTCGTCCGCGCCGGTGAGCATCGTGCCCCGGTCCAGCAGTTGCGCGCGGACGACGACCTTCAGTGCTGGGTCCCCTGTCTCGCTCGCTTCGCCCGCTCGTTGCCCCCCAGCACCGTCGACCTCCGCGGCGTCGCCGAAGGCGTCCCGCCCGGGGAAGGCGTGCGGGGTGTTCCTGCTGCCGAGGCGGGCGATCTCGGCGCGGAGCTGTTCGAGGTCGGAGAAACCGAGGTCCTCGCCGAGCAGTGCGGCGAGCTGGACCATGATCTCCCAGTCCTCCTGCACCAGCGAGTGGGCATCGACCGCGCGGGAGAAACGCTGCGTGCGGCCCTCCCAGTTGGTGTAGCTGCCGAAGCGCTCCTGCGTGCCCGCGGCGGGCAGGACGACGTCGGCGAACTCGCTGACGGTCTCGGTCGCGGCCAAATCCTGGGCGACGACCAGCTTGACCTTCTCGAGGGCCTTGCGGGCCAGCTCCGGCGACGCGCAGTCACGTGCGAGGTCGACACCGATCAGGTGCAGCACGTCGATCTTGCCGGCCGCGGCGTCGGTGAGGATCTGGTGCAGGTCGCGGCCACGCTCGGTGGGCAGGCTGGTGCCCCAGGCCGCCTCGACCTCGGCACGGTCGGCGTCGTCGTCCAGGCGACGCCCGCCCGGCAGGACGCCGGCCGCGAGCCCGGCCTGCAGCGAACCGCGGACGTTGGCGCGACGCGGCACCCAGGCGACCTTGCCGCCGACCGCGTCGGCGAGTGCGGCGCCCGCGGTGACCGAACCGGCACCGGCGCGCTCGCCGACCAGCACGACCGGCGCAGCGCCTTCACGGAGCGCATCCGCGACCTCCTTGATGGCGCCGTGCGTGCTCGGCTCCGCCTCCGCGCCACCGGCGACACCCTCACCGTCGACGAGGTCGCGCAGTGCGGCGGCCTCCCCGCCGGGCTGGGTGGCGACGCGGCGCCACGCGAGGTCGGCGAGGGTGCCCAGGTGCGGCCCGACGACGACGATGCGCGCCTTGTTCGCCCGCCACGCCTTGCGCAGGCGCAGGTGCAGGATCGGGACCTCTTCCTCGGGGTCGAGGCCGGCGACCACGATCACCGGGGCGTCCTCGACGTCGCGGTAGGTCGCGGTGTCCCGCCCGAGCAGGGCCGTGAGTTCGTCGTTCTCGGTCCCCGGCGCGAAGCGGGTGCGGTGGTCGAGGTCGTCACTGTGCAGCACCGTGCGCACGTACTTGCCGACCGCGTAGGCGTCCTCGTCGGGCAGGCGCGAGCCGGCGACGACGGCGACCCGGCCGGGGCCGGCGTCGCGCGATTCCTGGATGGCGCCGGTGACGCGCAGCAGCACGTCGGACCACGAGGCCGTCTCGAGCTCGCCGGCCGATGTGCGCAGCCGCGGCTCGGTGATGCGCAGGTCCGAGGTCAGGTGGGTGAACGCGAAGCGGCCCTTGTCGCAGTTCCACGACTCGTTGACCGCCATGTTGGTGCGGGCCAACTGACGCTGGATCTCGCCGCGGCGCGACTGCACGGTCAGGGTGCAGCCGGCCGAGCAGTGGTCGCAGACGCTGGGCGTGGTGACCACGTCGAACGGTCGCGCCCTGAACCGGTAGCTCGACGAGGTGAGCGCACCGACCGGGCAGATCTGGATCACGTTGCCCGAGAAGTAGCTCTCGTAGGGTTCGTCCTCGTAGATCGCGACCTGCTCGAGGGCGCCGCGTTCGAACAACTCGATGAACGGGTCGCCCGACACCTGCTCGGAGAAGCGGGTGCAGCGGGCACACAGCACGCAGCGCTCGCGGTCGAGCAGGACCTGGGCGCTGACGGCGACCGGCTTGGTGTAGCGGCGCTTCTGGTCGACGAAACGCGACACGTTGGCGCCGTGCGCGAGGGCCTGGTCCTGCAGCGGGCACTCGCCGCCCTTGTCGCACATCGGGCAGTCGAGCGGGTGGTTGATCAGCAGGAACTCGAGCGTGCCCTCCTGGGCCTTCTTGGCCACGTCGGAGGTCAGGTGGGTCTTGACCACCATGTCGGGCGCGACAGGCTGGGTGCACGACATGACCGGCTTGCGCTGGCCCTCGACCTCGACCACGCACTGGCGGCACGCGCCGACCGGGTCGAGCAGGGGGTGGTCGCAGAAGCGGGGCACGATCGTGCCCAGCTGCTCGGCGGCACGGATGATCAGCGTCCCCTTGGGCACGCTGATCTCCTGACCGTCGATGGTCAGGGTGACCAGGTCGTCGTGGTTGTCACTCATCGACTCAGGCCTGTCCCTCGGTAGTTTGGCGCCCCGCGCCCGCGGCGACCGAAGCGTCGGTCGCGCCGGTCGTTGCGGCAGTACTGCGCGTGGGCATCGCGGGAATCTCGGCGGCGCCGGTCTCGGGGGCGTAACCGGCCCCACCGTGCACCTCGAGCGTCGCGATGTCGTTGCGCGGCTCGGTCGCGCCCAGCGGGCAGCGACGCTCGCGGATGTGGGCCTCGAACTCCTCGCGGAAGTACTCGAGGCCGGAGGTGATCGACGAGGTCATCCCGTCACCGAGCGCGCAGAACACGCGCCCGAAGATGTTGTCGCACAGGTCCTCGAGCAGGTCGAGGTCGGCCATCCGGCCGGAACCGGTCTCGATGCGACGCAGGATCTGCGACAGCCAGTAGCTGCCCTCGCGGCACGGGGTGCACTTGCCGCAGGACTCGTGCTCGTAGAACTCGGTGAACCGCAGCACGGTGTCGACCACGCAGGTCTGCTCCGAGTACAACATCAGGGCGCCGGTGCCGAGCATCGACCCGGCCTCCATGACGTCCTCGTAGGTGTAGGCGACGTCCGCCTTCGACGCCGGGAGCATCGGGGTGGACGAGCCGCCGGGGCAGAAGAACTTCAGCTTGCGGCCCTCGAGCATCCCGCCGCACGCCTCGATCATCTCGTCGACCGGGGTGCCGAGCGCGAACTCGTAGTTGCCCGGCTTCTCGACCTCGCCCGAGATGCACATCAGCTTGGGCCCGGCGCTCTTCTCGGTGCCCCACTGGCGGTACCACTCGACGCCGTGGCGCAGGATGAACGGCACCGACGAGATCGACTCGACGTTGTTGACCGTGGTGGGGCAGCCGTACAGCCCGTGGGTCGCCGGGAACGGCGGCCGCAGGCGCGGCTGGCCGCGACGTCCCTCGAGCGAATCGAGCAGCGCGGTCTCCTCGCCGCAGATGTAGGCGCCGGCACCGCGGTGCAGGGTCAGGTCGAAGCGCTTGCCCGAGCCCATGACGTCCGCGCCGAGGTAGCCCTTGGCGTAGGCCTCCCGGATCGCCTCGGCCATGCGGCGGCCGGCGAAGACGAACTCGCCGCGCAGGTAGATGTAGCCCTGCTCGGCGTTGAGCGCGAGGCCGCCGACGACCATGCCCTCGACGAGCTGATGGGGGTCCTTCTCCATCAGCTCGCGGTCCTTGAACGTGCCCGGTTCGCCCTCGTCGGCGTTGCAGACGATGTAGATCGGCTTGCCGGTGTCCTGGGCCACGAACGACCACTTCATGCCGGTCGGGAAGCCGGCGCCGCCGCGACCGCGGACACCCGCCTCCTTGACCGTGTCGATGATCTCGGACGGCGCCATCTCGAGCGCCTTGCGCAGCCCGACGTACCCGCCGTGCTGCTCGTACACGTCGATGCCGTGGGCGCCCTCGATGGCGTAGCGCTCGGTCAGGGCGACGCAGGGTCCGGTCTGTCCCATGTCAGCCCTCCTCGTCTGGTGAATCGGCGCGCTGGTCGCCCTCGTAGGTGCGCAGGTCCGGGTCGCCCTGGCCCGTCGGTTCGCCCTCGGGCTCGCCGGGCGAGGTGTCGGGCTGGCGGTCCGTGGGGGGTTCGGGCGCGTCGGCGGACGTCGCGTCGGGCGTGGCCTCGGTGCCGGCGGCCGCCTGGTCACCTTCGGACTCGGCGGGATCGGCCCCGCCCTCGTCCGCCGGGACGTCGGGCTGCTCGTCGGCGGTCGGCGTCTCCGGCGTCGGTGACTGCAGGTGCTCGGCGAGTTCGCCCTCGACGCCGGTGTCGGTCGCGGCCGTCTGCTCGACCTCGGTCGACGTGTCGGGGTCCGCACCGCTGTCGCCGGACGCGGCGTCGATGCCGGCGAGTTCGGGCTCGGGGCGTGCCGCCGCGTCGCCGAGACGGGCCTGCGTTCTGAACGCCTCGCCCCCGTGGCCCATCGGGTCACCACCCGGGTGCGTGACGGGCAGGTCGGTCTCGCCGGAGCGGTACGTGGGCGGCACCTCGGCCAGCGCCTGCATCCGGGCGGCCTCGACCAGGTACTGGTCGGTGCCGTCGTCGATGCCCGACAGTTCGCGCTCGACGGCACGGAAGGTGGCCGGCGTTTCGTTGGACCAGTTCGAGGCGGGCGGACTGCCGTCCTTGGCCTTGTCGAACAACGCCATCGCCTGTTCGTGGGTCACCGGGCCGTACATCTCGTAGTTGATCTGCACGACCGGTGCCGCGTCACAGATGCCGAGGCACTCGGCGTGCTCGACGGTGACCCCGGACCCTTCGTCGGTGTGGTGCGCCCCGCCGCAGCGTTCGACATAGTCCTCGTAGATCGTCTGTGCGCCGGCGATCTTGCAGGTCGGGTTGGTGCAGACGGACAGCAGGTAGTCGCCGACCGGTTCACGCTTGAACATGGTGTAGAAGGTCGCCACCGCCCCGACCTCGGCCTTGGTCAGCCCGAGGAGTTCGGAGCACAGCGCGACGCCGTCCTCGGTGACGTGGCCCTCGTCGGACTGGACGAGGTGCAGCATCGGCAGCAGCGCCGAGCGCGCGACGGGATACCGCCTGGCCAGGCGGTGCGCTTCCTCACGCGTGGTGTCGGAGATGGGCACGGGTACGTGCTCCTCGGGGCGATGGTGGTGTTCGGGGACGGCCGTCAGCGGTCGGACTCGTTCATCGGTCGACGCCGCCCATGATCGGGTCGAGGCTGGCGACCACGACGATCACGTCGGAGATCCCGTGACCGCGGCTCTGGTGGTCGACCGCCTGCAACCCGACGAACGAAGGGTCGCGCACGTGTACGCGGTAGGGCTTGTTGGTGCCGTTGGAGGTCAGGGCGCAGCCGAGTTCGCCGCGCGGGCTCTCGACGGCGGTGTAGACCTGGCCGGCCGGCACGGTGAACCCCTGGGTGACCAACTTGAAGTGGTTGATCAGCGACTCCATCGATTCGCCCATGATGTGGCGGATGTAGTCGGGGTCGTTGCCGATGCCGTCGGGGCCGAGCGCCTGCTGAGAGGGCCAGCGGATCTTCTTGTCGGCGACCATGACGTCGCCGCCGGGCAGCGTGTCGAGGGCCTGACGGATGATGCGCAGCGACTCGTACATCTCGGCCACGCGCACCAGGTAGCGCGCGTAGGAGTCGCCGGCGGTCTCGGTCGGCACGTCGAACTCGTACTGCTCGTAGCCCGAGTACGGCTGCGACTTGCGCAGGTCGTGGGGGACGCCCGCGGCGCGCAGCAGCGGACCGGTCACACCGAAGCCGAGCGCGTCCTCGGCGGTCAGCACGCCGATGCCGATGAAGCGGTCCTGGAAGATGGCGTTCTTGGTGAGCAGGTCCTCGAGTTCCTGGATCTTCTTGGGCAGGTACTCGAGCAGCGACTCGCAGCGTTCGACGAAGTCGTCGGTGACGTCCTGGGCCAGGCCGCCGGGCCGGAAGTAGGCGTGGTTCATGCGCAGGCCCGACTGCGACTCGAACAGGTCGAGGATGTGCTCGCGGGCGCCGAAGCCGTTGGTCATGACGGTGGTCGCGCCGAGCTCCATGCCGCCGGTCGCCAGCCACACGAGGTGGCTCGAGATGCGGTTGAACTCGGACATGATCACGCGGACGGCCTGGGCGCGTTCCGGCACCTCGATGTCGAGCAGGCGCTCGACGCCCATGCAGTACACCCACTCGTTGAACAGCGGGGCGACGTAGTCCATGCGCGTGACGAAGGTCGAGCCCTGCACCCAGGTGCGGTACTCGGCGTTCTTCTCGATGCCGGTGTGCAGGTAGCCCACGATCGGGGTGACCTTGAGCACCGTCTCGCCGTCGAGTTCGAGCACCAGGCGCAGCACGCCGTGGGTCGACGGGTGCTGTGGCCCCATGTTGACCGTGAGGGTGTCGTCCTCGATCGCGTCGGTGACGGTTTCCCAGTCGGCGCCGTCGACCCACAGCTCGTTGCCGGGTTCGGCGGTCGGCTCGTGTGAGACGCTCATTCGACCACCTCGCGGAGGTTGCGCTCGTGCGGGGGCGGGATGAACTTGTCGCCCACGTACTCGACGTCGACGCCGCCCAGCGGGTAGTCCTTGCGCTGGGGATGCCCGAGCCAGTCGTCGGGCATCAGGATCCGGATCAGGTTCGGGTGCCCGGTGAACTCGACGCCGAACAGGTCGTAGACCTCGCGCTCGTGGAAGTTCGCCGTGGGGTACAGCGAGGTCGCCGAGGGCAGGCTGGCGGCGTCGTCGGGGGTCGCGACCGACACGCGCAGCACGTGGTTGCGGCGGACCGAGCGCACGATGTAGCTGACCTCGATGACGCCCTGGTCGCGCGAGACGCGGTACTCGGGCCACCCGGTGGTCGACACCTGGCGCTCGATGACGTGGTCGCCGGCGGGCCAGTGCACCGCCGACAGGTCGCTGAGCAGTTCGCAGGACAACTCGTCGCGACAGAACGCCAGCACGTCGAGCAGCTGTTCGGGGGCGACGAACGCGGTCAGCTCACCGCGGTGGACGTCGTGGTCGAGGTCGCCGAACCGCCCGGTCAGCTGCTCGCGCAACTGCTCGATGGTCAGCGACTCGCCGTCGGTGCCGTGGCCGGGCGCCGGCACGTCCGTGCCGACGCGGCCGCTGAGCGGAGTGTTGTCGCTCATGTCCGATCCTTCGAGACCGCTCATGAGCGCGCCGTCTTGTCCGCGAATTCCTCGCCTCGGACCTTCGCATGCAGCTTGAGGATGCCGTCCATCAGCATCTCGGGCCGCGGGGGGCAGCCGGGCACGTACATGTCGACCGGGACGACGTGGTCGACGCCTTGGACGAGGGCGTAGTTGTTGAACATCCCGCCGCTAGTGGCGCACACGCCCATCGAGATGACCCACTTGGGGTCGGACATCTGGTCGTAGATGCGCCGCAGCACGGGGGCCATCTTGTTCGACAGTCGTCCCGCGACGATCATCAGGTCGGCCTGCCGCGGCGACGCGCGGAAGACCTCCATGCCGAAGCGGGCCAGGTCGTGGCGCGGACCGCCGGCCGCCATCATCTCGATGGCGCAGCAGGCGAGCCCGAACGTGGCGGGCCACATCGAGGTGGAACGGCCGTAGTTGACGAACTTCTCGAGGTTCGTCAGCAGGATGCCGTTGGGGAGCTTGCTCTCTAGTCCCATTCGAGACCTCCACGGCCGAGTTCGTAGACGAAGGCCACGCCGAGGATCACCACGAAGATGCCCATCTGCGCCATGCCGAACCAGCCGAGGTCGCGGAAGACGACCGCCCACGGGTAGAGAAAGACCGCCTCGACGTCGAAGATCAGAAACAGCATCGCGACCATGTAGAACTTCACGGTGAAGCGGGTGCCCTTGATCTTGGCCAGGGGCTCGTTGCCGGACTCGTAGGCGCCGAGCTTGGTGGGGTTGGGCCGCTTTGGCCCGAGCAGTGCGCTGGCGAAGGCGCCCCCCGCCGCGAAGACGGCGGCGATGGCGAACAACAGCAGGACCGGGAAGTAGTCGGCGAGCACGTCAGTCCCTTTCGGCGTCCGGCCCGACCTCGGCCGGGTGCATGCAGCGCATGGGGGACGGCGACCCCCAGGAAGCGCCAACGGTAGGGGTGGCCGCGCGAACCCCGCAAGGTACGCGCCGGTCAGCCGCACGGGGCCGAACGATCGCGCGCCGGGTGGCGTTGGTGGCGTAGGTCATGCCGCCGGCGCCAGGCGTTGCAGGGTGTTGATGATCACGTCCTTGGTGTCGGAGGGCCGTGCGTCGGTCAGGTGCGCCATCAGCTTGAGCACCAACTCCATCAGGGGGCGGTGGGGCATGCCGTACTCGGTGCACACGTGCATGACCGCCGGGTGACCGACCAGTTCGGCGAAGACCTTGCCGAGCGTGTAGTAGCCGCCCCACCGGCGACGCAGTTCGGCGTCGTAGGCGTCGAGGTCGGCCGTGCGCCTGGTCGTGAGGGCGCCGTCGACGACCTCGGCAGCGAGGCGGGCGGCCTCCATGGCGTAGCTGATGCCCTCGCCGTTGAACGGGTTGACCATGCCGCCCGAGTCGCCGACGAGCAGCACACCGCGCTGGTGCAACGGCGTGCGGTTGAAGCCCATGGGGATCGGCCCGGAGCGGATCGCGTCCGTGCGGGTCTGCTCGGTGGTCTCCCACTCGTCGGCCAACCCGCCGGCCCACGACTGCAGCAGCTTGCGGTAGCTGACGCCCTGGAACTCCTTCGAGGTCGACAGCAGACCGAGTCCGACGTTGAGGGTTCCGTCGTCGAGCGGGAAGATCCAGCCGTAGCCCGACAGCAGGTCGCCCTCGCCGTCTCGCAGGTCGAGGAACGAGCTGATCCAGGGATCGTCCGAGCGGCTCGAGCGGTAGTAGGTGCGCGCGGCCACGGCCATGGGCCGGTCCTCGCGCCGCTTGACGCCGAGGGCACGGGCGAGGCTGCCACTGGCGCCGTCGGCGGCGATCACGACGGGCGCGTGCACGACCCCTTCGCGGTCGTCGGCGTCGCGCCAGCGCACGCCGGCCACCCGGGACTCGCTCGGGTCGCGCCACACGGGTCCGGTCACCGCGACGCCCTCGTGCAGTCGTGCACCGCGCCGCTGCGCGAGACGGGCCACCGTCTCGTCGAAGACCTTGCGGGTCGCGGTCGCGCCCCAGCCCGGCCAGTCGTCGAGGTCGGGCCAGGGCAGTTCCATGACGGTGTGTCCACCGTGGATGCGCAGGCCCTTCTGCGTCGCCCAGCCGTCGACACGTCCGTGGGCCTCGTCGACGAGTCCGAGGTCGAGCAGTTCCTTGATCACGCGCGGCGTGAGTCCGTCGCCGCAGACCTTGTCGCGGGGGAACACGTCCTTCTCGAGCAGCACGACGTCGCGGCCGAGCCCGGCGAGGTGGGCGGCTGCGGTGGCACCGCCCGGACCGGCGCCGACGACGACCACGTCGGCATGGGTCGACGCGGGCAGCTCGGCACCGTGCCGCGCGCCGCCCCCGACGGGCTGGCCGGTGGCATCGCGGGTCATCGCCGACTCCTCGCGCGCGGACGGTGGGCGCCCCGGGATTGGTGGGCTCCGGGGGAGACAACGGCCGGGGCGTTCGCGGACGGCACGGTCCACGCGTCGTCCCCGGGCTGGCTCGTGAACACCTTCACAAGGGCCTCAGTCTAGCCAGTCGCCCCCGGGTCATGATCGGGCCTCGGACGCTGCGGATCGGATCGGATCGTCCGGTGCGGTCGCCCCCGGTTCAGGGGGACGACTGCAGGACCTCGACGAGCGCGGCGAGGTCGGCGGTCGACACGCGCGCGACCGGTTCGGGCGCCGCCGCGACCTCGGCCGTGCCGTGATCGTCGAGCCTCACCTCGAGCATGGCATCGGTGGCCGCGTCGTCGGCGCCGAGGTCGACGTCGAAGGCGTGCACGCGCCCGTCGACCACGGTGACCGTCCCGGGCGCCTCGGCCGGCACCTGCGGCCCGAGCAGCGGGCTGCCGATGCGCACGGTCAGGGCCTGCCGGAGCGCCTCGACGTCGACCTGCACGGTGTAGGTGACCATCTCGCCGTCCTCGGCGACGTGGGTGACGGCGATCGCGTCGCGCCAGTCGGCGTCCTCCATGGGGTCCTCGGCCGCCTCGTCACCGGCGCCGGGGGGCGCCCCGCCGGGGGCAAGGGCGCCGAGCGCCTCGACGTCCTCGAGTTCGATCCAGTCGCCGACGAACCCGGCCAGCAGCGCCGCACGCTGCTCGCCGGTGACGCCCCGCTCGTCGAGGAGGGGGCCGACCACCGTCTCCGGGTCGGCACCGGATTCTGCCCCGGAGCCCACCCCACCGGAATCGGCGCCGAGCAGGTCCGCCATGCCCATGCGCAGCAGCGGCCCGCCGTCGGCGCCGGTCCGGATCTCGAACAGCGGGGCCGAGGCACCGATCTCGTACGCCACGGCCACCGCACCCGCCGCATCGCGCGTGCCACGCAGTCCGGCACCATCGAGCAGACCGGCCACCTCGACACCGACCGGAGCATTCGCATCGCCGGTGATCTCGACGGTGAACGAGAACGCGTCGTCGAAGGTCGCGTCGGCCGCCTCGCGCAGGCGTGCCTGGGGGTCGGGGGACGAACAGTTCGACAGCGCGAGCGCCGTCAGCACGACGAGCGCGCCACCGCGGATCCGGCCACAGCCCGTGCTCACGCGCGGTAGCCGCGGTGGACGGCCACGATGCCGCCGGCGAGGTCCTTGACCTGGACGCGGTCGAAGCCGGCGGCGCCGATCCAGTCGGCCACGGTGCGGCGGTCGGGCCAGGCCAGGATCGAGTCGGCGAGGTAGCGGTAGGCGGCGGGCGACGACGAGACCACCTGTGCCATCGCGGGCAGGGCACCGACGAGGTAGCGCCGGTAGACCTCGCGGAACGGCCCCCAGGTCGGGTTGGCGAACTCGCACACCACCACGCGCCCGCCGGGCCGGGTGACGCGGGCGAACTCTCGCAGGGCGGCCTCGGGATCGGGGACGTTGCGCAGCCCGAACGAGATCGTCACGGCACCGAAGGTGGCGTCGGGGAACGGCAGGGCCTGGGCGTCGCCGTTGACCCAGGTGATCCCGGCGTGGCCGCGCCGCGCCCCCTCGGCCAGCATGTTGAACGACAGGTCGAGCGCCGTGACGTGCGCCGCACCCTGGGCGAGCAGTTCGACCGCCACGTTGCCGGGGCCGGCGGCGACGTCGAGCACGTGGGCCGAGCGGGGTTCGGCGGCGCCGGCGGTGACGCGGCGCCAGTGGGCGTCCTGGCCGAGCGAGAGCGCGGCGTTCGCCAGGTCGTAGCGGGGGGCGACCTTGTCGAACATGGCCTGGACGAGGGCAGCGTCCTTGCCCTCGCGGCCGGCGGCCGGCAACGCGTCGGCGGCCTGCCGGGTCGGGCCGGCGGCCTCGGGGGTGGTCACGGATGTCGCCTGTCCATGCGGTGTCCGCCGCGCACCGTAGCCTGCGGGTGACAAGCCCCCGGAGATGGACGATGACGGCCGACCGCGACCTCGACACCCCCGACGCCGCGCTGGCCGAGGCCGTCGTCCGTCCCCCGGCACCCCTGGATGCAGGGGACGACCTCGAGGCGCCGTTCGACCTCGACGACGTCGCGGCCCAGGTCGGGGCCGGCCGCACCCTGCTCGACGCGGTCGCCCGCACCGGCCTGCTGCTCCCCCACCACGTCGACGAGCAGGGCGTGGCGCGCTATTCGGCGGCCGACGTGGCCGCCGTGCGGGCGGGACTGACGCTGCTCGAGGCCGGGCTGCCACTGGGTGAACTGCTCGACCTCGCGCGCCGGACCGACGCCGCCGTGGCCGAGGTCGCGACCGCCGCCGTCGACGCGTTCCTGCGCTTCGTACGCGACCCGGTGCGTGGGACCTCGGCCAGCGAGGCCGAGGCCGCGGACCGCCTCGTGACCGCGTACGAACTGATGCTGCCCGCGACCGAGCGGTTGGTGGCCCATCACGTCCGCCGACGGGTCCTGCACGAGGCCGCCCGCCGCGTCCCCGCCGCTCTCGCAGCCGACCCCGAGCCGGATCGGGGGGCAACGAGCGAGCGAAGCGAGCGAGACGGGGGACCCGATCCCGTATGAGATTCCGGGCGAGGTCGGTGGAGATCGACGAGCAGCGGCCGCTGCTGTCGCTGCTGCCCCGTGGGGTGGACGGGCGTGGCCCCGCGGACGCGCTCGCCTGGGTACGGACCCCGGCGGCGGCCTCCGCACCGGGTGACGAGGGGATGGTCGCCTGGGGTGTCGCCGCCGGCTTCGCCCCCGGTCCGGGCGCCGGGCGCTTCGCCGCGGCCGAGCGCGCCCTGGCCGACCTCGACGTCGAGGTGGTCGACGAGGTCGACGCCGTCGGTAGCGGCCTGGTCGGACTCGGCACGTTCGCGTTCACCGACGCGGCCCCGGGCTCGCTGCTGGTGGTCCCGCGCGTGCTGGTCGGCCGGCGCGACGGACGGACGTGGCTGACGCGCGTCGACCCGGTGGGCGGCGACCTGCCGCCGGTCGCGGACGTTCCCGCGCCGGATGCCGCGCTCCCCGACCCCGCACGCGACCGGGCCCGCTTCGCCGGGTCGTCTCAGCCCGACCTGTACTGGCTCGAGGCGGTGGCCGCCGCCGTCGAGCGCATCCACGGTGGCGAGGCCGGGAAGGTCGTGCTGGCCCGCGACCACGCCGTGTGGTCCGAGCAGCCGTTCGACGCGGCCGACCTCGCCCGCCGACTCAACGCCCGCTTCCCGAGTTGCCACACGTTCGTCGTGGACGGCTTCGTCGGGGCGACCCCGGAACTGCTGCTCTCGCGCCGCGGCCGGGAGGTCGTCTCGCGCGTGCTCGCCGGGACGACCGGGCGCAGCGCCGACGAGGCCGAGGACGCCGCGCTCGGGGCCGCGCTGCTCGACTCGGCCAAGGACCAGGCCGAGCACCGCTACGCGGCCGACTCCGTCCGCGAGGTACTCGCACCGATCACCGCCGATCTGCGCCACGACGACACGCCACGCCTGCTGCGCCTCGACAACGTCCAGCACCTCGCGACGACGTTCAGCGGGACGTTGTCGGACGACGTGACGGCCCTGCAGATCGTCGCGGGGCTCCACCCGACGGCCGCGGTCGGCGGCACACCGCGGGATCGGGCCGTCGCGATGATCGCCGAACTCGAGGGGCTGGAGCGTGGCCGCTACGCGGCCCCGGTCGGCTGGACCGACCGCGACGGCGACGGCGAGTGGGGTATCGCGCTGCGCTGCGCCGAACTCGACGGCGCCCGCGCACGGCTGTTCGCCGGCGTCGGCATCGTGGCCGACTCGCTGCCCGAGGCCGAGCTCGAGGAGACGCGCCTGAAGCTGCTCGCCATGCAGGCGGCACTCGGCGAGGACCCCACCGCCTGACCCATTCGTGCGGGTCACCGCGGACGCGCTGGTCGCGCAGGACGCGGCGGTGCCCGAGACCGGCGGTCACCTCGAGCCGCGCGCCCGGCCAGGCCGCGGCGATCGCGCGACCATCCTCGAGCGGCACCTCGTCGTCACCACGGTCATGGACGACCAGACCGGCGGCCCGCAGGCCCGGCACGACGTGGTCGCCGTCGAGTTCGTCCCAGACGTCGGCACCGAACCGGGCCTCGAGCATGCGGCCGAGTTCGTCGGCCAGGCGGGTCGGCAGCGCCAGCGCGCTCGGAGCACCCACGGGGTGAACCACAGGGCCGCGAGCGGCCGCCGGGCCAGGCGGGGATGGAGACGCCCCCGCCGCTTCGAGGACTTCACGCGCGACCTCGGCATCGCCCGAAACGTCCTGACCACGCGCCTGGCCTCACTGGTCGAGCATGGCGTGCCGGTTGCGATCGTGCACGAGGACTGCGGCGCGACCACCCACGCCGTCACCGTGTGCGCCGCGTGCGGGCAGCCCATGGGCCCCGGCGACGTACTCGTCGACACGCGGTCGAACCCTTCGACCTGGCCGGCGCCGAGGTAGGCGTCGAAGGGCCGGATACCCAGGCCGCCGAGGTCCACGGCGCGTCCGGGACCGGCACGGTCACGCGGGTTCTTCCGCGCCCCGCGCCCGAGGCGACGCGTCCAGCACGGTGGCGACCTCGGCGGTGACGCGCCGGTGCAGCGCCAGGTTGGCGTCACGGTCGGTGCGCACGTGGACGAGGTGGATGCCGCCAGCCTCGCGCGCGCGCTCGACGGCGGGCACGAGGTCCTCGGCGCGGTCGACGGACGCGTACCCGAGCCGGTGCAGGCGGGCGAGGTCGGCGAGGTCGCGGCCGTGCGGGGTACCGAAGACGCGCTCGAAGGAGGCCTCGAACCGGCGCTGCGGCAGGAACGAGAAGATGCCGCCACCGTCGTTGTCGACCACCACGATCGGCAGGTCGACCCGGGGCGCATCCGGCGAGAGCAGGAAGCCGTTGGCGTCGTGCAGCAGCGACAGGTCGCCCGACAGCGCGACGGTCGGCCGCTCCCCCGCCAGCGCCACCCCGAGCGCGGTGGAGACGAAGCCGTCGATGCCGGACGCGCCGCGGTTGGACACGACCCGCAGCCCGTCGCGCGGCGCGAGGAACTGGTCGAGGTCGCGTGCCGGCATGGAGGACGCGACGACCAGCGTGGTGCCGTCGGGCAGACCGGCGGCGAGGTCGCGGGCGACCCTCGGCTCGGTCGGCGCGTCGCCCGCGTCGAGGAGTGCGTCGATCGCGGCGCGGACCCGGCGGTCGGCGGCGAACCAACGGTCGGCCCAGTCCGATCCGGCGGGGACGGCGAGGTGCTCGCGCAGGGCCGCGGCGGTGAGCGCGACGTCGGCGACCAACAACTCCCCGACGGCGCGTTCGGGGTCGTGCCACGCCCCGTGCGGGTCGATCAGCAGTTGCGGGACGTCGGCGCCCAGCAGAGCGGCCAGGTTGCGCGACAGGCCGGTGCGTCCGATCCGCACCACGATGTCGGGCCGGTGCGCCGAGGCGAAGCCGGGATGGCCGAGCAGGTGGTGGGCGGCGGCGACGACCTGCCCACCCGTGCGCACGTTCGACGCCGGCTCGGCGATCACGGGCCAGCCGGCGGCGCGGGCGAGGTCGAGCACGGGCGCGACGGACGCGGCGGTCTGGCCGACGACCACCAGGCCGCGCTCGACACCGGCGATACGGGCGGCGAGGGACTCGAGTTCGGCCGCCGGAGCATGGCGAGGGGCGCGGTCGACCACGGTCCAGGGGCGGTTGCCGCTGCGGCCGTCGAGCGGTTGCGCGAAGGCGCGGTCGGCGGCGGTGCGTCCGTCGTCGGTCAGCGGCACAGTCGGCTCGCGGAAGGCGAGGTTGACGTGCACGGGTCCCGGCGGGCCGGACAGGCCGCCCGCCTCGGCCAGGGCCCGACAGGTCGTGGCACGCCAGTAGGCAACGGCGCCCGGCCGGTCCTCGGGCACGCCCATCTCGACGAACCAGCGCAGGCCACGGCCGAAGATGCCGAGTTGGTCGATGGCCTGGTTGGCGCCGGTGTGGCGCAGTTCGGGCGGCCGGTCGGCGGTCAACAGCACCAGGGGCACGTGGCCGGTGTCGGCCTCGACGACGGCCGGGTGCAGGTTCGCGACGGCGGAGCCGCTGGTGACCACCACCGGCGCCGGCCGGCCGGTGGCGCGGGCCAGGCCGACGGCGAGGAAGCCGGCGGAACGCTCGTCGATCTCGACGTGCAGGCGGATCCGCGGGTCGTCGTGCAGTGCCATGGCCAGCGCCGTCGACCGCGATCCCGGCGCGAGCACGGCGTCGGTGGTCCCGCCCCGGGCGAGTTCGTCGACCAGGACGAGCGCCAGGGCGTGCGAGGGATTCGCTGCCGTCTCCATCTAGCCCTCCTCCGGTCCGGCAGGGTCGCCGAGGTGGGCCGCGGCCGCCTGCATCCGCTCGAACAACGCCAGGGTCTGCTCGGGACCGGGCGCGGCCTGGTCGAGCATCGCCGGGTCCGGAACCACGCGGCGCACGGGCAGGTACCCGCCGTCGGGCACCAGGGGTCGGTCGGTGACGTCGGCGGCCAGCAGCGTGGCGGTGCCGAGACCGCAGGCATGGGGCAGGTCGGGCAACGCCGCGGCGAGCGCCACCCCGGCGGCCAGCCCGACCGAGGTCTCGAGGGCGGACGAGACCACGGCCGGCAGTCCGGCCGCGTCGATCACCTCGAGGGCGCGGTGGACCCCGCCGAGCGGCTGCACCTTGACGACCACGATGTCGGCGGCGTCGAGGCCGGCGACGCGCAGCGGATCCTCGGCGGTGCGGACCGACTCGTCGGCGGCCAGCAGGACCGGGACGCGACGGCGGACCTCGCGCATCTCCTCGAGGGTGGCGCAGGGCTGTTCGACGTATTCGAGGCCACCGGCGGCGCGGTCGAGGCGGGTGATCGCGAGCACCGCCGACTCGACGTCCCAGGCCGCGTTGGCGTCGACACGGATGCGCCCGTGCGGACCCAGCGCATCGCGGACCGCCGACACCCGTGCGAGGTCGTCGGCGAGGTCCTGGCCGGTCTCGGCGACCTTGACCTTCGCGGTGGTGCAGCCGCTGGCGGCCGCGAGGTCGTGCGCCTGCCCGGGCGTGACGGCGGGCACGGTGGTGTTGACCGGTACGCGGTCACGCACCGGGTCGGGGAAGGCGACCGTGGCCGCCTCCCGGGCCGCGGCGAGCCACCGCGATGCGTAGGCGGGCCCGTAGTCGGGAAAGGGCGAGAACTCGCCCCAGCCGGCGGGGCCCTGCAACAACACCCCGGCGCGGGTGGTCACGCGCCGGAAGCGCAGCCGCATCGGGACCACGAACGCGCGCAGGGCGGTGACCTGGCTCATGGTCCCGCTGCCCGGGAAGCGTCGGCGGCGAGCACCAGGCCGACGGCGAACAGCACCGCGAACGCCAGTTGCCCCTTGGCGGTGTGCTCGAGCGCCTCGATGAGGCGTCGTCCCGAGCGCGGGTCGCCGGGAATCTGCCCCAGAGGGGCGTGACGGACCCGCATGACGCCCTCCCAGGTGAACATGACGCTGATCAGCGGCAGCAGCACCCAGGTCTCACGGGTCACGAACAGCAGCACCACGAGGATCGCGTAGGCCGCGACGACCAGGGTCACGTACAGGGTCCGGGTGCGGGCCTCGCCGAGCCGGACGGCGAGGGTGACCTTCCCGGCCTCGCGGTCGGTCGGGATGTCACGCAGGTTGTTGACGACCAGCAGCGCGGTCGCGAGGAAGCCCATCGGCAGGCTGGCCAGGACGGGGACCAGGGTGATGGTCCCATCCTGGGCATAGGCCGACCCGACCGTGGCGACCAGGCCGAAGAAGACGAACACGAACACCTCGCCGAGCCCGGCCGACGCGTACGGCTTCGGGCCGCCGCTGTAGCCGAGCGCGGCCAACATCGCGGCGATGCCGACGACCAGCAGTTCCCAGCCGGCCAGCGCGGCCAGGCCGATGCCGGCCAGGCCGGCAACGACCAGAGCGACGGCCATCGCCCGCTTCATCGCGCCGGGGGTGACGAGCCCGGCCGCGACGGCCCGTCGTGGGCCGATGCGATCCGCCGTGTCGACGCCCTTGACGCCGTCGAAGTAGTCGTTTGCGTAGTTGACCGCGACCTGGAGCGCGAGGGCCACCAGCAGGGCCAGCAGGAACCGCAGCCACGACACCTCGCCGAGCGGGGTCGCCGCCGCGGCCGTGCCGACCAGCACCGGCGCCACGGCCGCCGGCAACGTCCGCGGCCGCGCCGCTTCGACATACGCGTTCATCAGAAGTGGTACGGGAAGGCGGACCAGTCGGGGTCGCGCTTCTCGAGGAAGGCGTCGCGGCCCTCCTGCGCCTCGTCGGTCATGTAGATCAGGCGGGTGGCCTCGCCGGCGAACACCTGTTGGCCCATCAGTCCGTCGTCGGCGAGGTTCATGGCGAACTTGAACATGCGCAGCGCCGTGGGCGACTTGCCGTTGATGGTGGCGGCGAGCTCGAGCGCGACGGTCTCGAGGTCGGCGTGGTCGACGACCCGGTTGACCATGCCCATGCGCTGGGCGTCGTCGGCGGTGTAGGTGTCGCCGAGCAGGAAGATCTCGCGGGCGAACTTCTGGCCGACCTGGCGGGCGAGGTAGGCCGAGCCGTAGCCGCCGTCGACCGAGGCGACGTCGAGGTCGGTCTGCTTGAACCGGGCATGTTCGCGGCTGGCGATGGTGAGGTCGCACACCACGTGCAGCGAGTGGCCGCCGCCGGCGGCCCAGCCGGGCACGACGCACACCACGGCCTTGGGCATGGTGCGGATCAGGCGCTGGACCTCGAGGATGTGCAGCCGGCCTACTCCTCCCCCGGAGCCCACCCATCCGGCGCGGGCGGGGTCGATCGTCTCGGGACCTCCCCCGGAGCCCACCATCCCGGGCGACTCCGACTCGGCGTAGCGGTAGCCGTCACGGCCGCGGATGCGCTGGTCACCGCCGGAGCAGAACGCCCGGCCGCCGTCCTTCGCCGACGGCCCGTTGCCGGTCAGCAGCACGCAGCCGACGTCGGGGGTCATGCGGGCGTGGTCGAGGGCGCGGTAGAGCTCGTCGACGGTGTGCGGCCGGAAGGCGTTTCGGACCTCCGGACGGTCGAACGCGACGCGGACCGTGCCGCGATCACCGGAAGGGCCGACCTCGCGGTGGTAGGTGATGTCGGTGAAGTCGAAGCCCTGGACCACACGCCAGCGGCTCGCGTCGAACAGTTCCGAGACCACGTTCGTCCTCACGTGAAAACGCCTGGGCAGCCCGGCCTACGCTAACACCGACGCGACGCCCGCCCGACGCGTCATGGAGGTCCGACGTGCCCGCCCGCCTGGTCGCCCTGCGGCTGCCGCCCGAGTCGTTCGTGGCCGAACTCGACCGCGTGTGGGGCGACGGGGACGCGGTGTTGCCGATCCCCGCCTCGGCCCCGGAGGCCACGGTGCAGCGCACCCTGCGGGCGCTACGTCCCGCGGTGCTGCGCCACCTCGACGCGGCGGGCGAACTCGTCGACGAGCCGCTCGCCGACGCGCCCGAGATCGACGACGGGGCTGCGCTGGTCGTGCCGACGTCCGGGTCGACCGGCGAGCCCAAGGGCGTCGTGCTGACCCACGACGCGCTGCGCGCCTCGGTGTCGGCCAGCCTCGAACGGCTGGACTGCCGCGAAGGTGAACGGTGGCTGCTGACGTTGCCCGTCCACCACGTCGCCGGCATCCAGGTCGTGCTCCGCTCCCGGGCGCTCGGCACCGAGCCCGCGGTCGCGGCCGGCCCCGGAGGGGTGGGCCCCGGGGGGAAATCGGACCTCGCCGACGCCGACGCCGCACACGTGTCGCTGGTGCCGACCCAGCTGCGACGGCTGGTCGATGCCGGCGCCGACCTCGCCCGCTTCCGCACGATCCTGCTCGGCGGGGCACGCGCCGAGCCCGACCTGCTCGAGGCCGCCCGCGAGGCCGGCGCGAACGTCGTGGTGTCCTACGGGATGACCGAGACCGCGGGCGGCTGCATCTACGACGGGGCACCGCTGGACGGCGTCGAGGTCGAGGTGGCCGACGACGGGCGGATCCGGGTCCGGGGCGCCACCCTGGCCGCGGGCTACCGCACACGCCGGGGCACGGTCCCCGTCGTGGGCGAGGACGGCTGGTTCGCGACCGGGGACCACGGCCACTTCGATGCCGATGGCCGGCTCGAGGTCGCGGGACGGATCGACGACGTGATCGTGTCGGGCGGCATGAAGGTGCCCGCCGCCGGGGTGGCCGCCACGTTGCGGTCACATCCACAGGTTCGCGACGCGGCCGTGGCGGGACGGCCGGACGCCGAGTGGGGCGAGGCCGTGGTCGCCGTGATCGTGGCACGCGACGCGGACCACCCGCCGTCGCTCGAGATGTTGCGCGACCACGTCCGGCTCGAGTGGCCGCCGGCCTATGCGCCCCGCGACCTGGTGGTCGTGGATGCGCTGCCGCGGGACGCGATGGGCAAGCTCCCGCGCGCGGCCGTCAAGCTGCTGGTCCAGTGACGGACGGGGTCACGTCCCCAGTTCGAGCATCATGACCGGGTCACTGGTCGGCTCGGGGGAGCCGCCCATGGGCTCGACGGTGACGCCGATCGCGTAGGCGCCGTCGAAGTCGCCGCTGAGCAGTTGGGTCGTCCGGCCGGTGTCGCCGATGTCGAACATGCCCGCAGGGGTGGCGCCGTCGTCGTCGATGAGCCACAACTCGTAGGTGTGTTCGCTGGGGGCGGGGGCCATGCGGTCGACGACCAGGACCGCCTCGCCCATGCTCGGCGACACGACGGCCCGCGCCATCGCGCCGTCCTCGCCGTGGCTCTCGACCATGCGGGCGTCCGGCGCGGCCATGACCTCGTCGACCCGCGCCTGGCGTTCCTCGAGCGCGCCCATCTGCCCCTGGTAGTAGCCGACGACCGCACCGGCGCCGACCACGAGCAGGGCGAACGCCGCCGCGACGGGCGCCAGCCGACCGGTCCACGACGGCCGTCCGCCGCGCCCCGGCGACATCCGGGGCTTGTCCTGACGGGTGCGCTCGACCTCGGCCAGCACCCGCGCGCGCAGGTCCGGGGGCGGCGGGACGGCCACGGCGGCGCCGAGTCGCGCGGTGGTCGCCTGCAGTTCCGCGACCTCCTGTGCACACGCCCCGCAGTCGTCGAGGTGGCGCTCGAAGAATCGGCGCTCCTCGTCGTCGAGGGCGTCGGCGGCGTAGGCGCCGGTCAGGGTGTGGATGTCGGCAGTCATGTGGCGACCCCCAGGGCGTCGCGGAGACGGATCAGGCCGTCACGCATGCGCGTCTTGACGGTGCCGAGCGGGGTGTCGAGCAGCTCGGCGACCTCGCGGTAGGTGTGGCCCCTGTAGTAGGCGAGTTCGACGGCTTCGCGTTGGAGTTCGGTCAGGCTGCCGAGCGCGCGACGCACCTGCTCGTGTTCGAAGGCGACCTCGACCTGCTCGGCGACCTCGTCGTAGTCGCGGCGGTGCTGGCTGCTGCCGACGCGGTGGGTGCGGTCACGGCTGGACTGCTCCGAGCGGACCCGGTCGATCGCGCGACGGTGGGCCATGGTGAGGATCCACGTGCCGGCACTCCCGCGCGTCGGGTCGAACCTGGTCGCGGTCCGCCACACCTCCACGAGTACCTCCTGGACGACCTCCTCGGACTGGGACGGGTCGCGCACGACCCGACGGACCACGCCGTAGACCTGGCCGGCGACACGGTCGAACAGGCGCTCGTAGGCCGCCTGGTCGCCGCGCGCGACCTCGAGCAGCAGGTCGTCGTCGGTCGCCGCGGGGGTACCGGCCGCCGGGCGCAGGCGGCGACGGGCCGGCCCGTCGCCGTGCGTCGCTCCGTCGTCCACCGCTACCTCTTCGCCGGTCACGCCGGGTGGCGGACCTGCACCGGGTGGTTCGGCGCCGGTGCCCGCGCGGTTGCCTACGAGAGTCCGGCGTAGGAGTGCAGGCCGACGAACACCAGGTTCACCGCGTAGTAGGTGAACATCAGCACGGCGAACGCGCCGAGACCGATCCAGCCGGCGCCGCGGCCACGTGTACCGCGCGTCGCGCGGGCGTGCAGGTAGGCGGCGTAGGCGATCCAGGTGAGGAACGCAGCCGTCTCCTTGGGGTCCCAGCCCCAGAAGCGGCCCCAGCTCTGCTCGGCCCACATCGCGCCGGCGATCGTGCCGAAGGTCCAGCCGAAGAACGCCAGAGCGATGGTGCGGTAGGCGAGCCCGTCGAGGATCGACGCCTGCGGCAGGAACGGGACGAACCAGCGCGCGATCAGTGCCAGGGCGACCAGGGTCAGGTTGATCGTGAGCGCCCGGGTCAGTCCGTCGCCCAGCGTCGCGGTCGGCGTCGCGACGAACACCCACGAGACCGTCGATGCGCCGAGGAAGGTGCCGATGGCCAGCCGCAGCGGCGAGATGGCCGCACGCATCGCGCCACGCTCGGCGGCCACGGGCAGGCCGGTGCCGTCGTGGTCCTCGTCCGGGGCGACGCGACCGGCGAGGGCTTCCTCGGCAGTCATGGTCGCCAGGGGGCCGTCGGATGCCTCCCCGGCACCGCCCGCGGGCAACGGCGTGCTGCCGATCGCCTCGGCGAGGCCGCGTTCGGCGGTGTCGCGCAGCAGGTGCAGGCCGTTGAACAGGAACCCGATCGTGAACACGCCCGCGGACGCCACGATCACCGAGACGTGGAACGAGCGCCACCAGGTGTCGAGGATCGGCATGAGCGGGCCGGGCGCGGCGTAGGTCAGCATCGCCGAGGCGACCACGACCGCCGCACCGAGCATGACGAACCCGACCAGTTCGGGCCGCTTGCGCACGATGGTGAGGTAGACCATGCCGCCGGCCGCGAGCACGAGCGCCATCAGCGACGTGAACTCGAACATGTTGCCCAGCGGCAGCCGGCTCTGTGCCAGGCCCCGGACGACCTCGTGGGCCACGTGGGCCCCGACCGCGGTCCACGCGAGTGCGAGACCGACGGGCTGGAGGTTGGCGCCGGCGACCTTGCCGGACCGGCCCGTCGCCAGCCCGACCCGCGTGGTCAGCGAGTACAGGCACACGATGGCGGCGCTGATGTAGAGCAGCAGCGTGACGGGGCTGTAGAGCACCCGCGACAGATCGGCGAGCTGGTCCGTGCTCATGGCGTGGCTCCAGGTCCCTGGTCCCCGGCGGGGGCGGCGACGGATGTTGCGGGCGAGGACTCGTCGGCGTCGAGCGGCGACGCGTCGAGCCGGTCGGCGAGGCGTTCGACGAATCCGGCGTGCTCGTCGTCGAAGGTCTGAGGTCGCTGGAAGGCCCGTCCCGCGACCGTGACGAGGGTATGCCCGTCGCCGGGGTGACGCTCCGCCACGACCCAGAGGCGACGGCGGTAGGCGTACAGGGCGGGCCAGAGGCCGGCGAGCAGCAGGCCGCTGGCCAGCAACAGGTAGGGGATCTGCGGGCGGGCGCTGACCTGGAACCCGACCCAGCGGCGCAGTTCGACGAAGCGGACGACGACGCCCTCGCCCATGTCGACCTCGGCACCCTCGCGGATCCAGGCGCCGCCGGTCGTGTCGAGCTGCGAGGTGTCGAGTTCGTTGATGGTCTGCGCGGTCCGCCCGAGCTGCAGGTCGCCCCGGAACAGCTGGAACAGCAGCAGCGGCGCGTCGGCGAACGGGGCGCCGGTGGGAACCGGCTCGCCCGCCTCGTTGTCGGGCGCGTAGGGGTAGAAGAAGACGTCCATGCCGATGTCCGGGTCCGCCGCAGGCGCCTTGATGGCCGCCCGGAAGTGCCCGGCGTCGGTCAGCGTGGCGGTCACGAAGTCCTCGTAGACCAGTTGGCCGTCGACCTCGACCTGCACGAGTGGTGCGTACCCCCAGTCCAGTTGGTGGATCTTCATGCCGTCGATGACCAGGGGTCGGTTGCCCTCGATCACGGTGGTCTCGGTGGTGCCGTCCGCGCGGGTCACCTCGACGTCGGAACGGAACAGGGTGGGCTGGCCGGCCCCCGGCGCGAGCGGGTCGCGGACCCAGTCGACGTGGAACTGGTCGAGGTCGAGGATCCAGCCCGAGTGGCTGGTCTCGTTCCACCAGCGCCCGGGGCGGTAGGTCCAGTACGACACCGGGGTGTCGGCGAACCGCTCGCCCTCGACGACGGCGCGTTGTCCCTCGAAGCTGAGCAGTTGCCCGAAGACGATCGCGGCGAGCAGCACGTAGAAGCTGAGATGGAACAGCAGGCTGCCGCCCTCGCGCGACCACAGCCCCTTTTCCGCGGCGACCTGGGCAGGAGGGCTGTTCGTCGTGGCGGCGTCCTCGGTGCGCACCCGCCACCGCTTGCCCTGAAGCAGGTCGGCGGCGGCCTGGTGGACCTCGGCAACGTCGCGGTCGGTGGTGAGCCGGGCGACCACGGCCTGGCGTCCGGCGTTGCGGGTCAGCGGCGGCCGGCTGTGGCGCACCAGCCGGACCCAGGCGCGGATGCGCGGGATCAGGCAGGCCGTCAGGCTGAGGAACAGCAGCAGGAGCAGCGCGAGGAAGGCCGGTGAGCCGTAGACGTCGAACCCGCCGACCAGATCGATCAGCCCGGCGACGAGGGTGCCCGGGCCCTCCTCGCCGGTCCGCCAGGCGTCGACGGTGGCCCCGACGTTGGGCTCCTGCGGGACGACCGTGGCGAGCAACGTCTCGAGGCCGAGCAGGCCGAGCAGGTACAGCGCGGTGCGCATGCGCACGAGCCAGCGCCAGGCCATGACGACGGAGTCGCGGACAAAGCCCAGCGGCCCGTCACCGCCACGGCGGGGGGGACGGACCTTCGGGTTCGCCTCGGGAGGCGCGGCGGAGTCGGTGCGGCTCACGTCGGCAACGTACCTATCGGGTGGCCGGAGGGGTGGGCCCCGGGAGGGTGCTGGGTCAGATCGGCGGCGTGAAGCCGTTGATGAGCGGGCGCAGCATCCGGATGAACTGTGCCCACACGCCGCTGGCGATGGCCAGGCCGACCAGGGCGAGCAGCGACCCGCCGGCGATCTGCAGCGTCCGGGCGTTGCGCTTGAGGAAGTCGAGCGTGCCCGACAGCCGGCGGAACAGCAGCCCGAACACGATGAACGGCACGCCGAGGCCGAGGGCGTAGACGAAGCCGAGGACGGCGCCGCGGCCGGAGACGCCGTCGGTCGATGCGGCCGCGATGGTCAAGATCGCGCCCAGTGCGGGTCCGACGCAGGGGGTCCAGCCCACGCCGAACACGAAGCCGAGCACGGGTGCCGACGCCACGCCGGTCGGGGCACGGTCCATGAAGCGGAACTCGCGCATCAGTCGGCCGCTGGCCATGAGCAGGCCGAGCGAGAACACGATCAGGCCCATCACGACCCGGGCCGTGGTCGAGCGGGCGAGCACGTCGAAGGCCGCCACGAACGAGCCCAGCATCACGAAGGGGACGGCGAATCCGACCACGAACAGCACCGAGCCGAGCGCCACCCGCCCCTTCGCCCGGGCCCCACCGTCGGTGAGGTCCTCCCCGGACAGTCCGGTCATGTACGACAGGTAGCCGGGGACGAGCGGCACGACGCAGGGACTGGCGAACGACACGAGTCCGGCCGTGAACGCGATCGCCGCCGCGACCAGGACGTTGGCGTCGGTGACGAGGGTCTGGACGGTCTCGGCCATGGGCTACCGCCCCGCCGGCGCCGCGGATGCGGGCGTGGTGGAGGCGGCGACGGCCTCGACCAGCGCGACCACCTCGATCGCGTCCCGGGGTGAACCGAACAGCCGGACGGCCACGCGGCCCTGGTCGTCGAGGAACAGCGTGGTCGGGATGGTGCGCGCGCCGACGCCGCCGTACCGGGACGCGTAGACGTTGTCGGGGTCGAACAGGCTGGGATAGGGAATCGCGAACTCGTCCTGGTGTGCCAGCGCGTTCGTGCGGGCGTCCTCGATGTCGACGCCGAGGAACGCGACCT
Source organism: Egicoccus sp. (assembly GCA_040904725.1). Taxonomy (GTDB): domain Bacteria; phylum Actinomycetota; class Nitriliruptoria; order Nitriliruptorales; family Nitriliruptoraceae; genus Egicoccus. Next base: position 42,707 of record JBBDSX010000082.1, read on the forward strand.
CGTCCTCGGGCAGCATCCCGTACGCCTCGGTCAGCAGCGGCTGCTCGGCCCGGCACGGCCCGCACCACGACGCCCAGAAGTTGACCACGACCACGCGACCGCGCAGGTCGGCGATGGACAACTCCCCGCCGTCCTCGCCGAGCACCGGCATCGCGTCGGTGGGCGCCGCGACCCGGTCCTCCTCCGGGATCGGGCACAACCCGCTGCGCACCCCCGGCACCGTCTCGTCACACGCCGCCGACGCATTCCCACCGCTGCTACAGCCCGCGGCGACGAGCGCCAGGACGAGCAGCAGCGACAGACGAGCGACCCGAGACACGCAAGGTTTCCTGGCGACGGAGACGATTGCCCAGAGGGTGCCCGCCCCCAAAGCAAACTGCCAACCCGAGCGCGCGCCCCGGGCTACGGGTCGTCGGCCCGGCGGTCTGCTGGCGCCCGCGGGCTGCGGGGATGGGACTCCCTTTCGGCCACCGAGGCGGGCGCGGCCCCGGCGCGGTCACGGGCACAACGCCAAGCGCCCGCCGGCAGGAACCGACGGGCGCGGAGCGTTGAGACGTGGTTACTGGGCGATCGGGACGGCGAGGTCCTCGGGCTCTTCGACCTGGTCCGCCAGCAGCCGCTTCTCGCGGAACTCGAGGCGGTCGAGGGCGAACAGGCTGAGCAGGAAGCCGAGCAGCGACACGATGGTCCAGACGGCGGAGGGCAGCCACCGCATGCCGGGGTCGTAGAACGCGAACCACTCGGTGGGCTCGCCGACCTCGATCGGGCCGGCCTCGACCGGGACGCCGTCCGCGTCGACGAAGTTGGCGTACGTCTGGAACTCGGCACGCAGGACGCGCAGGCCCGTCTCGGGGTCGTCGGCGATCTCGGGATCGCCCACGGCCTCGGCGGTGTAGAACGGGTTACCGCGGTCGCTGTCCTCGGGCTGGACCTCGGCGACCTCGTCTTCGAGGGCCGAGCGCCGTTCGACACCGATCAGCGCGACGCCGTTGTCGTCGATGGGCAGGAACTGGCCGCGCATCTCGTCGAGGGCCGCGGACGTCGAGCCGGCGAGGTTGGCGTAGGCCGGGTCCTCGAGGATCTCCTCCTCGGCCTGGTCCTGCAGGCCGAGGTACTCCTCGATGGGCACGAATTCAGCGTCGCCGTCGTCGGCCGAGACGAACTCCGCGCGCTCCGAGCCGGGTTCGAACGGCAGCCAGTCCTCGGCGAACTGGGTGTTGTCGCCACCCGGGAAGTGGGTGATGCCGAGGTAGGGCGGGATGCCCGGCCCGCCGAACCACCAGAACAGCCCGATGAGCAGTCCGAAGCCGAAGAACGCCACGCCGTAGATGGCGCCGCCCTTGCGGGCGCCGTAGTTCGACCACAGCAGCAGGTAGACCGAGCCGCTGAAGAACAGCAGCCCGAGCGGGACGGCGAGCAGCGCGACGGGGTGGGAAGCCGGGATCGCCTGTTCGACCGCGACGAACGGCGACAGCATCGTGAGAAGGCCGGTCATTTAGTTGTCATCCTCCGCGGCCGGTTCTGGGTCGCCGCCGATCTGGCCGTAGCGGGGGCCGCCGGTCTCCTGGAAGCCCTCGATGTGCTCGATCACGGCCTCGATGGCGTCGTCGGTCAGCACCTGCCCGAACGGCGGCATGGGCGCCTTCCCCGGGATGTGGCGGCCGTTGACGATCGTGTCGCGGGCGACGGCGCGCGCCTGCTCGAACGAGTCGTCGTCACCATCGACGGCGCCGTAACGCTCGAAGAAGTTGGTCAACTGCGGCCCGACGTAGCCCTCGCCGTTCTCGCCGTGGCAGCGGGCGCAGTTGGCACCGAAGATGTCCTCGCCCGACGCGCCCTCGAAGGCCTGGGCGTCGACCTCGCCGACCTCGCCGGTCTGCACCGACAGGATGTAGGCCCGGATCGCTTCGAGTTGCTGGTCGGAGTACTGGCCGCCCTCACCGACCCCGAAGGCGGGCATCGGCGTGCCGGCACGGCCCTGCTCGATGGTCTGGTACATGAAGTGCGGGACGTCGTCGACGACCTCGGAGTCCTGGTAGCGGGCGACGATGTTGTTCAGCGACGGGGCCGGCCAGGGCGCTTCGATCTCCTGGTTGGGGTGCGGTGCGGAGCCGCCACCGAGGTCCTGGCCGTGGCACGAGGCGCACGCCTCGGAGAACAGGGCGCGACCGGCCGCGACGTCCTGCTCGTAGAACTCGTCGACGCGCTGGTTGATGCGCCCCGGCTCGATGAGCCAGTACAGGGGCAGGAACAGCGAGGCGAACACGGCCAGGGCGACGCCCCAGGCCATGGCGCGCTCCAT
>JBBDSX010000083.1:0-8296 GCA_040904725.1 Egicoccus sp.
CGGACGTGACCGGCCAGCAGCTCGAGCGGCTCCGCCTCGACGAGTAGCTCGTACGAACCCTGTCTCTGTCAAGGCCATGTTCTGGTCGAGGTTCGGGCGCAGCGGCGGGAGGCCCGGTGCCGGGTGACGTCGGGCGCGAGGAGCGTTACGGTGGGCTGGTCCGGGGAAGTGACTTGATGATTCCCAGGCCAGTGTCTCTGTCGGCTTCGGCCTGACCTACGCGGCCTGGATGTCCTCCCCGGACACTTCATGCGCGACCAGGTCTGCCTGCAGCGCCCGATAGACGACGTTGGACAGGTGACGCTTGAGCGAACGGATCGCCTCGGCACGGGTCTTGCCCTCGTCGACCTTGCGGTTGACGTAGACCCGGCCGGCGCTGCCGGGCATGTTGGTCTGAACCCTCGCGGCGATGTGCAGGACCTTGTTCATCTGCCGCTGTCCGCCAAGGTTGAGCCGGTAGCGCACCTTCTCGCCCGACGACGCGGCCACGGGTGCGGTGCCGGTGAACGAAGCGAAGTGATCGGCGTTGGGGAAGCGCCGGACGTCCCCGACGATGGAGATGATCGTGGCGGCCGCGACCGGTCCGATCCCGTCGATGTTGGTCAGGCAGGTGCGATAGCCCGCCAGCGCCTGACCAAGCTCGACGTCGAGCTTCTTACATTTGCGGTCGAGGCTGCGCAGCTCGGTGAGCAACTCGGCCACGGTCTGGCGGCGCATCGCTCCGACCGGGTCGGTTGGCCGGATATTGCGCAACGCAGCGGCAGTCTTGTCGGCGCTCAGATTGCGTGCAACGCCTCCTGGGATGAGCTTCACGAGCTGTTCGTGGATGGCGACCAGCGTCCGTTGCCGGCTCGAAACGAGCCGCGCCCTGCGTTCGAGGATCAGGCCCAGCACCTGCGGGGCCCCGTCAGACACCACCGTGCGCAGACGGCGGGCATGCCGACCCGCGACCGCGGTCGAGCGAGCATCGTGGGCGTCGGTCTTGTGCCCAGAGCCCGACAGCTTGCGGACCTGCGCCGACAACGCCGCTGGGACGTCACGGACCTGCTCACCGGCCGCGAGCAGCTGCCGCGACAGCAGCCACCCCAGACCGTTGGCGTTCTCGATGGCCCAGATACGTGCCGGCCAGCCTTCGGCCCACGTCAGCAGCCGCGCGATCTGCTCGGCGTCGGCATTGACACGCAGCTGACCGAGCACCTTGTCGTGTTCGTCAAGCGCGACCGCGGTGTGCGACCGCTTGTGGGGATCGATTCCGATCATGACCGTCATGAAGGCTCCTTCCACCAGTAGCGACGGTCACCTCTGGCGGGCATACCTCATGCGAGTGATCTGCCGCATTCCTGTCTCGAGCCACGCCAAAGGCGGATCCCGACGGGCGACAGTTCGTAATCAAGCCAGACACCACCCAAGTGGTGACCGGCAGGGCGTTATGGAGTCAACCCGCCGAGATCCTCGACGCTAGGCATCAGCCCCACGCCGTAGCCCCATCACACCATGAGGGCGTTAGCCTGAGTTGGAGCAAACGGGGGCGCAAATGGCTGACGAGAAGGAGAACGAGCCCCGCCTACCGCGCTGGAAGAGTTGGACCCGGGGGTGGCTGTGGGTCTTCCTCGCCATCATGCTCGGCCTCTTGGTGGCCTCGATCATCAACGGCAACCTCGCAGTGATCTACCTGTCCGTCCCTGGGATACTCGCGATCGGGATCGGCGCCATCGAAATGTTCGCTCCGCGGAAGTTCCTCGTGTGGCGAGATGCCGACACGTCGGGAAGCAGTTGGGCGGCACGCAGTGTTGAAGGGTTTGACGACGCGTTCGGTGTCTCACGGAACCAGCACGGCGAGTTCACGGATTCCAGCGTTCGCCACGTCCGCTACATCGGAGCGGGCGTGTTCGTCTTCGGGGTTTGGCAGTCATCGGGGTAATCGCTGCCGATCGTGCTGGCTACCTGTAACCGCTCCCTCACGGTTGAATCGTGGAGCATTGGCGCCGCCGCGTCAGCGCCAGGCAAGCACGGGTGCGAGTTCAACGGGTGGTCGCCGACGGAAGCGACGGCCGGGACAGCCGGTACTGCACTGGTGCCTGCCCCCGCAGACGGGCTCCGAGTCGACCGTGGTGAACAAGCAGCATGCGAGGCATCCTGGATGCCAAGCACCCCAGCGTTGAAGCAAAGACACAGGATGACGGATAGCAGCCGGCGAGGCGCAATCGTGGCAACGATCGCGCTGCCCGCATACTTGTTGCTCTCGTGGCTGATCGGCGGTGACGCGCCATTGGTGGCGCATGTCTTCCGTGCTGGTCTCGCGTCAGTCGCCACTGGGCTAGGCGCGGCCAGCTTAACCGTGCTTCGGAGGACGCCCCGCAGCAACCGCCGCGAGGATTGAACACGATGCGGTCGCGCGACCCACATGTATCGAACCGCCGTGTTGCCGCAGCTAGGTGCTGCTCTCTCAACGAGATCACACGGGGCGGAGCCGGATCAGATCCGAGGCGGTTTGAAGCCCGACTTCGCCAGCACGTGGTCGCGGGACTCGCTGCTCGCGCGCATCACGGCCGGCCAGTCGACGTGTTCGAGGCGGCCCGCCCGCTTGAGCACGCGGCCGGCGACCAGCACCGTGTCGACGTTGCGGCCGCCCCTCGCCACCACGGCGGAGGCCGGGTCCTGCAGCGGCGTCACGTTGAGCCGGTCGGTGCGTCGACCGAGCACGGCCTGATGATCATCGGCGTGCTGGTCCTGATCGGCCACACCCATGACGAGTTCGCCGCCGCTGCCGGTGTCGCACTCGACGGTTCACCACGCCGGTGACGACCGTCGCGGGCCCGCAGCCCGGTCCCGACCTCGAGAATCCGGTCGTCCTCGATCAGGATGTCGCCCGTGACCAGCGACGCGCCGTTCCTCGATGAACTCCCACCGCACGCGGGTGTGGCGCTCGGGACCCTCGACGGCGAGGCGCGACGACTGGCCCGCCGCCTCGTCTCGGTCTACCTGCAACGCTTGGTCCGGCCGCTGGCGTCGCACTACCTCGAGGAGGTGCTGCCCCACATGCTCGGCGACCTGCGCTTCGCCTGGGCCGGCGCGACCGAACCGCCGGCGCCCGGCCGACCCGGGCCGGGGCACTACTACCGCCTGCAGGGACCACGCTTCCTCGCCGAACTCGACAACACCCAGAACGGCGCCAACCACGTCCACACCGTCTGGCGCGACCCGACGGCGACCACGCCCGCGACCTGTACTGACCCGCGTCGGGGTACGGTGGGGGCACGTCTTGTCGCCCGTGTGGGCAGGAGGTTCGGCGTGCCGGTGTCCGAGATTCCCGAGGCCCTCAGCTACGACGACGTGCTGCTCGTCCCGCTCGCGTCGGCGGTGCTGCCCCGCGACGTCGACATCGCCACGCGTCTGCACGAGCGCATCCACCTCAACCTGCCGTTGCTGTCCGCGGCGATGGACAAGGTCACCGAGGCCGACATGGCCGTCGCCCTGGCACGCCAGGGTGGCATCGGCGTGATCCACAAGAACAACCCGATCGAGGCCCAGGCGGCCATGGTCGAGTCCGTGAAGCGCTCCGAGTCGGGCTTCATCCTCGACCCGGTCACCCTGCAGCCGCAGGACCCGGTCGACACCGCCTTCGAGTTGATGGCGCGCTACAAGGTGTCGGGCTTCCCGGTCGTCGACGACGCCGGGCACCTGGTCGGCATCGTCACCAACCGCGACCTGCGGCTCGACACCGAGTCGGGCCACCCGGTGTCCGAGTACATGACCACGCAGCGGCTCGTCACCGCACAGCCGGGCACCACGCTCGATCAGGCTCGCGACCTGATGCAGCAGTACCGCGTCGAGAAGTTGCCGATCGTGACCGAGGACGGCCTGCTGACGGGCATGTTCACCTTCAAGGACATCGAGAAGGTGCGCACCTACCCGTCGGCGGCCAAGGACGCACGTGGGCGCCTGTTGTGCGCCGCCGCGGTCGGGGTCGGCCCCGAGGGCGAGGAGCGGGCCGAGGCGCTCGCCGCCGCCGGCGTGGACCTGCTCGCCATCGACTCCTCCCACGGCCACGCGGCGGGCATCCTCGAGTTCGCCGCCAAGCTCAAGGACCGGCTGCCCGACATCGTGCTGATGGTCGGCAACGTCGCGACCGGCGACGCCGTCCGTGCCTGCGCCGACCACGGGGCCGACATCGTCAAGGTCGGCGTCGGTCCGGGCTCGATCTGCACGACCCGCGTCGTCACCGGCGTCGGAATGCCGCAGTTCAGCGCCGTCATGGACAGCGCCGAGGCAGCCATGGAGATCGGCATCGCCTCGGTCGCCGACGGCGGCGTGCGCTACTCCGGCGACCTCGTCAAGGCCCTGGCCGCCGGGGCGACTGCGGTCATGGTCGGCAACCTGCTCGCCGGGACCGACGAGTCCCCCGGCGAACAGGTGCTGGTCGGCGGCCGCCGGTACAAGGAGTACCGGGGGATGGGCTCGATCGACGCGATGCGCGCCGGGTCGGCCGACCGCTACTTCCAGAACGACAAGCTCGCCGGCAGCGCCCGCGAGGCGGCCGCCCAGCCGTCGAAGCTGGTTCCCGAGGGCGTGTCCGGCCTGCTGCCCTACCGCGGCGCCCTGGCCGAGGTGACCGCGCAACTCGAGGGCGGCCTGCGTGCCGGCATGGGACTGGTCGGCGCGCCGGACCTGCCCACGCTCGCGTCGAAGGCGAAGTTCGTGCGCCAGTCCGGGGCCGGAGCCCGCGAGTCCCATGTGCACGACCTCGACGTCGTGCACGAGGCCCCCAACTACTCGGTGCCCGGCAAGGGCTGACGCCCCGGCACGGGATCACTCCTGGTCGAGCGCCGTGAAGGGGCAGCCGGGGCAGAAGGTCTCGCAGCAGTCGACGCGTTCGCCCGCCTCGTACGGGCAGTGCCGGCAGCCCGACCCGCAGCATTCGCCGCGACCGGCGAGGTAGGCGGCGGTGAACACGAACGCGCCCGTCGTCGGGTCGAGGTAGCCGGGCTCGCCCGCCCGCAGGGCCGCCTCGTGGGCGAGGATCGCGGCGTCGAAGCCCGGGTCGTCGGGGCCGAAACGGTCGAGCAGTGGACGCCGCCGTCCGCCCAGCGCGTCCGGACCCGGGAGCGGGGCCGCCGCGCTCACAGCTGGTCGCGCCAGGTCCGGGCGGCGTCGAGCGCGACCGCGACGCCGTGCGCGTCGACGTCCGGAACCACGAGGTGGGCGACCGCCTGGATCTCGGGCGCAGACTGCCCCATCGCGATGGCGGTGCCGGCGACCTCGAGCATCGAGCGGTCGTTGGCCGCGTCGCCGATCGCGACGGTCCGGTCGAGGCCGATGCCGAGGTGCTCGGCGGCCCGTGCCAGGGCACGGCCCTTGTCGGTGTCGGGGTGGGTCGCGTTGACGAAGTGCAGGTGCGGTGCGCGTGGCGAGTCGGCCTGCCCCGGCACCAGGCCCAACTGCGCGATGCCCTCGACGACCTCGGCCACCCCGGCGGTGTCGAAGACCGTCATCGTGATCTTTGGCACCACCTGGTCCGCCAGCGTCGAGGCGTCGGTCAGCACGCCGGAGGGTTCGTGGCCCAGCAGGTCCCAGTGGTCACGGGCGCGCTCGTCCCAGGCCGACACCCAGTAGCCGGAGTCGGTGTAGACCTCGAGGTAGGCGTCGTCGCGGGTCGCGGCGAAGCCGAGCAGCGCGCCGATTTGTTCGGGCGTCAGCGACCAGGCGGCGACGGTGTGGCCGTCCGCGCGGACCTCGGCGCCGTTGTGCAGCAGGTGGGGTCCGGTGGCCCGAAGTTGCTGCCACAGCGCCTGTACGCCGAGCCGGGCGCGGCCCGTGGCGAAGCCGACCCTGAGGCCGGCCGCCTGCGCGGCGGCGACGGCAGCAGCCACCTCGTCGGTGGCCTCCGCCTGTGGCCCGACCAGCGTGCCGTCGACGTCACAGACCGCGTAGGCGGGCACGGCGGGACGCCAGGCGTCGAAGCGACCGCCCGGGCGGATGTCGTCGGTGAGGAGGGGTGAGGCGCCGGTCATCGTCAGCCGAGCGCCTTGACCTGGCCGAACCGCTCTTCGTAGTTCGACAGGTTGGTGTTGAGCGCGTTGAGGACGCGTCCGACCATGGTCGGAGCGATCCGCACGCGGCTGACGACCTCGGCGTTGACCTTGCCCGCCTCGCCCGCGGGCAGCAGTTGGCAGAAGTCGAGCGTGAACTCGTGGGGGGAGTGCGACACCACCAGGAAGTTGGCGTAGTTGCCGTACTTGCCGTCGTCGGGGACGACGACCTGGACCTGCGGCTGCTGGCGCGGCTGCTCGGGGGTGGGCTGGTCGGGGGTGGGCTGGTCGGACATGGTGCACCTTCGCTTCCGGCGGGCACGGGACACGTTCGGTCGAGGCTATCCGTCGGCCGGGGGGACCGGTCGTCGCGCCTAGGCTGGTCGCCTCCCACCCTGCCCGTCTTCGATGAAGGTGCCCCGATGTCCCTCGGCCCCCTGACCGACGCCGTCGCCGACGCGACCGCGCAGGCCATGGCGCTGGTTCCAAGGATCTGGGACCGCGACCACACGGTCTGGCGCGACGACCCCACCGAGATCAGCGACCGGCTCGGTTGGCTCGATGCCCCCGAGCGGGCCGATGAGGTGACCGGGGACCTGCAGCGCCTGGCCGCCGACGTCGTCGCCGACGGGTTCACCGACGTGCTGCTGGTCGGCATGGGCGGTTCGTCGCTGTACCCCGAGGTGCTCGCCACCGTGTTCGGTCCCGTTGCGGGTCACCCGCGTCTGCGCGTGCTCGACTCGGTCGACCCGGCCGCCGTCGACGCCCTCGAGCGCGACCTGCCCTGGCAGGCGACGCTGCTGGTCCCGGCGTCGAAGTCGGGCGGGACGGTCGAGATGGCCTGCCACCTCGACCGGTTCTCTCAGCGCCTGGACGAGGTGCACGACACCGGCGGTGGTCGCCACATCGTCCCGATCACCGATCCCGGCAGCGCGCTCGAAGCGCAGGCGACCGACCGCGGGTACCGGTCCGTCGTGCACGGCCAGCCCGACGTGGGCGGCCGGTTCAGCGCGCTGACGCCCTTCGGGCTGTTGCCGGCGGCGCTGCTCGGCCTCGACCTCGAGGCCCACCTCGCCCCGGCCCGGAAGGAACTCGAGGCCGCACGCAGCCAGGACCCCGACGTCAACGGCCCCGCGGTGCTCGGCGCCACCCTCGCCGCAGCCCACCGGGCCGGACGGGACAAGCTGGTGCTCGTCCTGCCCGACGAGATCGCCGGCTTCGGGCTGTGGATCGAGCAGTTGGTTGCCGAGTCGACCGGCAAGGAGGGAAGGGGCATCCTGCCCGTCCTCGACGCGGACCTCGAGGGCATGGACCGCTGGGGTGACGACCGTCTCGTGGTCGTGCTCGGCGACGAGCCGGCGGCCGACGACATCGCCCGCGCGGGCCATCCCGTCGTCCAGCTGCCGTGGTCGGGTCCCGAGCAGCTGACCGCCGAGGTCGTGCGTTGGGAGTTCGCCATCGCGGTTGCCGGGGCGCTGCTCGGCATCAACCCGTTCGACCAGCCCGACGTGCAGTCGGCCAAGACCGCGACCGAGCGGGTGCTCGCCGAGGGCCAGGAGTTGCCGCCCACCGGCGACGCCGACGAGGTCCTCGGCGATGTCGGGCCGGGTGACTACGTCGCGCTGCTCGGGTTCGTCACGCCGGGCGGCGACGACGAGGCCGCGGTGCGCGCGGCAGCCGACCGGCTGCGCAGCCGCCTCGGCGTCCCGGTGACGGTTGGGATCGGTCCGCGCTACCTGCACTCGACCGGCCAGCTGCACAAGGGCGGGCCGAACGACGGCCGCTTCCTGGTCGTGGTCGGCGACGACGATCTCGACGTCGAGATTCCGGGCCGGGAGTTCAGCTTCGGTCGGCTCAAGCGCGCCCAGGCGGCCGGTGACCTCGCCGCCCTGCAGGCCGCCGGTCGCCGCGCCGTGCGCATCACCGTCGACGACCTGGCCCGGCTGTGATCGCGGAATCTGGTGGGCGGTGAGGGGCTCGAACCCCCGGCCTCCTCGGTGTAAACGAGGCGCTCTAGCCAGCTGAGCTAACCGCCCGGAATCGGCCGGACGCTAGCGTAACGGTCGATTTTCTGCCCGAACGGTGCGATGCATCAAAAGGACGCTGGATGAAGGCAGCTCGCCTGCACGCGGTCGGGGACCTGCGCGTCGACGACGTCACCGACCCGGTACCGGCCGGGCACGAGAGCCTGGTGCGGGTGACGGCCGTCGGGCTGTGCGGCTCGGACCTGCACTGGTTCGGCGAGGGCGGCATCGGCGACGCCACGC
>JBBDSX010000084.1:0-1386 GCA_040904725.1 Egicoccus sp.
CAGGCGATCCACGCCATGAGCGAGCCGATGGTCAGCCACGACGCGGTCGCGTTCTACCTGCTGTCGCAGGAGGTCAGCCAGCACGTCAAGGTCGTGCAGTCGGGGCAGGGCGCCGACGAGGTGTTCGCCGGCTACCACTGGTATCCGCCGATGCAGGCGCTGACCAACGAGCTCGGCGAGGCCGACCGCGAACGCCTCGTCGCCGCTGCCGTCGACCGCTACGCCGAGGCCTTCTTCGACCGGCCACATGCCGAGATGGCCGATCTCGTCGGCGACGACTACCGCCTCGACACCGACGTCTCGCGGGCACTGGTGGCCGCCCACTTCACGGGCCCGGGTGCCCAGACCGCGACCGACATGGCGTTGCGCCTCGACTCGCAGATCATGCTCGTCGACGACCCGGTCAAGCGCGTCGACAACATGACCATGGCCTGGGGGCTCGAGGCCCGCGTGCCGTTCCTCGACCACGAGGTCCTCGAGATCGCCGCCCGCATCCCGCCCGAGCTCAAGCTGGCCCAGGAGGGCAAGGGCGTACTCAAGGAAGCGGCGCGGCAGGTGATCCCGAACGAGGTCATCGACCGTCCCAAGGGCTACTTCCCCGTTCCGGCCCTCAAGCACCTCCAGGGGCCCTACCTCGACCTGGTCCGGGACGCACTCACGGCGCCCGAGGCACGTGAGCGCGGACTGTTCCAGGATGCGGCTGTGAAACGTCTATTCGACGACCCCAACGGTCAGCTCACGCCCCTGCGCGGGAACAAGCTGTGGCAGCTGGCGTTGCTCGAGATGTGGTTGCAGACGCACGGCGTACGTCCGTGACGCTGCCGCGTCACGCATGGTCGACCAAGGAACGCCGGTGAACCCCTCCCCGTCAGAGCGGGGCAAGCGCGCGGCCCGCGGCCACGTCCGCGACGCGTCCAAGCCGAGCCACGGCTCCAACCTGTCGACGCGCTCGTGGGACGTGCGCCCCTCCCACCTGACCGCCGACCTGATCCCCGAGGTCGCCCTCGAGTGCGGCTGGGGACGGCTGATCTTCGGCCAGACCTTCGCCGGCCACGACGAGCTCGTCAGGGTCGTCTCCGGCGAGGAGGCCGGACGGCGCGACATCTGCCTGTACGTGCGCGAGCCACACGTGCTGGTGGCCCACGCCCCGCAGGAGCTGTTCATCGACCCGAGCCACACCTACCGCAAGTGGCTGCACAGCCACCGCGCCGATCGTGACCCCGTCCGCGGCGTGGTCGTGCGCGACATGCGCTCCGAGGCCGACGCCGAGGCCGTCAACCGCATCTACACCGCCGCCGGCATGGTGGTCGCCCCCAGCGAGATCATGTGGGCCAACCAGCGCACGTCGACCTTCACCTACCTCGTCGCCGAGGACGCCGACACCGG
>JBBDSX010000085.1:0-1363 GCA_040904725.1 Egicoccus sp.
CGCCACGGACCTCGGCCGAGTGGACCGCCGACAGCGCCAGGCCGAGCACGTGGCGCGTGTCGCGGGGGTCGATGACGCCGTCGTCCCAGCCCTGGCCGGTGGCGAACAGCGCGTTGGACTCGCCCTCGATCTGCTCCTCGACCATCTGCCGGACGGCGGCGTCCTGCTCGTCGTCCCACGGCTCGCCGCGGTTCTCGGCCGCCGACCTGGCGACGATCGACAGCACGCCGGCCAACTGCTGCGGCCCCATCACCGCGATGTGGTGGTTGGGCCAGGTGAACAGCAGCCGCGGGTCGTAGGCCCGGCCGCACATGCCGTAGTTGCCGGCCCCGTACGACGCACCGGTCATGACCGTCAGGTGGGGCACCTCGGAGTTGGTGACCGCGTTGATCAGCTTCGCGCCGTCCTTGATGATCCCGGCCTGCTCGTAGCGGGTACCGACCATGAATCCGGTGATGTTCTGCAGGAACAGCAGCGGGACCGGGATCCGGTTGCACAGTTGGATGAACTGCGCGCCCTTCTCGGCCTCGGCGTTGAACAGCACGCCGTTGTTGGCCAGCACGCCGACCGGGTAGCCGTGGACCGACGCCCAGCCGGCCACGAGGTTGGTGCCGTAGGACCGCTTGAACTCCTCGAACCGTGAGCCGTCGACGACGCGGGCGAGCACCTCGCGGCTGTCGAACGGCTCGCGCAGGTCGGCCGAGGCGATCCCGAGCAGTTCCTCGGGGTCGTGGACCGGTGCGTCGGCCGGTTCGCTCGGGCCCGGACCGGCCTTGCGCCAGCGCAGGTGGCCGACGATGCGCCGCGCGGTCCGGATGGCGTCGAACTCGTCGTCGGCGAGGTAGTCGCCCAGCCCCGAGGTCCGGGCGTGCATCTCCGCGCCGCCGAGTTCCTCCTCGTCGGCGACCTCGCCGGTCGCCATCTTCACCAGCGGGGGGCCGCCGAGGAAGATCTTCGAGCGGTCGCGGATCAGCACGGTGTAGTCGCTCATGCCGGGCACGTAGGCGCCGCCGGCGGTGGACGAGCCGAAGACCACCGAGATGGTCGGCACGCCCGCCTTCGACAGCGCCGTCAGGTCACGGAAGGTGCGTCCGCCGCGGACGAAGATGTCCTTCTGGGTGCGCAGGTCGGCGCCGGCGGACTCGGTCAGGTTGATCACCGGCAGGCGGTTCTCGGCCGCGACCTGCAGGCCACGCAGTGCCTTGGTCACCGAGAACGGGTTCGAGGCGCCGCCCTTGACGGTGGGGTCGGAACCGGTGACCAGGCACTCGACGCCGCTGACCACGCCGATGCCCTGCACGACCGAGCCACCGACGTGGAAGTCGCTGCCCCACCCGATCAACGGCTGCAGTTCCAGCAGCGG
>JBBDSX010000086.1:0-1355 GCA_040904725.1 Egicoccus sp.
TTGAAGCCCATCGCGGTGCCGCGCTTGGCGGGGCCGACGAGGTCGATCTTCATGACCACGGTGATCGACCAGGCCAGCCCCTGGTTGATCCCCAGCAGCACGTTGGCGAACACCACCCAGCCCCAGCTCGGGGCCCAGATCAGCAGCAACGGCACGGGGATCGCGAACAGCCAGCCGACCAGCAGCACCGGCTTGCGGCCGAACCGGTCGGCCAGGGTGCCGGCGAAGTAGTTCACGATCGCCTTGGTGAGCCCGAACGCCGCGATGAAGGTCAGCATCGCGGTGTAGGCGGTCAGCCCGAACTCCTGCTCGGCGAGCAGCGGCAGCACGGTGCGTTCCTGGCCGACCATGCCACCGACCAACGCGTTGACCGCGACCAGCAGCACGAACTGCGGCAGGTTCTCGCGCAGCCCCAGCTGCAACGGTGCGCGTCGGTCGACGCGGCTCATGTCCCGTCTGCCGGCTCGCGGAGGGCGTCCGGGCCGCCGGCCAGCACCGCGACGTCGTCATGGCCGGCGCGTTGCAGCAGGCTCGCGGCCGACATCGCCCGCTCGCCGTGGCCGCAGTGCACCAGCAGCGCGGTGTCCGGGACGCCGGAGGTGGTCTCGGCCAGGGCGCCGAGCTCGACGTGGAGGGCGCCCGGGACGTGCCCGGCGGCGAACTCGGCCTGCTGGCGGATGTCGAGGACCTGGCGGCCCTGTGTGCCCGATGCCGGCACCAGCGGCGTGGTGGCCGACGGCCGGCCGGCGCCCTGCCAGGCGTCGACCCCGCCGGCCAGTTCACCCGCGAGGTGCTCGAACCCGACGGTCAGCGCCGCCCACACCAGGTCCCGGCGGTCGACGGTGTCGTCGGCGACGAACACGACCGGGCGGGTGCGGTCGACCAGCCAGCCGAGCCAGGTCGCGAACTGCTCCCGCCACGGGTTCGACAGGGACCCGGGCACGTGACCGGCGGCGAACCGAGCGATCTGGCGGACGTCGACGACCTCGGCGCCGTTCGCCCTGGCCGCGTCGAAGCCGGCGAGGTCGAGCTGCGACAACGGCGGAGGCGCTTTTCCGTGGACGGCCGGTCCCGCCCGGTTGACCTCGCGCAACTCGAGGAAGTACGGCGGGTAGCTCGACAGTCCGCCCAGCAGTCGGGCGACGAAGGTGTCCTCGTCCGGGTCGCCTGCCAACAGCGGGTTCGAAGCGCGTTCGGTGCCGATGGTCGTGATCCGCTCCCCGCCGCCAGCCACCGAACAGAACGAACCGCCTCCGTGGGTCGGATAGACCGCCAACTCGTCGGGCAGGGTCAGCAACCGCTGGTGGATCGAGCGGTACGCGGCCCGTGCCAGCGGCTCGGTCCGGTCGGGTGAG
>JBBDSX010000087.1:0-8031 GCA_040904725.1 Egicoccus sp.
CGGGTGTCGGCGGCGATCCCCGGACGGTCGTTGAGCGCGAACGAGACGGCGCTGCGCGACACCCCGGCGGCACGCGCGACGTCGGCGATGGTGATCCGCGCCTGCCCGGTCGGCTTTGCGCCGCTGCTACCGGGCGGAGGCGAGTTCCCGCTCACCCGGCCAACTCGCCCAGTTCGAGGATGGGCGCGGCGTGCAGTTGCGGACGCAGCGCAGGACGTTGCTCACGGCCCGCGAGTTCGGCCTCCTCGCGGCTCGCGCGTTCGTAGACGTCGATGGTGGCGGCGGCCACCGACGACCAGTCGTAGCGCTGCGCGATGCGACGACGGGCGCGTCCGACGATCCCTGCCGCGAGGTCGTCGTCGGTCAGCACGCGCACCAGTGCGGCCGCGAGTTCGTCCGCGTCCTGCGGCGGGAAGCTCAGTCCCGAACCGCCGGCGATGATCTCGCGCAGTCCCCCGGTGTCGCCCGCGACGACCGGGGTTCCGCAGGCCATGGCCTCGACGGCGACGAGGCCGAACGGTTCGTAGATGCTGGGGGCCACGGCCACGTCGGCGGCCGCGTAGTGCAGGCGCAGTTCGTGGTCGGGCAGGAACCCGGTGAAGTGCACGTGGCGGCGCAGGCCGAGCTCGCGCACGCGGCGCCGCAACTCCTCCGAATACGTGCCGATCCCGGCGATGAAGAACTTCACCGGCCCGACGGCCTCGCGCACCGTCTGCAGGGCCTCGAGCACGGTCTGCACGCCCTTTTCGTACTCGAGGCGGCCGGCGAAGAGCACCATGCGGGTGCGGGGGCCGACCAGCGTCCGGCGAAACGCCGCGACCTCGTCCTCGGGCAGGGCGAAGTCACGGACCGCCACGCCGTTGGGGACGACGTCGACCTTCTCCGGCGGCAGCGCGAAGATGTCCTCGACCTGCCCGCGCATGTAGCCCGAGCAGGCGATCACGCGGCGTGCCTCGTAGGTCAGCCACCACTCGACCTGGTGGATGAGCTTGTTCATCGGTCCGGGCAACCAGCCCTGGTGGCGGCCGTACTCGGTGGCGTGCACGGTCGCGACCA
Organism: Egicoccus sp.; assembly: GCA_040904725.1. GTDB lineage: Bacteria > Actinomycetota > Nitriliruptoria > Nitriliruptorales > Nitriliruptoraceae > Egicoccus. Next base: position 1,057 of record JBBDSX010000087.1, read on the forward strand.
ACGGCAGGCCGAAGGCGTCCTTGATGCCCGCGGCGGCGTAGGCCACCAGCCAGTCGTGGGCGTGGATCACGTCGATGTCGTAGCGCCGCGCCAACCGCGCCGCGGCGGCCTGGACCCGGTTGTTGAACGCGAGCACCCACGGGACGAGGTCGTCGAAGGGGATGACCGGCGGCGCCTCGGTCACCCGGACCACGTGGACGCCTTCGAGCCACTCCTCGGCGGGGTCGGCCTCGCCGTCCGGGGTGTCGGGCCCGTGTCCGCGGGTGACGACGTGGACCTCGTGGCCCTGGGCGACGAGGTTGCGGGCAAGTGCGGCGCAATGACGGCCCAGCCCGCCGACGACACGTGGCGGGTACTCCCAGGTGAGCAGCAGGACGCGCATGCGCGGCAGCCTGCCAGAGCCGTGGTACGGCCGCCCAATCGCGTGTGGCTCAGCGCCCGGTTTCGTGCAGCGCGAGGGCGAGCGCGGCGCGCAGGTCGGTGTGCTCGAAGCTGAACCCGGACGCGAGCAGGCGCTCGGGGACGACGCGCTGGCTGACGGTGGCCAGGGTGCGTCCCATCTCGCCGTACAGCGCGGTCACGGCCAGCGTCGGGATCGGCAACACGGTGGGCCGGTGCAGCACGTCGCCGAGTGCCTTGGTGAGCTCGGCGTTGGTGACCGGTTCGGGCCCGGCCAGGTTGACCGGGCCGTCGATGTCGTGCTCGAGCAGGAAGCGCAGGGCCCGGACCTCGTCGGTCAGCGAGATCCAGGGCACGTACTGGCGGCCGCTGCCGACCTTGCCGCCGACGCCGAGCTTGAAGGGCAACTCGATCTTGTCGATCAGCGGCCCCTCGCGCGCGATCACCACGCCGGTGCGCGGATGGATCACGCGGATCCCGGCGGCACGTGCGGGTTCGGCCGCGGCCTCCCAGTCGCGGCAGACACGGGCGAGGAAGTCGTCGCCGGCGGTCGAGGACTCGGTGAGCATTTCGTCGCCACGGTCGCCGTAGTAGCCGACCGCAGAGCCCGACACGAGCACCTTCGGCGGCGCGGTGAGACCCGCCAGGGTGCGGGCGAGCAGGTCGGTCCCCTTGGTGCGGCTGTCGTGGATGCGGCGCTTGGTGGCGTCGGTCCAGCGCGCGTCACCGATCGGCTCGCCGGCGAGGTGGACGACCCCGTCGAGCCCTTCGAGCCCGGCCGCGTCGATCGTGCCGCCGTCGGGGTCCCAGACCACGTCGCCGGGCCCGGCCCGCGCCGCCGAGCGCGTGACGCGGACGACCTCGTGGCCGTCGCCGACGAGAGCGTCGGCGAGGGCGCCGCCGATCAGTCCGGTGGCTCCGGTGATGGCGATGCGCACGATGTGCTCCTGGTTCGTCGGACGGTGGCCGGCTCGTCCCAGCTTCGCAGGTCAGCCCGGGTCCGGACGGGTCGCGACCCGTCCGCGACGGACCACCGCGTCGGCGACCCGGTCGGCGGCGGCGGGCACGTGGCGCAGGTACAGGTCGGGTTCGGTGGCCTCGAGTTCGACCAGCTGGGGCTGGCCGAAGTCGTCCTCGAGCAGGTCGACGCGCGCGAACAGCAACTCGTGTCCGGTCGCCTCGACGATCCACCGCGCGAGGGCGGTCGTGTCGGCATCGAGGTCGGCGACCTCGTAGCTGCCGCCGAACTCCTCCTGGATGCGGAAGTCGCCGCCGGTGGGCCGTTTGCGCACGGCGTGGCTGACCTCGCCATCGACCACGACCACCGAGAGTTCGCCGCGGGTCTCGACCGCAGCGAGGTAGGGCTGGACCAGGACGTCGCCGGTCGCCAGTTCGCGGTCGAGGTGGCGCTGCGCGTCCGGGTCGTCGAGGTCGACCAACGCCAGACCGCTCGACCCCGCGCCGACCGCCGGCTTGACCACGGCGCGCGTCCAGCCGCGCGAGCGCAGCAGGTCGTCGAGCACGACCTCGTCGCCCTGGCCGAGCCACGCGGTCGGCACGACCGGCGCGCCGCGTTCCTCGAGTTCGATCAGGTAGGACTTGTGGGTGTTCCAGCGCAGCACGTCGGCCGGGTTCCACAACCGTGTGCGCTGCCCCACGTCCGCGGCCCAGGCGAGGAACTCGTCCCGTCGCTGCGGGTAGTCCCAGGTCGTGCGCACCACCGCGATGTCGATGCCGTCCCAGTCGACGTCGGGGTCGTCCCAGCGGGGCTGCGACACCTCGATGCCGCGCGCGACGAGGGCCGTGGCGAGGGCGGCGTCGACGTCGGCGACGAAGTCGAGCCCCTCGACGGTCGCGGTGATCAGGGCGACGTGCATGGGCTGGTCCGCGGATGCCGTCATCAGGCGCGCCGGTCGGGCAGGAACGGCAGGTCGGTGCGGGCGCGACGCACCACCTCGGGGTCGAGGTCGGCGTACAGGACGGTCTCGGCCCCGGCGCCCGATACCAGCACCTCGCCGAGAGGGTCGATCACGCGGCTGTCGCCGGCGTAGGGCAACCCGCCACCCTCGCCGACGCGGTTGACGCCAACGACGTAGGCCTGGTTCTCGATCGCGCGGGCGTCGAGCAGCGCCCGCCAGTGGCGGCGGCGCGCAGCGGGCCAGTTGGCGACCACGAGATAGGCGTCGGTGTCGCGCGCGCAGGCCCAGAACTCGTCGGCGAACCGCAGGTCGTAGCAGACGAACAGCGTGAGCCGCAGGCCCTCGACGTCGACGGTCACGAACTCCCGGCCCGCACCGAACCGCTCGTGCTCGCCGGCGTAGGTGAACGGGTGCAGTTTGTCGTAGCGGTGCACCTCACCGGCCGGCGAGACCAGGCACAGCGCGTTGAGCGGCAGGTCCGCGTCGGCGTCACGGATGGCGACCGAACCGGCCACCCAGACGTCGTGGCGGGCGGCCTGGTCCTGCATCCAGCTCACGATCGGTCCGTCGGGCGCCTCGGCGGTGAGGTGGGTGTTCATCGAGAAACCGGTGGCGAACATCTCGGTGAAGGTGACCAGCCGGGCACCGCCGGCCGCGGCGGCGGCCACGCGCCCCTCGAGGTGGCGCAGCGTGGCGTCGCGGTCCTCCCAGACGATGTCGTGCTGGACGGCGGCGATCCTCATCGGCGGGCTCCGGGGGCGTGGTTTCGCGCGTCGAGCAGTCGGTCCACCCCGGCCTCGATGACCGATTCCGGCTTGCAGAACGCGAGGCGGACGAGCGGCCGGACGGTGTCGTCTGGGTCGCGCACGAAGGCGCTGACCGGCACGGCGGCCACGCCGATGGCGCCGGGCGCCCAACGGCAGAAGGCCTCGCCGTCGTCGTGGCCGAGGTCGCGGACGTCGAGCGTGGCGAAGTAGCCGCCCGCGGGACGGCGGACCTCGCAGTCGGCGGCGCGCAGGCCGTCGACGAGTCGGTCACGCCGCCGGCGGTGGAGTTCGCGGACCCCGTCGAAGACCGTGTCGTCGGCGTCGAGCCCGACCGCGACGGCGTGCTGCAATGGCGTGCCGCCGGAGAACGACAGGAACTGCTTGGTGGTGCGCAGGGCGTCGGTCAACGGCGGCGCGGTGCAGGCCCAGCCGATCTTCCAGCCCGTGCACGAGAAGGTCTTGCCGGCCGACGACACGGTCACGGTCCGCTCGCGCATGCCGGGGCGTGAGGCGAGCGGCACGTGGACGCCGTCGTAGACGAGGTGTTCGTACACCTCGTCGGTCAGCGCGAGCAGGTCGTGTTCGACACACAGGTCCGCGATCGCGTCCAGGGTGGCCGCGTCCAGCACGGTCCCGGTCGGGTTGTGCGGGGTGTTGAGCAGGACCAGGCGCGTGCGCGGGGTGATGGCCGCGGCGAAGCGCTCGAGGTCGAGGGCGAAGTCGGGCGGGTCGAGGCGGACGGGCACGGCGGTGGCCCCGGCCAGGGCCAACACGGCCGTGTAGGCGTCGTAGGTCGGCTCGAGCACGATGACCTCGTCGCCGGGGTCGCACACGGCCAGCAGGGTGGCGGCCAGTGCCTCGGTGGCGCCGAAGGTCACGCTGACCTCGGTGTCGGGGTCGAAGGTCAGTCCGTGGTGGTGTTGCTGGTGGGCGGCCACGGCCCGCCGCAGGCGCGGCACGCCGGGCCCCGGCGCGTACTGGTTGTGGCCGGCACGCATCGCCTCGGTCGCGGCGGCCACCATCGCCTCGGGCGGGTCCTCGTCGGGGAAGCCCTGCCCGAGGTTCACCGCGTCGTTGGCGAGCGCCAGCGCCGTCATCTCGCTGAAGATGGTGGTGCCGAACCCGCGCATGCGGGCCACCAGCGGCTGGTCGGCGGCCGTCATGCGTCGCCGTTCCGTGCCACGCCGCGGGCCCGGCTGCCGTCCGCGTTGCGCAGGCTGGTCGGGGTGTGCTCGAGGTGGCGCAGACCGTTCCAGAGCAGGTTCACGACGTGGGCCGCGACGACCTCGCGCGGGGGCTCGCGGACCTCGAGCCACCACTCGCCGACCAGGGCGACCGCCCCGACCAGCATCCGCGCGTACATCGGTGCGGTGTTCTCGTCGAAGCCACGTTCGCCGAACTCGTCGACCAGCAGACGTTCGGCGCGCACCGCCACGTCGTCGAGCACCGAGGCCAACGTCCCGTCGCTGGCCCCGACGGGCGCGTCGCGGACCAGGACCCGGAAGCCGTCCTCGTGCTCCTCGATGTAGGACAGGAACGCCTCGGCGGCGAACTCGGCGACCAGTCGGGGGTGCACGGCGTCGAAGGCGCCCGCGATGGCACCGGTGAGCCGTTGGACCTCGCGGTCGACCACGACGGCGTACAGGCCTTCCTTACCACCGAAGTGCTGGTAGACGACCGGCTTGGACACGCTGGCGCGATCGGCGATCTCCTCGATGGCGGCGCCCTGGTAGCCGCGCTCGGCGAAGACCTGCCGCGCGACGCCGATCAACTGCTCGCGTCGCTGCGGCGCGGTCATGCGCACGCGTCTCGGGGTCGTCACCGCCACTCCTGGCCCGGTCGGTCGCTCCGCAACCTACCGGGGATGCGGGTCAGGCCTTGCGAGTGCGCCGTTCGAGTTGCGTGGTGGAGGGCAGCTTGATGTCACGGGCCAGGCGCAACACCTGCATGCTGCGGATGACCACCCAGGAGATGTCGAACTCCCACCAACGCAGCCCGTGGCGCGCCGAGGCCGGGAAGGCGTGGTGGCCGTTGTGCCAGCCCTCGCCGAAGCCGAGCAGCGCCATGACGGGGTTGTTGCGGCTCTCGTCGTGGGCGGCCCAGGGGCGCGTGCCGAACACGTGGCAGATCGAGTTGATCGACCAGGTGACGTGGTGCAGCAGGAAGACGCGGACCAGACCGCCCCACAGGAACCCGGTCAGCGCGCCGGCGAACGACATCGTCAGCAGCCCGCCGAGGACCGCCGGAAGAGCGAAGGTGGCGAGCAACAGCCACGGGAACAGGCGGTTGACCTTGACGATCGCCTTGTCCTTGAGCAGGTCGGGGGCCCAGGCCTGCTGGACGGTGGTCTCGGGCGAGAACAGCCATCCCGTGTGGGCGAACCACAGGCCCTTGAACAGGCCCTTGAGACCGTCCTCGAAGTCGACGTGCGGCGAGTGGGGGTCGCCGGGCCGGTCGGAGTAGGCGTGGTGACGGCGGTGCGTGGCGACCCAGTCGATGACGGCGCCCTGGATGGCCATCGAGCCGGCGACGGCGAACAGCACGCGCACCCACTGGGGGACACGGAAGCTCTGGTGGGTGAGCAGGCGGTGGAACCCGACCGTGATGCCCAGGCCCGTGAAGGCGTAGAAGCCGAGGAACAGGCCGACGTCGACGGCGCTGACGCCGCGACCCCAGCCGTACCACAGGGCCGCGCCGACGCCGATGAACGGCAGCGTCACGATCAACAGGATCGAGAGGCGTTGCCAGCGCAGCGCACGGGGCGAGGCGTACTCGACTCCTCGCACGGTCGGGGCGGACTCCGGACGGGGGGACGTGACTGCTGACACCTGGGCTGCCTCCGGCGTTCGGGGTCGTGCTACGTCAGCGTAAGTTACGGTGCCGTAGACCCAGATGCCAACGGTCCCGCGCTGGCCGCCCGGCCGGGTCACTTCGGCCGGGCGGATAGGTTGGCCTCCGCCCGCAGCCCAGGAGTGCCGTGTCGCCGCTACCCGATGACGTTCGCGGGGTGATCGAGCACGCCCGCCGCGTCCTGCACGAGGGGCTCGACGGTCTCGCCGACGACCTGCGCCGGGCGAGCGGGGACATCGAACCGACGCCGAAGGCCGATGGCACGCCCGTGACCGCACTCGACCACGAGGTCGATGCCCGCCTGCGCGACGCCATCAGCGCCGCTCTGCCCAGCCACGGGGTGCTCAGCGAGGAGGGCACCACGGTCGTCCCCGACACCGAGTGGTGCTGGGTGATCGACCCGATCGACGGCACCTCCAACTTCACGGCGGGGCTGCCGTACTGGTGCGTGTCCGTCGCGCTCGCCCACCACGGCGAGGTGGTCTTCGCCACCATCGACGCTCCGGCCCTGCGCCGGCGCTACGAGGCGACACGCGGCGAAGGCGCGACACGGAACGGGCGTCCGGTCCGTGTGCGCGAGAGCATCTCCTGGGACGACGCGACGATGGGGCACGTCCCCGTGATGCTGACCACGGGGACCGCCCGGCGAGCACGGCAGGCCGGCGTCGCGCTCAACCCGCGCGTGATGGGGTCGACCGCGTTGGACATGGCCTTCGTGGCCGAGGGGGTCGCAGCGGCGTCGGTCGCGGTCACCCCCCACGTGTGGGACATCGCGGCGGGGTCGCTGCTGGTCCGCGAGGCCGGCGGCGCCATGGTGACCCTCGACGGCGACGACCTGCTGCCGCTGCGCATCGGGGACGATCACCTGCGCACGCACGCACCGACCGCGACGGGCACCGACGAGCACGCGGTGCGGCTGCTGGCGAAGCGGTTGCTGCCGGACTGACTCGGCGAGGCCGTGCACGCTGCGGACCACCCCGACCGAAATCGGGTAGGGGCCAGGCTCTCCCTGGCCCCTCCCACACCACCGTACGTGCGGG
>JBBDSX010000088.1:0-8011 GCA_040904725.1 Egicoccus sp.
GTGGCCGAGACGCTCGACTGGACCGAGGCGCTGGTCGCGCTCGGTGCCGACCACCTCGACGCCGACCTCGCCGTCGCCACCCTCGGGTCGGTGCTCAAGTTCCGCGAGGACCAAGAACGGGCCCGGGCCATCGACGTCTCGACCCTGGTCGCGCGGGCGGTCGGCGGTGGCTGACGATGCCGGATCGCTGACCACGGTCGCCGTCGGGTTCGCGCGGGCCCTGCGGGCGGCGGGCGTCGACGCCGATCCGTCCCGGGTACACGCGTTCGTGGCGGCGCTCGACCGGCTGCGCCCCGACCTGGTCCGTGACGTCTACTGGGCCGGTCGCGTCACGTTGTGCGCCGGCCCCGACGACCTCGAGCGCTACGACCGGGTCTTCGACGCGTTCTTCAGCGGTGTCACGGTCACCGGGCGAGCCCGGACCCGCCGGCGCGTCCAGGTCGCAGCGGACGCCCTCGGGGTGCCCGGCGACGGCGCGGCCCCTGGCGACGATGCGCCCACCGTGACCGCCGTCACCCGTCACGCCAGCGCCACCGAGGCGCTCCGCCACCGCGACGTGACCGACCTCGATCCGTCGGAGCGCGACGAACTGCGCCGTCTGCTCGCCCGTTTCGCCCTGCCGGGCGAGGTGCGCCGGTCACGACGTCGCCAGCCGGCCCGACAGGGAGCCGTCGACCGCCGTCGCACGGTGCGGGCGCTGCTCGAGGCGGGCGGCGAACCGGGACGGATCCGCCGCACCGGGCCCCGGCCCCGGCCACGCCGGGTCCTGCTGCTGGTCGACGTGAGCGGGTCGATGGCCGGCTATGCCGACGCCCTGCTGCGGTTCGCCCATGCCGCCGTGCGCGGCCGTACCGCGCCGACCGAGGTGTTCACGCTGGGGACCCGACTGACCCGCGTGACCGGGGAACTGGCCCACCGCGATGCCGACACGGCGATGCGGGCGGTGTCCGCGGCGATCCCCGACTGGTCGGGCGGGACCCGACTCGGCGCGACCCTGCGCGAGTTCCTCGACGTGTGGGGGCAGCGCGGCCTGGCCCGCGGCGCGGTCGCGGTGATCCTCTCCGACGGCTGGGAGACCGGAGATCCGGACGAACTCGGCCGGCAGGTGGCGCGCCTGTCGCGGCTGACCCACCGGCTGGTGTGGGCCAACCCGCGCGCCGGCCGGGCGGGATTCGCCCCCACGGCCGGCGGCATGGCTGCCGCACTGCCGCACTGCGACCACTTCCAGGCCGGGCACTCCCTGGCCTCGCTCGAGGCGCTCGCGGTCGTCGTGGCCGGTGCGGCCGTCACCTCCCGCGCCGGTGCGGCGACGGCCATCTCGCGCCCCGGCGCGGATCGACGTACCGTGGCCGGTGTCGTCGTCGAGGCAGGAGTGCGGGATGCGTGACGAGCTCACCGTCCTGCGACGCTGGCAGTCACAAGGCGCCACGATCGCCCTGGCCAGCGTGGTGGCGACCAGCGCCAGCGCACCGCGACAGCCCGGCGCCGCCCTGGCCCTGCACCCCGACGGCGACGTCCTCGGCAGCGTCTCGGGGGGCTGCGTCGAGGGGGCGGTCGTCGAGGTCGCCACCGAGGTGCTCGCTTCCGGGGTTTCGCAGCGCGTGCGCTACGGCATTTCCGACGACGAGGCGTTCGCCGTGGGCCTGACCTGTGGTGGCACGATCGAGGTGTTCGTCCGGCGACTCGCGCCCGCCGACCTCGACCTCGAGACGATCGGCGCCCGCATCGAGGCCGACGAACCCGTCGCGGTCGCCACCATCGTCGAGCACGCGCAGGACGAGGAACTGCCCGGGCGCTCGCTGGTCGTCACCGACCTCGGGGTCGACGGCACCACCGGCGAACCTTGGCTCGACCGCGCCATCGTCGAGCACGCCCGCGGCATGCTGGCCCAGGGCCAGACCGGGCTGCGCCACGTCGGCCCGCGCGGCGAGCGGCGGATGGACGACGTCGCCGTGTTCATCGAGTCGTTCGCGCCCCGCCCCCGCATGCTCGTGTTCGGCGCGATCGACTTCGCGGCGGCCGTCGCCTCGATGGGGCGCTACCTCGGCTTCCACGTCACGGTCTGCGACGCCAGGGCCCGGTTCGCCACCGCGATGCGGTTCCCCGATGCCGACGAGGTCGTCGTCGACTGGCCGCACCGCTACCTCGCCGCCACCGACGTCGACTCGCGCACCGTGATCTGCGTGCTGACGCACGACCCGAAGTTCGACGTCCCGGTCCTGCAGGTGGCGCTCGACACCCCGGCCGCCTACATCGGTGTCATGGGCAGTCGCCGCACCCACGAGGATCGCCTGCGGCGCCTACGCGAGGTGGGGGTCGACGATGCCGCCCTGGCCCGGCTGCACTCGCCGATCGGCTTGGATCTGGGTGCCCGGACCCCGCAGGAGACGGCCGTGTCCATCGCGGCCGAGATCGTCTCGCTCCGTCACGGCGGCAGCGGCGCGCCTCTGCGTGAGACCGAGGGCGACATCCACCGTACGACCGACCCCGTCGGCGCCTGACGCGCCCGTTCCCCGACCGTCTCCGGCGCGTTGCGCCACCCCGAGCCTCAAGAGGAGCCTCACGTGGAGTTCACCAACGAGTTCACCGTCCCGACCGACGTGGACACCACGTTCGCGACCCTCACCGACCTCGAGCAGGTCGCGCCCTGCCTGCCCGGTGCGCAACTCGAGGAGGTCGACGGCGACGTCTACACCGGCAAGGTGAAGGTCAAGGTCGGCCCGATCCAGATGACCTACCGGGGCCAGGCGCGCATGGTCGAGGCCGATCCCGACGCGAAACGGGCCCGCATCGAGGCCAACGGACGGGAGGCGCGTGGCTCCGGCACCGCCAAGGCCGACGTCACCGCCACCCTGCGCGAGGGCGGTGAGGGCACGGTGGTCACCGTCACGACGGACCTGACGGTCACCGGCAAGCCGGCCCAGTTCGGGCGCGGTGTCATGGAGGAGGTCGGCACCAAGATCATCGACGCGTTCGCCGAACGCCTGCGTGCCATGCTCGCCGAGGAACAGACGGGGAGCGGTCCTGCGGGCGCCGAGCCGGTGCCTGCCCACGGCGAGGCCGCGGCGACGGGTGCCACGGCCGCAGCGTCGGCAACCCCACCGACGATCGACGGACCACGCCAGCTCATGAGCGACCCCTCCCGCGAGAACGACGCGCTGGACCTGATGGACGTCGCCGGCGGCGCGACCTTGAAGCGCCTGTTGCCGGTCGCGGCCGTCGCCGTCGTGCTCGCGATCGTCTTCGCGGTCCTGCGCGGCCGTCGCCGGTGACGGACGGCTCCGCTGGTCAACCGTGTCGGGTGTTCCCGGCGAGCAGGTCGAGGGCGTGGGGCAGCAGGTCGAGAATCGCGCCGAGGCTCTCCGTCGCGCCCTTGGGGCTGCCGGGCAGGTTCACCACCAGTGTCGTGCCCCGGGCGCCGCAGATCCCGCGGGACAGGTCCGCCATGGGGGTGATGGCCCGTCCGGCGGCGCGCATGGCCTCGGCCAGTCCCGGTGCCTCGCGCTCGATCACGTCGCGGGTCGCCTCGGGGGTCACGTCGCGGGGCCCGAACCCGGTCCCGCCGGTCACGACCACCAGGCGGACGTCCGCCTGGTCGGCCAGGTCCCGCAGGAGTGCGGCGATGCGCTCGCGTTCGTCGGGTACGACCTCGCGCCGGACGACCTCGAAGCCGGCCGCTGCGAGCTGGTCGGTGACCGCGGCGCCCGAGCGGTCCTCGCGGTGGCCGGTGGTCACGCCGTCCGAGGCGGTCACCACCGCCGCCAAGGGGCGGGGGTCTGAGGCGGACATCGGCACGCTCCTGGTCGCTGCGGCCAGCCTACGAGGTCGGCCGTGAGCGCCCCGGCCGTTCCCACCAACGCGGCGGCGCTCGTCCTCGCCGCCGGTTCCGGGAGTCGGTTCGGCGGGACGAAGCAACTCGCCGAACTCGACGGCCGTCCACTCGTGGCGCACGCCGTGGCCGCGGCGCACGCCGCTGGCCTTGCTCCGGTCTACCTCGTCGTCGGCCACGACCGTGACGCGGTGATCGCCGCGGCCGCCTCCGGCGGCGAGGTCGAGGTGGTCGACAACCCCGACCATGCGGCCGGCCAGGCCGGGTCACTGGCACGTGGCATCGCCGCGGTCGAACGCGGCCCCGACGTCGACGCCGTGGTCGTGTTGCTCGCCGACCAGCCGCACGTGCGGCCCGATGTCGCCCAGGCCGTCGCCGACGCCGCCACGTCGTCGGCGGACGGGATCGCGCGGGCGAAGTACAGCGACGGGCCCGGTCATCCCGTGGCGCTCGCCCACCAGGTCTGGCCCCGGCTGCACGACCTCGGGGGCGACGCCGGCGCCCGGCAACTGTTCGACGCCTACGACGTCGCGATGGTCGCCGTCTCCGACCTGCTGCCACGCGACGTCGACACGACCGGCGACCTCGACGCCCTGCGGCGTGGCCACCGCCCCGAACGATCCCCGAAGTAGGCTGCCGGCGTCAACCCGACGGCGACGACCCGCGAGAGCCCGATGCCCCTGGACGCGTTGCCGCACCTGCGCTCGGGCAAGGTCCGCGACCTCTACGACGTCGACGACGATCACCTGCTGCTCGTCGCCTCGGACCGGGTGTCCACGTACGACGTGATCCACCCGACCCCGGTCCCCGACAAGGGCCGGGTGTTGACCGGCCTGTCGGCGTTCTGGTTCGACCACCTGCGCGAGCTCGGACCCAACCACCTCGTCTCGACCGCGACCGCCGACCTGCCCGACGCCGTGGCGGACGAGACCGACCTCCTTCGCGGCCGGTTCATGCTGGTCCGCAAGGTCGAGGTGGTGCCGTTCGAGTGCGTCGTCCGCGGCTACCTCGCCGGATCGGGCTGGCAGGAGTACCAGCAGGGCCGGTCCGTCTGTGGCGTCGAGCTTCCGGACGGCCTGGCCGAGGCCGACCGCCTGCCCGAGCCGATCTTCACCCCGGCCACCAAGGCGGCGCACGGCGAGCACGACGTCAACGTGGGCTACGAGGTGGTCGTCGACGCCGTCGGCGAGGACCTGGCCGAGCAGCTGCGGACCCGCTCGCTCTCGCTCTACATCGCCGCCGCCGCCCACGCGGCCGCCCAGGGCATCCTGCTCGCCGACACCAAGTTCGAGTTCGGCCTGCTCGACGGCGAACTCGTCCTCGCCGACGAGGCGTTGACCCCCGACTCGTCGCGCTACTGGCCCGCCGACGCGTGGCAGCCGGGCCGGACGCCGCCGAGCTTCGACAAGCAGTACGTGCGCGACTACGCCACCTCGACCGGCTGGGACCGCACGCCGCCCGCCCCGCCGCTGCCCGACGAGGTGGTCGCGGCCACGCGGGCGAAGTACGTCGAGGCCTACGAACGCCTCACCGACCGTCCCTTCACCACCTGGCTCGAGCAGGCCTGATTTCGGCGGGGGGCCTCCGTCTCGCTCGCTGCGCTCGCTCGTCTGCCCCCTGCCGGCCCCCGTCGAACGCGTGTGGTCGTCCGTCGGTGAGCCGCGGCGTGGTGCTGCCGCGAACCTCGGTTGTCTGGACCTCCAGTGACCGCAACCGAAAAGGACGCCTGTGGCCCGCATCGGCATCGTCTACCACTCCATGTACGGCTCGACGTTCGAGTTGGCCAACGTCCTCGCCGAGGGCATCGAAAAGGCCGGCGGCGAGGCGCACCTGCGTCGCGTCCCCGACCCGCTGTTGCCCGACGAGGTCAAGCAGATGGAGGGTGTCGCGGCCGCCATCGACCAGCAGTCGCACGTGACCGAGGCGACGGTCGAGGAACTGCCCGACTTCGACGGGCTGATCTTCGGTTCACCGACCCGCTACGGCTCCAGGACCGCCCAGATGCAGAACCTGATGGACCAGACCGGTGCCCTGTGGCAGGAGGGCAGGCTCGTCGGCAAGCCCGCCGGGTTCTTCACCGGCGCCGCCACCATGCACGGCGGTCACGAGTCCACGATCCTGTCGCTGTCGACCTTCGCCTACCACCACGGCATGGTCATCGTTCCGGCCGGGTACGGCGTCGCCGAGGAGGTCGGGTCGACCCGCACCGGCGGCAGCCCGTACGGCCCGACCCATTGGAGCCCCATGGGTGGCGAGAAGGACGGCATCGACGAGGACGAGCGCGAGATCGCCCTGAAGTACGCAGCCCACTTCAACTCGCTCGCCGACAAGCTGGCAGCCTGAGCCGAACCAAGACCCGCGCGTGGTGTTTCTCCCTCACCCCGCGCGCTCGCGCGCCGGCTTCTCCCGCCGAGCGCCTTCGCCGCCCCCGGTCCCTCCCAACCGGGGGCGGCATCTTTTCCCCGGCCGTGTCGAACGGCCGGGCCGACCACGGCAACCGGTGACATCGCGGGCCTAGCGTCGCCGCCGTCGAAGGTGCGTGCAATGTCGGTCGTGTGGTCGCTGCCCGTGGCGGTGGGGGCGTTCGTGGCCGCCGCCGCGGTCATCGCGGTGGCGGGTTCGCGGCTCGCCGGGCTCGTCGACCGACTCGCTGACCGCACGGGCCTCGGCGAGGCGATCGCCGGCGCGGTCCTGCTCGGCTCGGCGACATCGCTGCCGGGCATCGTGGTCAGCGTCCTGGCCGCGGCGAACGACCGACCGAGCGTCGCGATCAGCAACTCTGTGGGCGGGATCGCGGTCCAGACGGCCTTCATCGTCGCCCTCGACCTGACCTATCGGCGCGAGAACATCGAACGCGCCGCCGCCTCCCTGGCGAACGTCTTCAACTGCCTGCTGATGATCACGCTGCTCGGCGTCGTGGTCCTGGGGGTGGCGATGCCGCCGTGGGCGTTGTTCGGCGTGCACCCGGCCACGCTGCTGCTCATCACGGTCTACGGCTACGGGTTGCGCCTGAGTCGTCAGATCGCCGACGACCCGATGTGGCATCCGGAGCTGACGCGGGAGACCCGGCTCGACGAACCTGACGAACCGGAGGAGGGCGAGTCGGTCGCCGGGCTGTGGTGGCGCTTCGGTGCCCTCGCCGCCGTCGTGGGTGTCGCCGGCTGGGTCGTGGGCACCGCCGGCCTGTCGCTGATCGAGGCGACCGGGCTGTCGGGCACGTTCGTCGCGGTCGCGTTCACCGCGATCGCGACGTCGCTACCGGAACTGGTCACCGGCATCGCCGCCGTCCGGAAGGGGGCGCTGACGCTGGCCGTCGGCGGCATCATCGGCGGCAACACCTTCGACACCATGTTCGTCGCGGTGTCCGACATCGTCTACCGGGACGGCTCGATCTACGCCGAGGCCGGACCGAGCGACCTGTTCGTCCTTGGTTGGACGATGCTGCTGACCGGCATCCTCGGCGCAGGACTGATCCGACGTGACACGGGTCGCGTCGGGTTCGAGGGGGTTGCCATCCTCGGCGGCTACCTCGGCGGCCTCGCGATCCTGTCCACCATGGGCTAGGCGAGGGTGATCGCGCGCCCCTGGGTGAGTGCCTCGACGATGGTGGCGGCGCCGACGATGGTGGCCCCGGGGACCAGTTCGCGGTCGCCGGTGATGCCGCGCTTGAGTGCACACGCGCTGCACAGCCAGATCTCGCCACCTGCCTCGGCGAACTGGCGCACGAGGTCCCCCAGCGCCGGCATGCCCTCCTCCTCGATGTCGTCCGCGACCCCGGGCAGGCCGAGGTTGACGGCCTCGACCGTGCAGATCACGATCGCGTGGCGCCCGCTGACGGCCGCCGTGGTCGCGGCGATGAACGGCACGGTGGCGCGTTCGGGGTCGTCGGCGCCGTGGGAGTTGGGAAACAGCAACGGTTCGCTCATGGGCGCGGCTCCTGGCTCGGTCGTCGGACCCGCACCGTAGGGCTTGCGCGGCGGGGGCCGGACGCCGAGCGCGCGGAGGGGCTTCACATCCTCCTACCCGCGTAGTAGCGTCTCGCCGGGCATCGTGCACCCGCACGACACCCATGGATCGCGCGCCAACGGTGGGGAACTGACCGGCGCGACGACCTCGACCACCTCTTGGGGAGGGAACTACATGAAGCGTTCGTTGTGGCTGCGCCGCATGGCGGCCGTCACT
>JBBDSX010000089.1:0-7935 GCA_040904725.1 Egicoccus sp.
CCTGGAGGTGCTCGGGACGATCGCCCGGCGGCCGGCCAGTGCGGACGAGGTGGCCGCGCACACCGGTGCCGACCGCCGTGACGTACTCCGCACCCTGGCGACGCTGGTCCAGGTCGGGCTCGTGGTCAAGGACGACGACCGCTACGTGGTCGACGGCCCCACCTGGCGCGGGGTGGCCCAGCAGTTGCCGCAGGCGGCACCGGCGCATCCCCGCATCGCGTTCGGGATGACCGAGCAGGAGGCCGAGGTGCTCGGCCGTTTCAACGACTACGCCAGCTTGCGGCGTCACCTCGTCGACGAGGGGCTGCTCGACCGCGAGGCCGGCGTCTACTGGCGCTCCGGCGGCCGCGTCCCCACCTGAGCCGTGTCGTCAGGCGCCGGTGAGGCTGCGGTAGCGGCCGAGGACGCGGACCACGTACAGCTGGGTCTCGACGATCCGGGGGATGCCGCCAACCGCCTTCACCCGGCCGGGCCCGGCGTTGTAGGCAGCGAGGGCGAGGTCGGCCCGCCCGAAGGTGTCGAGTTGCGCGGCCAGGAAGCGCGCCCCGCCGTCGAGGTTCTGGTGCGGGTCGTAGGGGTTGACGCCGAGGCCGGCCGCGGTGCCGGGCATCAACTGGGCGAGCCCGACGGCGCCGCGTCCGGTTCCGCCGCCGTCGCGGTCCCCCGCAGCAGGACGCCGACCCCCGCGCGTCCCGTTATTCGCCGGCGAATCCACGCAGCCGGTGGGCGTGCGAGGGGTGGCGCAGCTTCGCCAGGGTCTTCTTCTCGATCTGGCGGATGCGCTCGCGCGTGACGCCGTACAGCGCGCCGATCTCCTCCAGCGTGCGTGGCTCCTCGCCGAGCAGGCCGTAGCGCAACTCGAGCACCCCACGTTCGCGTTCGTGCAACCCCTCGAGTGCCAGCACCACTTCGCGGCGGGCCATGCCGTCGGTGGCGATGCGCTCGGGGTCCTCGGCGTCCTCGTCGGGAACCAGGTCACCCAGCGTGGCGTCGCTGTCCTCGCCGATGGAACGGTCGAGCGAGGTGATCTCACGCCCCGCGAGGCGCAGTTCGCGCAACCGCTCGATCGTGAGCCCGAGGTCGTCGGCCACCTCCGCATCGGTGGGTTCGCGACCGAACACCTGCAGCAGTTCGAACTCGGTGCGTCGGACCTTCGCGACCAGTTCGTGCACGTGTACCGGCAGTCGGACGGCGCGGGCCTTGTTGGCCGTGCCACGGGTCAGCGCCTGGCGGATCCACCAGGTCGCGTAGGTCGAGAACTTGTAGCCCTTGGTGTGGTCGAACTTCTCCACGCCCCGCATCAGCCCGAGGTTGCCCTCCTGGACCAACTCCAGCAGTGACAGGCCGCGGCCGAGGTAGCGCCGGGCGACGGAGACGACCAAGCGCAAGTTGGCGGTGACGAGCCGTTCCTGTGCGCGGGCGCCGTCGGCGGTCATCCGGCGCAGCCGCGCGCGCGTCGCGGGGGGCAGGTCCGGGGCGGTCAGGGCCTGCTTGGCGGCCACGCCCGCGTGGTAGCGCTTGGCGAGGTCGACCTCTTCCTCGGCGGTCAGCAGGGCGACCCGGCCGATGGCGTTGAGGTACTGGCGCACCCCGTCGGTGGTCGCGGTCAGCAACGAGGACGGCGGTGGCGGGACGTCGTCGGTCAGGTCGTCGACGACCTCGAGGCCCGCGTCACGGGCGATCGTGGCGATCTCGTCGGGCCAGGTCGCAGCGTCCTCGAGCGGGTCGTGCAGATCGTGGATCTCGCTGAGCAGCACGTAGCCGCGTCCCGCTGCACGTGACCACAGATCGGACAGCCCCGTGCGGTCGGCCATCATCCCGGTTTCCGCCACGCGCCCCACCCTCCGGCCGCGGCCGGAGCTCCCGACCCCGTCCTGCTCGGCTGAACGGGGGGAACCCTAGCGTCCCGCGGCATTCTGCGGACCGGTCACGGCCATGGCCGTCGCCGTGCTAGTCCACGGTCAGTTCGAGCCAGCGATCCTCCGCGTCGGCGAGTTCGGTCTCGACCTCGCGCAACTCGGTCTGCAGTCTCGTGAGACGGTCGACGTCGGTGGCCGCCTCGACCATGTCGGCGTGCAGGCGGTCGCGGCGGATGCTGAGCCGCTCGACCTGCTGTTCGAGACGGCGGGCCTCCTTGCGGGCGGCCTGGCGTGCCTTGTTGTCCTGGGCAGTGGCCGTCGGCGCGGTCGGTGTGGTGGCGTCGCGGGCGGCGACGGCGCGACGACCGGCGAGGTGGGCCTCGCGGTAGGTCTCCCAGTCGAGGTGCTCGGACAACCGGCCGTGCTCGACGGCCACGATGCGGTCGGTGAGCCGGTCGAGCACGTAGCGGTCGTGCGACGCGACGATCAACGTCCCGGTGAACCCGTCGAGGTGGTCCTCGAGCACCGTGAGGGTGTCGAGGTCGAGGTCGTTGGTCGGCTCGTCGAGGACCAGCACGTTCGGCGCCGCGACCAGCAGGTGGAGGAGCGCGACGCGGCGACGTTCGCCGCCCGACAACAGCGACAGCGGCGTGCGCTGCAGTTGGCCGTCGAACCCGAACCGTTCGGCCAGGCGGTGGGCGGGCAGCGTCTCGCCGTTGGCGAGGGGCACGTGGGTCGCGATGTCGAGGATCGTGTCGAGGACCGTCCGGTCGGCCTGACCGGGGGTGTCGCCCGCGCGGACGTCCTGCTCGTACAGGGCCATCTCGACGGTGGTGCCGACCCGGACCTCGCCCCGGTCCGGTGGCAGTTGCCCGGTCAGCGTGTGCAGCAGCGTCGTCTTGCCGGCGCCGTTGGGGCCGACGATGCCGACCCGCTCGCCCGGGCCGATGGCGAAGTCGACCGCGTCGAGGACGGTGTGGTCGCCGCGGGTCACGGTGACCTCACGCAGGTCGAGCACGTCGTTGCCGAGCCGGGTACGGCCGGTGCCGAGTTCGAGCGGCTTCGCCTCGGGGTCACCGGCGGCGGCCTCGCCGATCACCTCGACCTGCTCGATGCGGAACTTGGGCTTCGAACTGCGCGCCTTCGGACCGCGGCGCAGCCACGCCACCTCCTTGCGCAGCAGGTTGCGGGCGCGGGCCGTCGAGCGCTCGCGTGACGCCGCCCGCTCGGCGCGGGCCTCGAGCAGCGACGAGTACGACCCCTCGTGCCAGTACACCTTCTCGTCGGCGAGGTCGAGCATGCGGTTGGCGAGGCGTTCGAGGACGTAGCGGTCGTGGGTGACCAGCAGCAGGCCGCTGCTGCGCCGGCGCAGTTCGTCCTCGAGCCAGTCGATGGTGTCGACGTCGAGGTGGTTGGTGGGCTCGTCGAGGATGAGCAGGTCCGAGGGTGCGAGCAGCGTCTGGGCGACGGCCACCCGGCGGCGCTGGCCGCCCGACATCCGACCGGTCGGCTGGTCGGGGTCGATCCCGACGATGGACAGCAACCGTTCGGCCTCGTGCGTGCCGGCTGTCGGGTCGCCGGCCAACACCACGTCGACGGCATGCCGGTCGTCCAACCTCGGTTCCTGCGCGAGCCACCCGATCCGCAGGCCGTTGCGGGCGACGACGCTGCCCTCGTCGGGTGCCCGGTCGCCGGCGACGATGCGCAACAGCGTCGTCTTCCCCGAGCCGTTGGGGCCGACCACGCCGACGCGGTCGTCGGAGGTCAGGCCGAAGGAGGCGTCGGCGAAGAGGGTGCGCCCCTCGACCGACGCCGTCACGGAATCGACGGACAGCAGATGCATGGCGGCGGAGGGTAGGCTGCTGGGCTCGCCACCGCCGTTCCGCAAGGCTCCCTCGTGATCAGCCTGTCGGGCGTCGAGGTCGCCTTTGGCACCCGCGCCCTGTTCTCCGATGTCTCGCTGCGTTTCCCACCGGGCCGCAGGGTGGCACTCGTCGGCGGCAACGGGGCCGGCAAGACCACACTGCTCAACGTCGTGGTCGGCAACCGCGAGCCAGACCGCGGCACCGTCAGCCGTCCCAAGGACCTGCGCATCGGCTGGCTGCCCCAGGACGTCGTCGACGCGGTCGGCGAGTCGGAGACGGTCCTTCACCACGTCCTCGAGGGGGCGTCCCACATCCTCAAGTTCGAGCAGGAACTGCGCGACCTCGAACACCGCATCGAGACCGCCGGCGAGGAGGCCGAGCAGGAGAAGCTGCTCAACCGCTACTCGACCGTGCAGGACCGCTTCACCCAACTCGGCGGCTACGAGGTCGAGGCCGAGGCCCACCGCGTGCTCTCCGGCCTCGGGTTCGCCCCCGACGACGCGTCGCGTCCGACCGGCGAGCTGTCCGGGGGCTGGCGCGTGCGCGTCGCCCTCGCGCGCCTGCTGCTGTCCAAGCCCGACCTGCTCGTGCTCGACGAGCCGACCAACCACCTCGACCTCGACACGATCGCCTGGTTGGAGCAGACCCTGAAGGAACTGCCGGGCGGCCTGCTGTTCGTCAGCCACGACCGTGACTTCATCGACGGCGTCGCCGACCGGATCGTCGAACTCGCCGCGGGCACCGCGGCCGAGTACACGGTGCGCGGCGGGACCACGGCGGCCGAACAGGGCGGGTTCGCGTCGTTCGTCGAGCAGCGCGAGGACCGCCTCACCCAACTGCGCTCGGCCAAGGCCCAGCAGGACCGCCAGTTGGCCCAGGCCGAACGGTTCATCGAGCGCTTCCGCTACAAGGCGTCCAAGGCCCGCCAGGTCCAGTCGCGGATCAAGGCGGTCGACAAGGTCGACCGGATCGAGATCCCCGATCACCGCCAACTCGTCGCCCGGTTCGCCTTCCCCGAGCCGCAGCGGTCGGGCCGGGTCGTCGCCGAACTGGCCGGTGTGACCAAGGCCTACGACGACCACCCGATCCTGACCGGCGTCGACCTCGCGATCGAACGCGGCCGCAAGGTGGCGATGATCGGTCCCAACGGTGCCGGCAAGACCACCCTGCTGCGCATGCTGGCGGGGTCGTTGCAGCCCGACGCCGGAACGATCGAACTCGGCCACAACGTCGACGTCGCCGTGGTCGACCAGCACCAGGCCGAGGTACTCGACCTCGACCGCAGCGTCGTCGAGGAGTTCCGTACCGCCCTCGGGGACCGGCACCGTGACGTCAACCACCGCTCGATGCTGGGCGCATTCGGGTTCCCCGGCGACCTCGCCGACCGCAAGGTGGGGGAGCTGTCCGGCGGCGAGCGCACCCGGCTCGGGCTGGCCAAGGCGATGGCGTCGCCGGTCAACCTGTTGCTGCTCGACGAGCCGACCAACCACCTCGACCTCGCCAGCCGCGACGTGCTCGAGGACGCGCTCAACGCCTATCCCGGCACCGTGCTGCTGATCACCCACGACCGCCACGTCATCCGCGGGGTCGCCGACGCGATCGTCGAGGTCGGCGGCGGCATCGCCCGCTGGTTCGACGGCACCTACGAGGAGTTGCAGTGGCGCCGTGCCGAGGCCGGCCAGACCACGACGGCCGCGGCCCCGACCAAATCCGGAGGTACCCGCGGCGGCGGTGTCGCGCCGGCGCCGATCGCGCGCAGCCAGCGCGGCGACGACGACAAGCGTCGGGCCGCGGAACTGCGCAACGCCCGCCACCGGGCGACCAAGGACCTGCGACGCGAGGTCGGCCGGTTCGAGGAGCAGTTGGCGAAGGTCGAGTCGCGCGTCGCCGAGCTGACGCGGGCGCTGGCCGACCCGGCGGTCTACGAGGACCCCGACGAGGTCAAGCGGCTGGTCGCCGACCACGGCCAGGCCAAGGACCGCGCCGCCGAACTGCTCGCCTCCTGGGAGGACGCGCAGACCCGTCTCGAGCAGGCCGAGGCCGACGTGGACGCGTCGTTCGGCTGACATGCCTGCCTTCCGTCGGTGATGGCGGCCACGTGAGCGGCCCGCGGCACCGACGATCGGTCAGGGGATTGCGCCCGTAACCGCGGCGCGATCGGTTCGTTGAACCCTGGGAGAGCTGGTAGTCGATCCGGCGGAGCGGGGAACGACATGGGACGCAAGCGGCTGATGACCTTTCTGGCCACGATCGTGGCGGTGATCGGGCTCCAGGCGGCGCCTGCCGCCGCACAGGAACTCGACCTGCCCGGGGCCAGCATCGACCTCGAGGAGGGCCTCGACGTCGACCTCGACGTGCAGGTCACCGATGACCTGAAGGTCGACCCGGAGATCGACCTCGACCTCGACGGGGAGCCGGACCTCGACGTGGACGGCGGCGTGAAGGCCGGTGACGCCGAGGTGGACCTCGGCGAGGTCACCGAGCCGTCGCCCTCGCCCTCGCCCGAGGCGCCCGACCCGCAGCCGTCCGAGGACGCCGACGATGCCGCCGACGAGGACGCGGACGACGCGGCCGCCGGTGACAGCGACGGCGACGAGACGTCCGACCACCGCAGTGCGGACCGGGTCATGGCTTCGGGTGGTGCCTTCGACTGGTCGCCGGACCGCCGGGCGCAGTTCGAGGCGTTCCGGGCCCTGCGTAGCCGCGACTTCGGCTTCGGTACCGCGTCGACCTCGGTCATGCCCGGCGTCGAACTCGCACCGCGCCGTGCCGGTGTCCCCGAGGACGAGGTCGGGATGCTCGAGTACGACCAGCCGCTGGTCGCCCCCGGCGTCGCGGTGGCCTCCGAACCGGTCGGTGGGGACGACACCTTCGCGGCCACGCCGGCCACCCAGCCGACCGACGACGTGCCCGTGCCGTTGCAGGTGCTCACCGCCATGCTCGTCGCCGGGGCGGCCCTCGCCTGGAACCTCACCCGCCGCGAGCTCAGCTGGGCCTTCTCCGGCCTGGGCAGGCGCTGAGGCCCACCACATCTGCGACACGCGTCGACCCGCCCCGCCATCGCGGGGCGGGTTGACGTTTGTGTCACCTTGCAGCCGACGGAACGGATGCGCGAACATCGTTCCGTCCTGACCGACCGAGACGGAGCCTGACGTGCCCGAGTTGAACGACGCCTACTACGTGGACGGGGTCCGTCTGCCCATCGGGCGTGCCAAGGACACCGGCTACTACGCCGACACGCGCGCCGACGATCTGTCGGTCCGCGCAATCCGCGCCCTGCTCGAGCGCAATCCCTCGGTCCCCGCGGACCGCATCGACGACGTCGCTTGGGCCGCCACCGCCCAGGTCGGCGACCAGGGGCTGACGCTGGGCCGGTCGCTGGCCATCCTGGCCGGACTCGGCACGCAGGTGCCCGGCTACGCGCTCGACCGGATGTGTGCGGGCGCGTTGACCGCCATCGTCAACGCCGGCAACGCGATCCGGGTCGGCGCGCAGGACCTCGTCCTGGCTGGTGGCGTCGAGCACATGGGCCACCACCCCATGGGAGCCGAGATGGACCCCAACCCGCGCTTCCTGTCCGACAAGCTGGTCGACGGCTCGGCGCTGGTGATGGGCAACACCGCCGAGAATTTGCACGACGAGTTCCCCGACGTGACCCGTGAACGCTGCGACGAGTTCGCGCTCGGGTCGCAGGAGCGGGTCGGCAAGGCCCAGGCCGACGGCATCTTCGACCACCACGTCGTGCCCGCGACCGTGTGGTCGGAGCAGGACGGCTGGAAGGTGGTCCGCGTCGACGAGCACCCCCGACCGGGAACGACGATGGAGGACCTGCAGACGTTGCGCTCGCCGTTCCGGCCCGGTGGCTACGTCACCGCCGGCAACGCCGCCGGCCTCAACGACGGCGCTGGTGGCGTCCTGCTCGCGTCGAAGGCCGCGGTCGACGAGTACGGGCTCACCCCGACCATGCGGATGCTCGACTACACGTTCGTCGGCGTCGAGCCCGAGACCATGGGGTCCGGTCCGATCCCGGCCACCGAGAAGCTGCTGGCCCGCACCGGCCTGTCCATCGACGACCTCGACGTCATCGACATGAACGAGGCGTTCGCGGTGCAGTGCGTCGCCTACCTCGACCACTTCGGGCTGCCGCTCGACGCCGCGCACGTCAACCCCTACGGCGGTGCCATCGCGATGGGCCACCCGCTGGCGTTCTC
>JBBDSX010000090.1:0-2291 GCA_040904725.1 Egicoccus sp.
GGCTACGTCACCGACTCGTTCGTGCCCGACCACCCGGGCATGCCCCAGGACCACGCCTGGCTCGAGGACAACCGGATCTGGGGCAACAACGTCAACTACTACGAGCGCTACCTCCACGCCGGCTCGTGCGACGGCGCGCCCGCCGAACGTGGCTACGAGACGGGCACCGTCTGTCCGGCGTTCCCGGTCCCGGTCGGCACCGGGGTCCTCGTCGCCGGCGGCAACGCCAACTTCGTGCGGGGCAACGACCTGTTCGACAACTGGCGCGCCGGCGCGATGCTGTTCTGGGTGCCCTCGGCCATCCGCGACGACTTCGAGTCCTCCCAGTTCGACACCTCCAACGGCAACCGGTACGTCGACAACCGGACGGGCCAGCACACGGAGGGGCTGACCCAGCCCAACGGGGTCGACTTCTGGTGGGACGAGCAGGGCCTGGGCAACTGCTGGCAGGGCAACACGGGCCCCGACGGCGCCGACGCGACCTCGAACCAGATGGTGCTGCCCCAGCACCTGCTCGACGGCCTGCCGGATTGCGACTCCGGTGGCTCGTTGCTGCCGACCGGCGACCCGGTCAAGTCGGCGCTGCTGGTGCCCTGCGCCACCTTCGATCGCGAGGACCAGCCCGACCCACCGGCCTGCGACTGGTTCGACACCCCCGCCCCGCCCGAGCAACGTGAGGCGCCGGCCGACGAGGACCTCGAGGCGGCGCGACGAGCGTGACGCCCGGGTCGAGGTGTCGGTCCGCAATCTCGGTCGGCTGGCCGTCACGGTGCACGATTTCGAACCGTTCCCCGAACTGCTCGGCATGGTCGAGACGCTGGACGGCGACCTGCCCGTGCGCATCCCGCCCGGCGAGACGGCCACGCTGACCGCACGGGTGCGGTTCACCAACTGCGAGTACTACACCGAGCGGGCGGTCAACCGCTTTCTCGGCGCGACGCTGCAGGTCGAACGCCTGGGCGTCACCCGGCCGGTCGAGGTCGGCTATCCGCGCGAGGTGGTGTTGCGCTCCCCGACGATCCTGGGCTGCCCGGACCGCTCGACCGACCGCAGCTTCCGGCAGCGCATGCTCGCCCGCGACGAGTGAGTCGCGGGCGTCCGGGCTGCGTCAGGTGCGCACGACGGTGAGCGTGTCGATGGCACGGGTGGCGGCCACGAACAGGCCCGGCGGTCCATGCTCGGCCACCAGCCGTTCGGGTTCGACCAGAACGACCTCGGACCACTCGAGACCGAGCGCGTCCATGGGGCTGAGCCACCCGTCGCGTCCGGCGGCCAGGCTGGCCGGCGCGATCACCTGGGCACCGGTGGACGGGTCCTCGGCCGCGGTGGCGTCGAGGCGCACCGTGCCGCCGCCGGCCGCACTCCGGATCGCCGGTGGCGGCAGCCCGAGTTTCTGCCAGGTGGCGTCGATCCAGGCACTGATGGCGGTCGGCAGGCGGAGGCTGGTCGCCAGGGCCACCTCGCTCGCCCCTCCGGCCCCGCGCACGTCCTCGTCGGTGAACGACTGGTGGGGGTCGCCCGAGAGCAGCACCTCGTCGGCCGACCGGCGCAACAGCCACAACATCAGTCCGGGCAGCCGCTGGTACTCGTCGACGACCACGAGGTCCCAGATGGCGGCCGACTGCCGCGGCGGGGTCTCGAGCAGCGAACGGGCGCACGCGGTCGCGGCCCGGCGCAGGGCGTGCGGCAGCCGCCGGCCGGGCAGCGCTGCCGCGACCAGCGCCGTCGGGGTCAGGGTGGGGCGCAACTGGTCGGCGGCGGCCTCGGCCCGGGCCTGCGACTGCGGACCGGGCAGCACCTGGGCGTACTCGTCCACGAGGTCGTCGCGCAGGCGCTTCGCCACCAGCGAGTAGGCCGTGCTGGGCTCGCGGGCCCGCCAGGCGCGGACCGCGGTGATCTCCTCCGGCGGGACGTGTCCGAGCGGGTGCGGGACGGGATCGGACCGGTCGAGGCGGGCGCGCGCGGCGGCGAACGTCGTCTCGATGGCGCGCGGGACATCGGCGCCGTCCGCGCCAGGGTGCTGACCGGCGATCGGGGTCGGATCGTCGCCGGCGCCGAGCAGTCGGGGAAGGTGCGTCTGGGGGACCGGGGTGATCGAGGCCACCCCGAGCAGGCGCCCGAGCACCTCGGCCCGCTGTGCCAGGCGCGGCGTCCCGGTCACGAACAGGACCCGGAGCAGGTGCGGTTCGGGGTGCGAGAGGACCCGCCGTGCGAGCTCGACCAGCACGATGGCCGACTTCCCGCTCCCGGGTGGACCGGTGAGCACGACCTCCCTGTCGGCGGCCGCGATG
>JBBDSX010000090.1:2391-7934 GCA_040904725.1 Egicoccus sp.
CTTCCCGCTCCCGGGTGGACCGGTGAGCACGACCTCCCTGTCGGCGGCCGCGATGGCCTCGAGCGCCACGCCCTGCTCGGCCTGCAGCAGGAAGTCCCGGTACACCCGTGCGATCGCCTGGTCCACCGGATCCTGCGAGGTGATCAGCTCGGCGTAGGCGCGTTCGCGACGCTCGACGGCGGCCTCGAGGTGATGCCGGGCGACGTCGCGGCGGGTTTCGATCCGCTCGACCACGGACGCCGGAACATCCGCCCCGGCCGTGGGAGGTTCGTCGCGCAAAGGCACCACAGGACCCACCGTCTCGGGGCTCGGAGAGGGCCGGGTCGTCAGGCGGTCAGGCGCTGTTTGACCATCGCCGAGACGCGCGAGCCGTCGGCGCGGCCCTGCACCTTGGGCATGACCGCCTTCATCACCTGTCCCATCTGCTGCGGCCCCTCGGCCCCGAGTTCGGTGATCGTCTCGTCGACGATGGTGGCGAGCTCGTCGTCGCCGAGTTGCTGGGGCAGGTAGGCCGCATACACCTCGGCCTCGGCCTCCTCGGCGTCGGCGGACTCGTCCCGGCCGGCGTCGCGGAACGCGGTGGCGGCCTCGCGGCGCCGCTTCGTCTCGGACGCCAGCACCTGCTGGACAACGTCGTCGTCGAGGCGGCCCTGCGGTCCGAGCCCGTCGGCGACCGCGCGGTTCTTGAGCGCCGCGATGGCCATGCGCAGCGCCGAGGTGCGGGGCTTGTCCCGGGCCTTCATGGAGGCGCGCAGATCGGTCTCGATCGTGTCGTGCAGGCTCACGCGGCGGCCTTCGTGGTGGTCGATGACGGGCCGTCGCAGGCTAGCGACCGCGGACGCGAAGGTGGTCCCGACACGACACCGGCCCTCCCCAGGTCGGGGGAGGGCCGGTGCGTGGGTGGGCCGCGGTCGTCGGAACGGGAGCGGGTCCGGTGCCGACCGCGGCACCCCTGGGTGCCAGATGGGCGGGGGTCAGTCCTGGACGGTCTCGGCGGCGGCGTCGGTGATCGTGGCGCCCGAGCGGCGCAGCGACGTGACGGCGGCCTTGACCTGGCTGGTGGCGTTGCCGGCCTGCTTGCGACCGGCGTTGCGGCCGGCGAGCAGCGAGACGTCGGCGGTCTTGCGCACCGAGGTCGCCGCGGCCTTGACCTGCGAGCGGGTGTTGCCGGTCTGCTCGAGGATCTTCTTGACGCGGGTGTCCTTCTGGACGTCCTTGGCGACCTTGCGGCCCTCGGCGGCCTTGCTGTCGAGCAGCGTGGTCAGCTGCGAGAGCAGCGCGTCACGGTCGGTCACGCGCAGCTTGTCGAGGCGCGTCGGCAGCGTGCGGGCCAGTTCGACCACGTCGTGGGCGAAACCGGCGGCAGCGAACCCGGCGTCCTCGAGCAGGGCCTTGGGCTCACGCTCGTTGATCGGCGCGGCCTTCTTCGGGGCGCTGCGGGTGGTCGTGCGCTTGGCGCTGGTACGCGTCGAGGTCTTGCGGGCGGTCTTCTTCGCCGTCTTCTTGGCGGTCGTGGTGGCCATGTTCGGCACCTTTCGTGTTCGCGGGAGTGGCTGTCTTGCTTGCAAGTGTACGCACTGCTGCTAGCAGGTGCAAGCGCTCGGTAGCCATCCGCATGCACGAACGATGGTGACCAGGGGGACCGCGGCAGGGCCTGCCGGAGCCGTCAGCCCGCGGCGAGGGCGCGCAGGTGGAGGTCGATCTCCGCGGCGAGCACGCGCAGGACCGGTCCGAGTCGCAGGTCGAAGACCCGTTCGGCATTGCCGGCAAACCGCTGCCACCAGTCGGGGTGCGCCGCGCGCAGGTCCGCCGGTACGAGCACGTCGACGTTGCGGCCGACGGGCCGCCGCTCGGAGGCCACGCCGGCGATCCGGTATCCGCCGCTGACGAGGTCGTCGACGATGACCGGGAGCAGGTCGGGATGCCCGACCGTGACCGTGAGCACCGCGTTGCCCGGGACCGCCGGCAGGCGCCGCGGCCACGAACGGTCGAGGGCCGTGACACGCACCAGTACCGACCCGTCGGTCGGGGGTATGGCGGGGGTCGAAGGCAGCACCATCGGCCTCGTCGCAGGGGAAGCGCGGACGGGCATCCTCGCATCCGGACGGTCCGGAGTCACGCATCCACGACGCGCCGGAGCGCGTCCGACGTTTCCGGTCGCCTGGCCGTAGCCTCCCGCAGATCACCGGGGCTGTCGGCACCCGGTCCCGAGACCGCCGGGCCGGCGGTGAGCAGGTCTGTCGAGGTGTGCACATGGCCACGATCGTCGTCGTCGGCGCCACGGGCGTCACCGGGCGGCGACTCGTGGCTGCGCTGGACGAGGCCGGGCACGAGGTGGTCCCCGCCCGCAGTGATGCCGATGATCGACGTGCGGTCGTCGGCATCGCCGACCTCGTGATGGTGGCTGCCCGTGACCCGCAGGTGCGGGGGGACTGGCTCGCCGCCGCCGCCGA
Organism: Egicoccus sp.; assembly: GCA_040904725.1. Taxonomy (GTDB): domain Bacteria; phylum Actinomycetota; class Nitriliruptoria; order Nitriliruptorales; family Nitriliruptoraceae; genus Egicoccus. The sequence goes on from JBBDSX010000090.1 coordinate 4,845, forward strand.
GTTCGGCGCCCACGGGCTCGATGCCGGCGCCGACGCCGCGGTCGCCGACCGTGCGTTCGACGACCTGGGCGCGCCTGCCCGCGCCGCCGGCGTCACGCTGGTTCCGGCGGCCGGGGCCGGCGTTGGGGACCTGCTGGCCGCGACGGCTGCCGGGGCGGTGCGCTCGCCCGACGAGGTGCACGTGTGCTGGGCGTTCCCCGATCGTGGTGGCTGGCGGCGTGCCCTCGCGCCCGGTTTCCGTGCGACCGCTGCCGCGCGTCTCGCCGCCCCCATGCCGGTGCGCTACGACGGTCGGCGCGGGCACGAACGGATCGCCGAGATCCGCCGGCTGGCCTGGTTCCCGAAGCCGATCGGCCCGACGCACGCCGCCGCCGTCCCGGGGCCCGAACCCGTCACGGTTCCGGTCCACACGCCGGGGGTGGGGCTGGTGCGCAGCTACCTCGCCCTGCCCACGTGGCGGGCCGAGTGGCTGCAGGCCACCGGCGGACTGTTGCGCTCGGGACGGTGGCGCGACCTCGTGGCACGCCGCCTCGAGCAGGGCGACGCGCCGACGACCGGGGCGCAGGCGGCCCGGTGGGCGTGCGTCGCGGAGAGCCGCGGCGACGACGGCGTGGCCCGTGCCTGGGCCTACGGTCGCGACCCGGTGGGTCTCGGCGTGGCCGGGCTCGTGGCGATGGCCGGTGCCGTGCTCGACGGTCGAGCTGCTGCCGGCGTCGTGCCGGCGGCCGAGGTCGACGCCCCGTCGACGCTGCTCGACACCCTCAGCGTCACCGCGGGTCTGCGGTGGGCGGTTGCACGACCCACCAGTGGCGCCACCGGAGGCGGCACCGATGCCCGCTGACCGCCTGCTCGCCGACGAGCGGATCACCGGCGAGGTGCTCGGCGTGGTCTACGCCGACACCGACACCGGCTTCGGCGTGGTCGAACTCGCCAGTGCAGAGGAGGGTGGCGCCCGCTGCACGGGTCCGCTCTCGGACGTCGTCGAGGGCCAGACCCTGACGCTGGTCGGCGCGTGGCGTGACCACCCGAAGTACGGGCGCACCTTCGAGTCCGTCTACTACGAACAGGTCGCGCCCGAGACCGTTGCCGGTCTGCGCAGCTTCCTGGCTTCCGACCGGTTCGACAACGTCCCGGAGAAGGCTCGGGTCCGCGTGCTCACGACCTTCGGCGCCGGGGCGGGGCGGGTCATCGAGCACGAGACGGCGCGCCTGGTCGACGAGGCCGGCCTCGACCCCGACGACGCGGCCGCCCTGCACGAGGCCTGGATGGCCGGGCAGGCGCTCGGTGAACTGGTCCGGCTGGTCGAGCCGGCGGGCTGGCCGATGGACGCGGTGCGCTCGGCCCACGCCCGTTTCGGTGCTGACACGACGCGCCTCGCCCGCGAGGACCCGTACCGGCTGCTCGACGCCGAACGGGTGCGGTTCGCCCACGTCGACGCGCTGGCCCGCACGCTGGGCATCGAGCCGGGCGACCCCCGCCGGCTCGCCGCCGGAGCCCGTGCCGCGGTCGCGGCCGCCCGCCGCAGCGAAGGGCACCAGCACCTGCCGCGCGAGGACTGCGTCCGCGCGGCCATGCAGTTGCTGCGGGTCGACGCCGTCCTCGCGGCCGCAGGCATCGACAGCGCCGTCGCCGAGGGCTCCCTCGAGGTCGAGGAGGTGGCCGGCGTACCGGTCGTGTCCACCCCGGCCGGGTTCGAGGCCGAACGCGACCTCGCCGACGGGGTCATCCGCCTGCTGACCACGACACGGTCCAGGTTGCAGGGGCACCTCGAGGGCGTCGCGCCCTCCGCCGAGCTGACGTCGGGCCAGGCCGACGCCGTGCGCGCGGCCTTCGCCTCACCGGTGTCGGTGCTCACCGGTGGGCCCGGAACGGGCAAGACCCGCACCGTGCAGGAGATCGTGCGGGCCGCCGAGGAGGCCGACCTCGAGGTGGCGCTGTGCGCCCCGACCGGACGCGCCGCCAAGCGCATCGAGGAACTCGTCGGCCGCTCGGCGACCACCGTGCACCGCCTGCTCGAGGCCCGGCCGGTCAACGGTGGTGGGTTCGCGTTCCGGTACGGCGAACACGAGCGGCTACCGCAGGACCTGCTCGTCGTCGACGAGGTGTCGATGTGCGACACGTGGCTGGCCGGCCGCCTCATCCGCGCGGTCGACGACGGCTCGCACCTGGTGCTGGTCGGCGACCCCGACCAGTTGCCCTCGGTCGGCCCGGGCGACGTGCTGCGCGACGTGCTGCGCAGCCGCGCCGTTCCGTCCACGGTGCTCACCGAGATCCATCGCCAGGCGGCCGGCAGCCGCATCGTCGGCCTGGCCCGCGAGGTGCTGGCGGGGGAGGTGGGCACGCTCAAGGGTGTGGACGGCGACGTCTTCCTCGCCGAGGAGAATCGCCGACAGGCGATCGTCGGCCGGGTCGTGCAGGCGGTCGCCGACCGGGCGCCGGACTACTTCGGCGTCGAGGTCGACGACGTGCAGGTGCTCGCCCCGATGTACAGGGGGCCGGCCGGGGTCAACGCGCTCAACGAGGCGCTCAAGGAGCGGTTGAACCCGGCCGAGGGCAGGCCGAGCGTGGCCGGCTTCCACGTCGGCGACCGCGTGATGCAGACCCGCAACGATCCCGAACTCGACGTGGCCAACGGCGACGTCGGCCGGGTCGTCGACCTCGACCGGCGCGGAAAGACCTTGCGTGTCGCGTTCCCGCGCGGCGAGGTCAGCTACGACGCCGACCAGGGCCGCGACCTGGTGGCGGCCTGGGCCGTCACGGTCCACAAGTCGCAGGGCGGCGAATGGCCGGTCGTCGTGCTCGTGTGCGACACGTCCCACCGCTCGATGCTGTGGCGCAACCTCGTCTACACCGCGATCACCCGCGCCCAGCACGCGTTGATCGTGGTCGGACAGTCCGCTGCACTACGCGTCGCTGCCCGGCACGACCGTCCGAGCGACCGACGGACCGGCCTCGCCTGGCGACTCGAGCGCGCGCTCGACACGGGGGACCCGGGCGGGAAGTGACGGCCGCCCGGGGGCAACGAGCGAGCGCAGCGAGCGAGAAGGGGGGCCCGGGCAGGAATCGTCGATCAGGCCCTTGCTTACGCCG
>JBBDSX010000091.1:0-42199 GCA_040904725.1 Egicoccus sp.
TCGTCAGCGCATCCAGACCCTCGCGGTCCGCCAGCGCGACGGCGGCCCGCAGCACCCGCTGGCGGTTCAGGCGACCCCGTGCGGGCGTGTCGCCTGAGCTCTCGGTCGCAGATGACATGGCAATCCTCGTCCGTGGCCAACTGTAACCGGCACGTCGGGAAGGACCGGGCCGTGGTCCCGGGTGAACGGGTCCAAGGGCCCGTTCACATCCGGCAGCGACAGGCGTAGCGTCGATACGGACAAGCCAGCGCACCGGAGGTCGGCCGTGAGCGGTCCCGTCCCCACCGAACGCATCCGCAACGTGCTCGTGGTCGGGCACACCGGGACCGGCAAGTCGACGCTCGTCGAGGCGTTGTTGCACGGCGTGCGGAGCGGGACACCGCCGGGATCGCGTGCCACGGTCGACAGCGAACCGGAGGAGCGGGAGCGCGGTCACTCGTTGTCGCTCGCGGTCGCGTCGTTCGAGGTCGACGGCTACCGCATCAACCTGCTCGACACCCCGGGCGGGGCCGAGCTGCTCGGTGACGTCCACACCGCGCTGCTGGCCGCGGACTCGGCCCTGTTCGTGGTCGACGCCACGGTGGACGTGCAGCCCCCACACGAAGAACTGTGGCGACTGTGCGAGGCGCACGGGTTGCCCCGCATCGTGTTCTGCAACAAGTTCGACCTCGAGCGGGCCGACGCCGGCGCGGTCCTCGACGACCTTCGCGAACGCTACGGCCGCCCATTGGCGGCCGTTCATCTGCCGTTCCGGCACCCCGGCGGCATCGGCATCGTCGACGTCCTGCACGGCGACGCCATCGAAATGATCGACGGGAACAAGGTCCGCGAGCCGATCCCCGACGACCAGGCGGCCGTCGCGGTCGCGGCCCGCGAGGCGCTCGTCGAGGCCGTCGTGGAGAACGATGACGACCTGCTCGAGCGCTACCTCGACGGCCAGCAGCCGACCACGGCCGAGCTGGCGGAGGTGTTCGCCCACGGCATCGCCCAGGGCGGGTTCTTCCCGGTCCTGTGGGGTTCGGCCACGCTCGGGATCGGCGTCGAGCTACTGCTGCAGTTCCTGATCGAGGAGTGCCCGTCACCCGCTGAAGCCTCCCACCCGCTGCCACACGACGGGCCGACCGTCGCCGCGGTGGTCAAGACCTACAGCGACCAGTTCGTCGGACGCATCAACGTGCTGCGGCTGCTGTCCGGCGAACCCCACGCCGACGACCACCTGACCGACCTGCGCACCGGTGAGACCCGGCGCCTCCACCAACTGTTCGCGCTGTGCGGTCGGGAACAGACGCCGGCCGAGCACGTCGTCGCGGGCGACCTCGTCGCCGTCGCCAAGCTCGACGACGTCAGCACCCGGGACGTGTTGACCGCCGACGGGTACGTACCCGAGATCGAGGTGCCGCAGCCGCCGGTCGGCTTCCACCGCGTGATGCTGCAGCCCACCAGCGTCGCCGACGACGACAAGCTGACTGCGGCCTTGCAGCGGCTAGTGCAGGAGGACCCGTCGATCCGGATCGAGCTCGACCCGGTGGCCGGGACCCGGGTCGTCGCCTTCCACGGACCCACCCACGTCGGCGTGTCCGTGGCGCGGCTGACGCGCCGGTCCGGCGTCGAGGTCGAGGTGGCGCCCGCGCCCATCGACTACCAGACCACGATCCGTTCGGCCGCGTCGGGCATCGGCCGGCACGTCAAGCAGAGCGGCGGACACGGCCAGTTCGGCGTGGTGCACCTCGAGGTCGCCCCCGGCGCCCGGGGCGCGGGCCTGGCGTTCACCGACGCGATCGTCGGCGGCGTCGTGCCGGGCCAGTACATCGGGTCGGTGGAGAAGGGCTTCGCGCCGCCATGACCGAGGGCCCGCTCGCCGGCTTCCCCGTCGTCGACGTCGCGGTGCGCCTGGTCGACGGCAAGCACCACTCGGTCGACTCGTCCGACGCAGCCTTCCAGATGGCCGGCATCCTCGCCTTCCGGGACGCGGTCGCGCAGGCGGAGCCCGTTTTGCTCGAACCCGTCATCCGCGTCACGGTGTTCGTGCCCGAGGAGACCGTGGGCGGCCTACTCTCGGACCTCTCGGCGCGGCGCGGCCGGATCCTGGGCACCGAGGTGGCCGGCCCCGGCCGCAGCCGCATCGAGGCCGAGGTGCCCGAGGCCGAGCTCGCCGACTTCCCTGCGGACCTGCGGGCACTCACCAGCGGCGGGCCGAGCTGAGCCTCGCCTATGGGCACCACGACGAGGTCCCCGACGCCGTTGCCGACCGCCTGCTGAGCGACCTGGTGTCGTCCTGACCGCGGCAGGGCGGGGATAGGCTCGCGCCTTCCCTGGTCCCCACGCGAGGCACGATCCTTGGACCGCGTTCTACGTATCGGTCTGCTCGGCTGCGGCACGGTCGGCGGTGGCGTCGTCACCCTCCTCGACCGCGAGGCCGACGACATCGCCGCCCGCACGGGCGCCCGCTTCGAGGTGACCCGTATCGGCGTGCGCGACCTCGGCAAGGCGCGGGGCCGAGGTCTGTCCGTGGCCGACGAGGCCTTCGGTGACGACCTCGACGCGATCGTCGAGGACCCGGAGATCGACCTCATCATCGAGGTGATGGGCGGGCTCGATCCTGCCGACCGACTCATCCGGCGGGCGCTCGAACTGGGCAAGCCGGTCGTCACGGCGAACAAGGAACTGGTCGCCCACGCCGGTCCCGAGCTGTACGAGGCCGCACGCGCCGCCGGGGTCGACCTGTCCTACGAGGCCGCGGTCGCCGGGGCGATCCCGATCATCCGGCCGCTCAAGGAGTCGCTGGCCGGCGACCGGGTCACCCGGGTCGTCGGCATCCTCAACGGCACCACCAACTACATCCTGACCAAGATGGCCGAGGAGGGCGCCGAGTACGCCGACGTGCTCGCCGACGCCCAGGTGCTCGGGTACGCCGAGGCCGACCCGACCGCCGACGTCGGCGGTCACGACGCGGCCGCCAAGTGCGCCATTCTCGCGTCGTTGGCCTTCGACACCGTCGTGCACGGCTCCGACGTGTTCCGCGAGGGCATCACCGGGGTGACCGCCACCGACCTGCGCGTCGCCGATCGGCTCGGCTACGTCATCAAACTGGTCGGCATCGCCAGCGAGGTCGACGACAAGGTCGGCGCCCGCGTGCATCCGGTCTTCCTGCCCAAGGAACACCCGCTGGCCAGCGTCCGCGACACGTTCAACGCGATCTACGTCGAGGCCGAGGCGGCCGGACAGTTGATGTTCTACGGCCGCGGCGCGGGCGCGATGCCCACGGCGTCCGCGGTCGTCGGGGACGTCATCGACGTGGCCCGCAACCTGCTGCAGACGGCCCGTGGCGCGGCCGAGTCGGCCCACCGGGCGAAGCCGCTGCGGCCGATCGAGGACCTGCAGACCCAGTACTACGTACTCCTCGACGTCGACGACCAGGCCGGCGTCCTCGCCGACGTGGCCCGTACGTTCGGCGACCACGGGGTCTCGATCGCCCAGGTGTGGCAGGAGGGCGCCGACGACTCGGCGCAGCTCGTGCTGATCACCCACCGCGCCCGCGAAGGTGACCTGCAGGAGACCGTCGGTGCGCTGGCGGTCATGGCCAATGTCCGTAGCGTGGCGAGCGTGCTGCGGGTCGAGTCGGAGGTGTTCTCGTCGTGACCGAGGCAGCCAGCGACGACCGGCAGGACGGCACGGCCCGCGGGCCGCACGTCTGGCGCGGCATCATCGAGGAGTACCGCGACCGGATGCCGGTCACGGACTCGACGCCGGTGGTGACCCTGCGCGAGGGCGGCACGCCACTGATCTTCTCCGAGCACCTCTCCGAGCTGACCGGGTGCGAGGTGCACCTGAAGTTCGACGGGTCCAACCCGACCGGGTCCTTCAAGGACCGCGGGATGACGATGGCCATCACCAAGGCCAAGGAGAAAGGCGCCGAGGCCGTCATCTGTGCCTCGACCGGCAACACCTCGGCGTCGGCAGCGGCCTACGCCGGCAAGGCGGGCATGACCTGCGGGGTGATCATCCCCAAGGGCAAGATCGCCATGGGCAAACTGGCGCAGGCGCTCGTCCACGGGGCCAAGGTGCTGCAGATCGAGGGCAACTTCGACCAGGCCCTGCTGCTGTGCCGTCAACTCGCCGACACCTACCCGGTCGAGTTGGTCAACTCGGTCAACCCCTACCGCATCGACGGTCAGCGCAGCGGTGCGTGGGAGATCGTCGACCAGCTCGGTCGGGCCCCCGACGTGCACTGCATGCCGGTCGGCAACGCCGGCAACATCACCGCCTACTGGCGCGGCTACCGCGAGTACTCCGCGGACGGCCTGACCGACCGGTTGCCGGTCATGCGCGGCTACCAGGCGGCCGGCGCGGCACCGATCGTGCTCGGCCACCCGGTCGAGAAGCCGCAGACGATCGCGACCGCGATCCGGATCGGCAATCCGGCCTCGTGGGAGCAGGCGGTCGCGGCGGCCGACGAGTCGGGCGGTTCGATCCGTTCGGTCACCGACCGCGAGATCATGGCGGCATTCCGCGAGTTGGCGCGCAACGGCGTGTTCTGCGAGATGGCGTCCGCCTCGTCGGTCGCCGGGCTGCTGCAACTGCACGCCGCCGGCGAACTCGAGAAGGGCTCGGTGGTGACCTGCGTGTTGACCGGCCACGGGCTCAAGGACCCGGAGTGGGCGATCGCCGGCGCCGCCGACCCGGTCACCATCCTTGCCGAACTCGACGCCGCCGCCCACGCCCTCGCGCTCGCCTGACGATGGACCGCGTCCCGATCGTCGAGGCGGCGCTGGACCGTGCGATCGCCGACGCGCCCCCGGCGCAGCGGCTGCTCGGATCCGACGAACCGCTGCGAGCGGGCACGGCACTGACGGCGGCGACCGCCGTCGCGTTGTTCGAGGACATGGTGCGCTCACGCGTCCTCGACGTGGTGGCGCGGGAACTCAAGGCGCAGGGTCGCAGCTACTACACGATCTCCTCGGCGGGCCACGAGCACACCGCGGTCGTCGGCGCGCTGACCCGGACGACCGACCCCGCGCTGCTGCACTACCGCGACGGTGGGTTCGTCGCCGCCCGCGCCCGCCGCGCCGGCACCGACGTGACCTGGGACACGCTGCTGTCGCTGGTCGCCTCGCGCGAGGACCCCGCCTCCCAGGGCCGCCACAAGGTGTGGGGGAGTCCGTCGGCGTGGATCGTCCCGCAGACCTCGACGATCGCGTCCCATCTGCCCAAGGCCGTCGGCACCGCCTTCGCGGTCGGGCGTTCCCGCCGCCTCGGCGCCGGTGCCGTCGCGGCCGGTGACCTGCCGGCGGACGCGATCGTGGTGTGCTCGTTCGGGGACGCCTCGCTCAACCACGCCAGCGCGTTGACCGGGCTGAACGCCGCCCGCTGGGCCCACCGGGTGGGCAGCCCCGTCCCGATCCTGTTCGTCTGCGAGGACAACGGCATCGGCATCTCGGTGACGACCCCGCCCGGCTGGGTGGAGGCGACCGCGTCCGCACTGCCGGGCTGTACCTACCTGCGGGCCGAGGGCGAGGTCGACGAGGTCTGGGACACCGTCGCATCCGCCGTCGACACCGTCCGCGAGCGCCGCGCACCGGTGTTCCTCCACTTGCCGACGGTTCGCCTGTGGGGTCATGCCGGCAGCGACCTCGAGACCGCCTACCGCTCCCGCGAGGAGATCGAGCACGCCGAGGCCGCCGACCCGCTCGCCCGGGCCGCGCGTCGGCTGATCACCTGCGGCGCCGCCACGCGCGAGGACCTCGCGGCCGTCGTCGCCGAGGTGCGCGCGCAGACCCGCGAGCGGGCTGCCGCCGCAGGTGCCACGGGCACGCTCCGCGACCTCGAGGAGGTCGTCGCCCCGCTCGCACCGCACGACCCCGCGGTCGTGCGCACCGCTGCCGCACGCCCACTCGATCCCGAGCGGCGGGCCGCCGCCCACGGTCGCCGGCTGCCCGAGGCTGCCGTGACGGCGGGGGAGCGCACCATGGCCGGCCTGCTCAACGCCGCCCTCCGCGACGAGTTGGCCCGGCGACCGGGCGCGGTCGTGTTCGGCGAGGACGTCGGGCGCAAGGGCGGCGTCTACGGGGTCACCGGCGGCCTGCAGACCACCTTCGGGACCGGGCGGGTGTTCGACACCCTGCTCGACGAGACCGCGATCCTGGGCCTCGCGCAGGGCCTGGGCCTGCTCGGTATGACGCCGATCCCCGAGATCCAGTACCTCGCCTACCTGCACAACGCACTCGACCAACTGCGCGGCGAGGCGGCGTCGACCCAGTTCTTCTCGGCCGGCCGCTACCGCACGCCGATGGTCGTGCGCATCGCCGGACTCGCCTACCAGAAGGGCTTCGGCGGGCACTTCCACAACGACAACGCGATCGGTGCGCTGCGCGACATCCCCGGGCTGCTCCTGGCCGTGCCCAGCCGCGGCGACGACGCGGTGAGGATGCTGCGTGGATGCCTGGCGATGGCGGACACCGACGGCCGGGTCTGCGCCTTCCTCGAACCGATCGCGCTCTACCACGAACGCGACCTGCACGAACCGGGCGACGGGGGCTGGCTGTCGGACTACCCGGCGCCCGACGAGGTCCTGCTGCCGGGCGAGCCCGGTATCCACCACCCGGACGCCCAGGACGTGCTGATCGTCACCTACGGCAACGGCGTGAGGATGTCGCTGCGGGCCGCCCGCGAACTGGCCGGTCAGGGGATCGGGGTCCGCGTGCTGGACCTGCGCTGGCTCAATCCCCTGCCCGCGGAGGAAATGCGGCGACACGCTGCCGCGTGTGGACGCGTCCTGGTCGCGGACGAGTGCCGGCGCACGGGCGGCGGCATCGCCGACGCCGTCGTCGCCGACCTCGTCGAGCACGGCTTCGACGGGCCGATCGCGACCGTGCGGGCCCACGACAGCTACGTCCCGCTCGGACCCGCCGCCGACCTCGTGCTGTTGTCCCAGGATGCCGTCACCGAAGCAGCGCTTGCGTTGGCGACGCGCGAACGTGCCACCGGTCACCGGTAGGGTTCGCCACCCAGCACCGCCCGAACCGAGGTTGCCGTGACCGAGCAGCACGTGACCGTTCGCGTGCCGGCGACCTCGGCCAACCTCGGGCCGGGGTTCGACGCCTTCGGCCTGGCCTTCGACCGCTACCTCGTGGTCCGCTCGACCCCGGCGCCCGGCGGTGGCGACCGTGTGCGGTTCCGCGGCGACGGCGACGACGAGGTCGACACCGGCGATGACAACCTCGTCTGGCGCAGCCTGGTCGCCTTCTGTGACCACCACGGGGCGCCGACCCCGGACGTCGGTCTCGACGTCGTCAACGACATCCCGCTCGAACGCGGCCTCGGGTCGTCGTCCGCGGCCATCGTCGCCGGTCTCGTGCTCGGCCGGGCCCTGACCCGCGTCGAGGTGGGCGACCTCGAACTCGTCGACCTCGCGGACCGACTCGAGGGCCATCCCGACAACGTCGCCCCTGCCGTGCTCGGGGGACTGGTCGCGTGCGCGCCGACCGACGACGACCGTCTGGTCGTGCGTCGTCACAACCCCGCGCCGCACCTGCGGCCGGTCGCGCTGATCCCGACCACCCGCCAGGCCACGACCGCCGCCCGGGCCGTGCTGCCCGAGTCCCTCCCGCGCCGCGAGGTGGCCGTACAGGCCGGGCGGGCCGGCCACGTGCTCGGCGGACTGCTCGGTGCCTGGCCGGTCGACGCCGCCGCGGCGGGCGACCGCCTGCACGAGCCCGCCCGCCTGCAGGTGATGACGGCGACCGCGGCCGTGGTGAACGAACTGCGGGCGATCGGGGTCCACGCCTGGCTGTCGGGGGCGGGCCCGAGCGCGGCCGCGATGGTCGACGGCGCGGTGGCCGGCGTGGCCGGCGAGGTCGAGCGCGTCGCCGCTGCGCATGACTTCGACGTGGCGTGGCTGCGCGTCGACCTCAGCGGCGCCCTCGCGTGCATCGACGGTGGCTGCGCCTTCTCGGGCGTGGGCGGGACCTGCCCACAGTGCCCTCGTCAGCGGATATGATGCCGGCTCTCGCCGCGCCGATCGGTCGCGGGTCGATTCCTTTCAATTTCGGTCTGCTGCGCGGTACGTGCGGGCGAGCGTCCTTGCATCCGCCGCCGTCGTGCGGCGCCACCGGTGGGTCGGATCCCGTGGGAAACGGGATCACTCGGGCCGCCGACACGTCTCCGGGAGCGAACCGTGAAGCTGTTCCTCGACACTGCCAACCTCGACGAGATCAGCGAGATCAACCGCTGGGGCGTCCTCGACGGCGTGACCACCAACCCGACGCTGGCCGCCAAGGAGGGCAAGGACTTCGCGTCGATGATCAAGGACATCTGCGCCGAGGTCCCTGGTGACGTCAGTGCCGAGGTGGTCTCGACCGACACCCAGGGCATGCTCGACGAAGCCCGCAAGTTGGCCGAGATCGCCGACAACGTCGTCATCAAGCTGCCGCTGATCCCGGAGGGTCTCGCGGCCTGCTCGCAGCTGTCGAGTGAAGGCGTCCGGACCAACGTCACGCTGTGCTTCTCGGCCACCCAGGCGATCCTGGCGGCCAAGGCGGGCGCGACCTACGTCTCGCCGTTCCTCGGCCGCATGGACGACCTCGCCAACGACGGCATCGCCCTGCTCACCGAGATCTGCGAGATCTTCCGCGTCCAGGGCTACGAGACCGAGGTCCTGGCCGCCTCGCTGCGCAGCCCCCAGCACGTCGCGCAGGCCGCCATGGCCGGCGCCGACATCGCCACCCTGCCGGCGAAGGTCTTCCACCAGATGGTCAAGCACCCCCTGACCGACGCCGGGCTCGAGCGCTTCCTGGCCGACTGGGACGCCTACCTGCAGGCACGGGGCTGACCCAGCCCGCGACGGTCACCCGTCGTCCGCCGCGATCCGCGGTGCCGCCACGCCCGCACGACACGGAGAATCACATGGACCGCTCGACGCTGGAGCGCAAGGCGCTCGCCGAGCTGCGCCAGATCGCCTCCGCGCTGGAGCTCAAGGGCTACCAGCGCATGAAGAAGGCCGATCTCGTCGACCTCATCATCGACGCCGGCTCAGGTGGAGACGGCGGCTCGGGCAACGGCGAGGCCGCGGGTGACACCGACTCCGCGCCGTCGCAGCCCGAGTTGTCGTCGGACGAGGGCGAGAAGGAATCCGGCGGCCGGGTGCGTGCCCGCCAGCGTCCCGACGACCGGCCGTTCCGTGCCCGTGCGGGCGACGGTTCGCGCGACGAGAAGGGGCGCGACGAGAAGGGGCGCGACGACGACGCGTCCGGGCGTGACGACGAGCGCGGCCGCGACGACGGGCAGGGTCGTAGCGACCGCTCGCGTGACGACCGGCCGCGTGGCGACGACGACGGTGACCGCAACAAGCGCGACCGTCGTCGCAAGGGCCGCGGGTCCAACCAGGAGAACTTCGACGACGCCGAGGTCCGCGAGGGCGTGCTGGACCTGCTGCCCGAGGGCTACGGCTTCCTGCGCTGCACCGGGTACCTGTCGGGCAGTCGCGACGTCTACGTCAGCCAGTCGTTCGTGCGTCGTTTCGACCTGCGCCGCGGCGACCGCGTGGCCGGGCCGATCCGCCGCAACAAGAACAACGACAAGTTCCCTGCCCTCGCCCGCGTCGACACGATCGAGGGCGAAGCGGTCGACGAGGGGGCGCTGCCGCGCAAGCGGGTCGAGTTCAAGGACCTGACCCCGCTGTTCCCCGACGAGCGCCTGCGTCTCGAGGTCGATGAGAGCTCGCCGATGTCGATGCGCATCGTCGACATGATGGCACCGATCGGTCGTGGCCAGCGTGGCCTGATCGTCTCGCCGCCGAAGGCCGGCAAGACCACCATCCTCAAGCAGCTCGCGGCGGCCATCGAGGCCAACAACCCCGACGTGCACCTGATGGTCGTGCTCGTGGACGAGCGCCCCGAGGAGGTCACCGACTTCGAGCGGTCCACCGACGGCGAGGTCATCTCGTCGACGTTCGACCGTCCCGCCGAGGACCACACCCAGGTGGCCGAGCTCGCCATCGAGCGGGCGAAGCGCCTCGTCGAGGCCGGCCGCGACGTCGTCGTGCTGCTCGACTCGATCACGCGCCTCGGCCGCGCCTACAACCTCGCGGCCCCGGCGTCGGGACGCGTGCTCTCCGGCGGCATCGACTCCGCCGCCCTGTACCCGCCCAAGCGCTTCTTCGGCGCGGCCCGCAACATCGAGGACGGCGGCAGCCTCACGATCATCGCCACGGCGCTGATCGAGACCGGCTCGAAGATGGACGAGGTGATCTTCGAGGAGTTCAAGGGCACCGGCAACATGGAGCTGCGGCTCGACCGTCGCATGGAGCAGAAGCGGGTCTTCCCCGCCGTCGACATCCAGGCCTCGGGGACGCGCCGCGAGGACCTGCTGCTGCCGCAGGACCAGATCGAGACGATCTGGAAGCTGCGACGGTTGTTGTCGTCGATGGACACCGAGGCGGCGCTGCACCTGCTCATCGAAAAGCTCAAGGCGACCAAGAGCAACGGGCAGTTCCTGCAGGCGATCTCGAAGTCCAACCTGTCCTGAGGTGCGCGTGACCTAGCCTGACGTCACCGCGCACGAAGGGCCGACGGTGACGATGGACGTCGAACTCGCCGAGGTCCGCGATTTCCTCGCGGCTCACGCGCCCTTCGACGATCTGCCCCCGCAGGCCCTCGACGCGCTGCCGGCCCGCCTGACCGTGCGCTACGTCCGGCGCGGCACCCGCATCCTCTCGGTCGGCGACCCGAACGACGTCATGTACGTGCTGCGTTCGGGTGCCGTCGACATCGCCGATGCCGAGGGCGATCTCGTCGAGCGCAGCGACCCGGGTACGTGCTTCGCGATGTCCGCCCTGTTGACCGGCGAGCCGTCGCGCTACCGCTTCACCGCCATCGAGGACAGCCTGCTGCTGGTCGTGCCCGGCGCGGTCTTCGACGAACTCCGGCAAACCCACCCGGCGTTCGCCGAGTTCTTCGAGCAGGCCCACGTCAGCCGTCTGCGACGAGCCGTCGGCAACCTGCAGGACTCCGGCCGTGGCGAGGCGGTGCTCAAGACGGTCACGAGCGACCTGATTCGCCGACCGCCCGTCATCACGACCGGCGACACGACCATCCGTGACGCGGCCGGCCTCATGGCCGACGAGGGCGTCTCCTGCCTGCCGGTCCTGGCCGACGGCCGGCTCGTCGGCATCCTGACCGATCGCGACCTCCGCACCCGGGTGCTGGCCGTCGATCGCGACCCGAACGACCCGGTCTCGTCCGTCATGACCCCCGAACCCGCGACCGCGCGGTCGACGGCCCTCGCCTTCGAGGTGCTGATGGAGATGGTGGGCCGCAACATCCATCACCTCCCGGTCGTGGACGGCGACGGGCGCCTGGTCGGACTCGTCACGAGCTCCGACCTGCTCCGGCTCCAGCACGACAACCCCGTCCACCTCGTGGCCGAGATCACGGCGGCGCCCGACGTCGCGACCCTGGCCGGCGTCAGCGCGAGGATCGCTCGCGTGCTCGAACAACTCGTGGTCGAGGACGCGACCGCGAACGACATGGGCCGGGTCGTGACCGCGCTGGGCGATGCGATCGAGCGCCGCCTGTTGGTGCTGGCCGAACAGGAGTTGGGGCCGCCGCCCGCGCCCTACTGCTGGGTCGTGCTCGGCTCCCAGGCGCGCAAGGAACAGGGCCTGGCGAGCGACCAGGACAACGCGCTGATCCTGGATCCGGCCGCCGACGCCGAGCCCGACGAGTGGTACGCCGCCCTGGCAGCGCGGGTCAGTGACGGGCTGGCCGCCTGCGGCTACCGGCAGTGTCCGGGCGAGGTCATGGCCACCAACCCGCGGTGGCGGGTGTCCGTCGACACGTGGCGGTCCTACTTCACCGACTGGGCACGAACGCCCGACCCGGACGCCGTGCTCAACGCCGGCATCTTCTACGACATGCGCCCCCTCCATGGCGACGCGGCCCTGGTCGGCACGTTGCGCGAACAGGTGCTCGCCGAGACCCGCGAGGCCGGACTGCTCCTGGCCCACCTCGCGAAGCAGGCCGTCGCACAGCGGCCACCGCTCGGGTTCTTCCGGGGGCTGGTGCTCGAGAAGGAAGGCGAGCATCGCGACCGGCTCGACCTCAAGCAGGGCGGCGTGGCGTCGGTCGTGCAGATCGCCCGTGTCCACGCACTGGCAGCCGGGCTGCCGGCCCTCAACACCCAGGTCCGCCTCGCCGAGTCGGCTCGTGCGGGTGGGCTGTCGGCCGAACTGGCGGCCGAACTCCAGGATGCCTACGAGTTCCTGTCCTACGTGAGACTGCGTCACCAGGGGCGGGCCGTGCGGGCCGGCCGCGACCCGGACAACTTCGTCGACCCGAATCAGCTGAGCGGGTTCGAGCGCCGGCACCTGCGCGACGCCTTCCGCGTCGTGAACGTCGCCCAACAAGGGCTCGCGCAACGGATGTCGTTGCGCCAACTGTCGTGAGCATCGGCGACGACCCCCTGCAGCGGTTCGCCCGCCACCCGCCGCAGGACCGTCGGACCGACGTGCGCAACCTGCGGCTGCTCGCCCTCGACCTCGAGACGACCGGCCTCGATCCCGCCACCGACCAGGTGCTGGCGGTCGGGTTCGTGCCCGTCGACGGACCGGCCATCCGGCTCGCCGGGGCGCGGCGGTTCTGGGTGCGCCCGGACGGTCCCGTCGGGTCGAGTGCCACGGTGCACGGCCTGACCGACGACCGGTTACGGGATGCGCAGCGGCTCGACGACGTGCTGCCCGAGGTGCTCGAGGCGCTGCATGGCCGCGTCCTGCTCGCCCACCATGCGCCGATCGAGGTCGACTTCCTCACCGTCGCCTGCCGGCGACGCTACGGCGCGACACCCTCGTTCACGGTGGTCGACACCCTGCGCCTGCAGCGCCGCGTCCTGGGCAACCGCTGGCAGCCGCCGGAACCCGACGAGCTACGCCTCGACGCCTCCCGCCGACACGTCGGGCTGCCGCGCTATCAGGCGCACGACGCCCTGACCGACGCGCTGGGGTGCGCCGAGCTCTACCTGGCCCAGGTGGCCCACCTCGGGGGCGACGGCAAGCTCCGGCTCGGCCGCATCCGCAGCGGGGGACGGTGACCTGCACGGATTCGCGCCGAACGGCCTCCCGGACGGGCGGTCCGGGCTAGCGTCCGCGGCTGTGCGACGGCGAGGGCCACGACATGCCCAGGGGCAAGAACCGCCTCCGCTGCCGAGGGCGGCCCGCCGCTGAGCCAGGAGGAGATCCGCGCCCGGATCAAGGCCGGCAACCAGCGTCGCGCGGACGAGAAGCAGCAGGAACACGACGCCAAGCACGGCTGGTTCGGCAGTGAGACCTGGCTCGGCTGGGGCATGGACAAGGTCGGGCTCGGCTGGGAAGGCGACAGCCACGACGCCGCCGAGGACGGTCCCACCGAGGCCGAGTCGGACCCGAAAACGTTCGCCGAGATGGTGGCCCCCGACGTCGAGATCACGCTCGTCGAGAAGGAACTCGCCACGCGGCTCGCGGGCGGCGACCTGACCGCGAAGGGCGCGATCAACGCCTCGCTCGAGGGGTTCAAGGGCGCCGCCGAGTTCGAGTGGTCGGACGGCGCCAGCGGCGAGGCGTCCACCGAACCGTTCACCTACGACGTGCTCGGCGCGACCTTCACCGGCACCGGGACGCTCGAGGGCTTCGAGGGCGTGCGCATCAAGGGCAAGGGCGAGATCGACCTCGAACACGTCGAGGTGGACCTGTCGTACTTCGAGAGCACGACCGTGTCCACCGGCGGCAACGTCGCGATCCGCTGCGGCGACACCGAACTGATCGCCGCGAAGGGCTCGGTCGGGTTCGCCGCCGGGACCGGCGGCCGGTTCGCCTTCACGTTCAAGTTGGCCGAGGGCACGGTCACCCTGTCGACCGCGTCGACGACCGCCGTCGCCGGGGTCGGGCTGACCTGGGACTACAAGATCGAGCTCAAGACCCAGGCCATCGCCAGCTCGCTGTGGGTCTGGCTGCCGGGCTGGTCGATGCTGTCGCGGATGGCCTCGGCCACGACCGGAGTGTTCGGCTACAGCACGACCAGCACGGCCTGACTCAGCGGCGCATCAGCAGCTGCAGGATGTACCAGAACATCAGCGCGATCGAGCTGAACAGCTGCATCGCGGCGATGATTTCGGTGCCCGGCGGGTAGTTGCGGTAGATCTTCTGCGTGTCGTAGAGGATCGCCGCACCCGCGAACCCGATCATCGCGACGATGAACAGCGTCCCGAGCACCGTGCCCGTCAGCACGGCCGCGACGATCGCGACCAGGGCGAGGATGCCGCCCCACTTGAGCAGCGAGCCGAGGAAGCTGAAGTCCTTCGAGCTGCGCACGGCGATGAACGAGAGCCCGGCGAACGCGGCAACGGTCAGCAGGGCGGCCGACGAGATCGTGTTCGTGTCCTGGAACGCCTCGCTGTAGGTCGCGATGGCGAGCGGGGTCGCGAACAGCAGTGCGTTCGCGAGGACCAGCAGGCCGTACCCACCCCACTGCTGGGCGGGGGTGCGGGCGTGGGTGGCGAGCCGGCTGGCCATCCACGACACCAGCATGAAGCCGCCCAGGATCAGCAGCCAGCTCGTGCCGAGCACGAACTCGGCGATGCGGACCGCCGGCGGCGTGGCGAAGAGCGTGTCGCTCAGCAGCAGGAACTCGATGCCGATGAACGCGAGCACCCCGATGACGAGGTTGGTGTACACGCCGCGCATGTAGGTGGCGCGCACGTCGACCGGCTGTTGCGCGATCGGTGCACCGCGGACGGCGCTGCCCGGCGGTGGCGGGGGCGTCATGGCCTGGCTCATCGTGTGGCTCCTGGGCAGGCGGCGGTGTCGGGAATCGCCGTCCTGCTGCTGCGTGAGGGTACCGTTACCGCCGCGGGTGGAGTGGGAGAGATTGCGGCATGACGACGCAGGACCTGCAGCGACTCGTCGCCGCGCATGCCGCCGTCTACGAGGGCCTGCTCGGTGCGACCACCGACCTCGACGGCATCGCCTGGGCCACCCCGACCGGCTGCCCCGGCTGGGACGTGCACGACCAGCTCGCCCACTGCATCGGCACGGAACGGCTGATGCTCGGCCACCAGCCGGCCGAGGTCGATGTCCCCGACCGCCCCTACCTGCGTTCGGACTTCGCCCGCCTCGTCGAGCGTGACGTCGAGGCACGACGCAACGTCACGGCCGAGTTCCTGCGCGAGGAGGCCGAGGTCACCTTCGTGCGGCGCCGGCGGTGGCTCGACCGCCTGTCGCCGGACGATCTCGACGGGCAGATGCCGACCCCGATCGGCCCGATGCCGGGTCGGCGTGGGCTGCGCATACGACTGTTCGACCTGACCTGCCACGAGGAGGACGTCCGCCGTGCGCTGGGCCTGCCGGCCGCCGAGGGGCCGCACGTGGACGTCGCGGTCGGGACGGCTCTCCGCTCGCTCGCCGCAGGTCTGGCCCAGCGGCTCGACGGGGTGCGGGGTGTCGTTGCCGTCCGCGTGAACGGCGGCGCGGACGTCGGTCTCGATGTCGCGACGGGCCGCTTCCACGCGCAACTCGACGAGGCGCCCGATGTCACGATCGGCTGCACCGCACGTCAGGTGCTGGCCCTGACGGGCGGCCGCTCCGACGCGCCCCCGTTCGGGGACCTCGACGTCGAGGGGGACCTGGCGCTGGCCGAGCGGGTCGTCGCGGCGGCCGGGGTGACGCCCTAGCGCACCTGCGGACCCTGGTGGTATCCTCGGGGTCGAGCGCGCCGTCGGTGGCGCGCCGTCGTGTGAACGGGCCACGTCGCCTCGGGACCACCACCCGTCCCCCTCGCGAGACCGGGCGCGTACGCCGCGCGTCCCGACACCGACACCCCACACGCCGTCCACTCCCGCGGCCAAGGCCGCCTGGAGGAACCCATGAAGCAGGGAATCCACCCCGACTACTCGGTCGCCACCGTCACGTGCTCGTGCGGCAACTCGTTCGAGACCCGCGCGACCGTAGACAAGATCTCGGTCGAACTGTGCAACATGTGCCACCCGTTCTACACCGGTAAGCAGAAGCTGGTGGACACCGGTGGTCGCGTCGACCGGTTCAAGCGTCGCCTGGAGAAGGCCAAGGGCTGAATCAGCTCTCGATCCACCGACACCGCCGCCGGCCCTGCCGGCGGCGGTGTCATGTGTGCGGGTTACTCCGGGCGTAACCGGCGGGTGACCCGCACACACGGCGAACAGGCCCATCGCCCCTGGGTCCCGACCGACGGGGCTACCTACGCTCGACGCATGGCCTCCGCGCTCGGGTGGAAAGAGCCGACGAGGTTTCTGCAGGAGGAGGCGGCGCACGCCAACCGGTTCGGCTGGTCGCGTCACCGTCCGGCGCTGCCGCTGTACACCGAGCAGGACGCCCGCGACACGCTCACGCAGTTGACCCCGTTGCGGCTCCATGAACGGCGCGAGGTCGCACCGGGCATCGTGGTCGAACTCGCCCGGGCAGGGCACATCCTGGGGTCGTCGACGGTCCGGGCCGAACTCGGGCCCTCGATCACCCTCAGTGGCGATCTCGGCCGTCCGAACCATCCACACCCCGGCCGTCACGTCCGCCCGGCTCCGCCGTCCCGAAAGCTCGCGCGGTGCTCGATCTGGTGTGCCCGCGGCCGACCGGTGCCGCGGGCCCTGCCGGCGGGTGTCGGCGGGTACCGTGCCATTCCCGTCCGGGCCGGCCCTGCCCGCCCGTCGCGCTGCCCGAAAGACTGCCCGTGAGCTCCGAGACGACCCGCACCAGCTCCGACCCGCTCGAGGCCGCCCCGAAACTACTACGGGGTCACACCGGCGTATAGGGCCCTCGACGCCGATTTCGGCCACTTCCAAGGGGCACGGGAAGCGGTGTGAGCGCAGCGATGTGGGGCAGATGTGGGGCTTGGCCGCCCTGGCGAACCTCGGCCGGACGGGTGTCTTCAGGATCCCGCCGTCGGATCGGCGTGCCGACCCGTGACCTGCGACCCGGCAGGCGGCGGCCGTCGAGCGACACGTCTCGCGGTTTGCGGTGGCACGCGCTGTCACGGCCAGGGAGTACCGTCTCATGTGCAGACGGCACCGACCATCCGGGGAGTCACGTGCCTGCCGACCAGCTGAGCGTGTTCGCCTATCTGAACGCCGAGAAGGCCGAGCGCTACCGGCATGTCATGCGCGTGTTCTTGCACGCCAAGCAGCGCTTCGTGCTGCACCTGCGCCCCGACGAGGTCGTGGCCGCACTGCACGACGTGGGTGTCGCCACCGACCGTGACCGTCTGCAGTCGCTGTTGGCCCAGCTGGTCGACTGGGGCAATCTGCGCGCTGATCCGGACACCGCCGAGGTCGCCACCGTCGAGGAGTTCTACCGCGCCCGCTTCCTCTACCAGCTCACCGTCGAGGGTGAGGCGGCCGAACGGGCCGTCGCCCACTTCGAGGAGTTGCTGATCATCCCCGGCGAACTGCAGACCTCGGCCCTGTCCGACATCGAGGAGCTGCTCGGCGAGCTGCTGGCGCTCGCTCGCGACGCGCGGCCGGATGCGGGCAAGGTCCACCGCTCGCTGACGACGCTGACCACCCGCTTCGAGGAGCTGACCGACCGCGCCCGCACCTTCATCACCGGCCTGCAGGGCACCGTCGACCTGCACGGCATCGACCTCGACGCGTTCCTGGCCTACAAGGACCGCCTGATCGAGTACCTGGAACGCTTCATCGGCGACCTCGTCGCCGCGCAGGGGCGCATCGCCAGGCAGCTGGCCGACATCGACTCCGCCGGTGCCGCCGACCTGCTGGCCATCGCCGCCGACCGCGACCTCGCCGACCGGATCGAGGTCACCGACGCCGACCGCACCGCCGCCCACCTGCGGTGGGACGAGCGATGGGCCGGACTGGGATCGTGGTTCGTGGCCCCACCCGGCGACAAGGCCCAGGCCGACGTGCTGCGCGATCGTGCCCGCCGCGCCGTCACGGATCTGCTCGAGGCGGTCAGCCAGATCAACGAGCGCCGCGTGTCGCGCACCGACCGTCCTGCCGACCTGCGCACGTTGGCGCGCTGGTTCGCCCAATGCCCGACCGACGCCGACGCACACCGGCTGTGGCGGACCGCTTTCGGGCTCTCCCCGTCCCGTCACCTCAAGGTCGACGGCGACACCCTGGACGCGCGTGCCGACGACCCGGTGCCGGCGGCGACCAGCTGGTTGGACGCCCCGCCCCTGCAGGTCTCGCCACAGTTGCGCCGCACCGGCCAGTACGTCCGCCGCGGCCGTCCCACCGCGATCGTTGACCGGACCGCCGACAAGGCGCTGCTCGCTCTCCAGGCACAGGAGGAGGCGGCACAGCTCGCCGCCGCACGCGCCGGGTTGGTCACGGGCGGGACCGTGCGGCTCTCGCAGCTCCACGATCTCGATAGGCACGCCTTCGAGTTGTTCCTCGACCTGCTCGGCGAGGCACTGTCGGTCCAGGCACACGCCGGCCGACCCGACGAGCCCGTGCGGGTCACCTCGGCCGACGGCGGCCTCGAGATGGTGCTGACCCCCACCGGCGACGGCCGGCAGGCCACCATCACCACGGCCGACGGGGCGCTGACCGGCCCCGACCACCACGTCGCCATCGTCGACCTCACCGGGCCGGCCGACCCCGCGGGGGCCGCGCCGACCGCCGGGACCCCCGCGACCGACGGTCCGACGACACCGGCCGTGCCAGCCGACGACGCCGCCGGCATCGACCGGGTCCCGCAGGAGGTAGGGACGTGACCGGGGTACGGGATCGCCTGGACCAGCAGGCAGCACACGAACGTCGCCGGGCCGTGCGCGCCCTGCTCACCTCGCCGCTGCTGCACGCCGACCGGGACCTCGAATCCTTCCGTCTCGTGCGCCGGCACGCCGACGAGCTGAAGCGGTGGTTCGCCAGGGAGGCCGGCTGGACCCTGACGGTCGACACCACCCTGGCGCGCCTGCGCAAGGTGCCTGCCACGCTCGACGATGGCACCCGGCCAGCCCGCGCCCGACGCTCCGATCCGCCGTTCTCCCGGCGCCGCTACGTGCTGCTGTGCCTCGCGCTGGCCACACTCGAGACCAGCGACCCGCAGGTGGCGCTCGGCAAACTGGCCGGTCAGATCGTCGGCTCGGTCGCCGCCGATCCGCAGCTGGCCGAGGCCGGCATCGCCTTCCAGCTCGAGACCCGCGACCAGCGCCGCGACCTCGTCGCCGTCGTGCGGCTGCTGATGGAGCTGGGCGTGCTGCGCCACGTGGACGGCTCCGACACCGACTACGTCGCCGGCACCGGAGACGCCCTCTACACCGTCGACCGCGCCGCCCTGACCGCCGTGCTGGCCACGCGCCGGGCGCCGTCGGGCATCGACGCGGCGGGCCTCGACCTCGACGGCCGGCTGGCCGCCCTGGTGTCCGAGGTCGTCCCCGACACCCCCGACGCCCGCAACCGGACCATCCGCAGCCACCTGATCCGTCGGCTGCTCGATGACCCGGTCGTCTACCACGCCGACCTCGATGATGACCAGCGCAGCTATCTGACCGGTCAACGGGCCCGCCTGGTCTCCACGATCACCGAGGCCACCGGTCTCGAGGCCGAGGTCCGCGCCGAGGGCATCGCCATGGTCGACGAACGCGGCGACGCCACCGATCTCGAGGTCCCCGACCAGGGCACCGACGGCCACCTCACGCTGCTGGTCGCCGAGGACCTGGCGCGTCGCCTCCGCGAGGCCGCCGCTAGGGCCGACGGCGCGCCCAGCGGTCCCATGGTCGTCACCACCGCAGAGGTCGAGGCCTGCGTGGCTGACCGCATCGCCGAGCACGCCGCACACTGGCGCCGGGACGTCCGCGACCCCGGAGCCGAGGTGCGCCTGGCCGCCGAGGTCCTCGACCGCCTGGCCGCCGTCGGGCTGGTCCACCCGGTCGCCGGCGGCATCATGCCCCGCGCCGCCATTGCCCGGTACGCGGTGGCCGCTCCGAGCGTGCCCGCCGCGGCCCCAAGCCTGTTCGAGGCGTGACGTGAGCGACCGCGATGACCTGCCCGTGCCCACGACCGCCCGGTGGCAGCCCCTTCGGCTCGGGTTGCTCAACCTGTACCGCTTCGACGACGAGCAGTTCCGCTTCGCGGGGGGACGCCTGCTCCTGCGCGGCAACAACGGCACGGGCAAGTCGCGCGTGCTGGCGCTGAGCCTGCCCTTCCTGCTCGACGGCGAGGTGGCCTCGCACCGCCTCGAACCGGATGGCGACCGCGCGAAACGCGTCGAGTGGAACCTCCTGCTCGGTCGGCACGACGACCGCCTCGGCTACACGTGGATCGAGTTCGGCCGCCTCGACGACGATGGCACCCCGCACTTCGTCACGCTCGGGATCGGCATGCGGGCGGTCAAGGGGCGCGGGCTGGCGAGCCGGTGGTACTTCGTCACCGGCCAACGCATCGCCACCCGCGCGCCCGGCGACGCTCACCCGATCGCCGCCACCGACGATCCCGTCTCCGACGTCTCCGGCCGGCTGTCGCTGGTCGCCGAGGCCGGGCAGGCACTGACCCGTGACCGTCTGCGGGCCGCCACCGAGGGCCACGGGGCGGTGTTCGACACCGCCCAGGCTTACCGCGCCGAGGTCGACCGGCGTCTGTTCGGACTGGGCGAGCACCGCTACGACGCGCTCGTCGACCTGCTGATCCAGCTGCGCCGCCCACAGCTGTCCCGCCAGATGGACGAGCAGGTGCTCTCCGACGCGCTCAGCGAGGCGCTGCCGCCACTGCCGCGGGCAGTGGTCGGCGACGTCGCCGAGGCCTTCCGCACCCTGGAGGCCGACCGCCAGCAGCTGACCTCGTTCTCGGCAGCCGCCGCTGCCACGGCGACGTTTCTCGACACCTACCGCCGTTACGCCGCGGTCGCGGTGCGCCGGCGGGCCCAGCAGGTCACGACGGCCCACAGCGACTACGAGCGGGCGCAGCGTCGCCTCCGCGAGGCTGAGCGCGACCGCGACGAGGCCGACGACCGGCTGGCGGGGCTGACCGCCGATCGCGACCGTGCCCGCGACGCCGAGCACCACCACACCGAGCAGGTCCGCACCCTCGATGCCTCGCCGGCCATGGACCGGGTCCGCGAGCTCGAGCACGCCCGTCGGGCCGCGACCGAGGCCGCAGCCCGCGTCGCCGAGGTTGAGACCGACCGTGACCGCGCCGCCGAGCGGGTGGCCGCCCTCGAAGGCCGCCTCACCGCTGCCGCGGATCGCCGGGAGACCTCCCGCGACGCGGTGGCCGAGGCGGACGACCGTGCCACCGCCACCGCCGCTGCGGCCGTCCTGGCGCCCGCGCACGACCGGGCCGTCGCGGACCTCGGCCTGGCCGACGTGGTCGACGGCGACGCGGTCGCCGCGGCACGTGCCGCCGCCGACGCCGAGGTGGTCCGGCGACGGGGCGCCCTGGACCACCTGCGTGGGCTGGCCGCCGAGGTCGGCAACCACGCCGGCACGGTCGCGACCGCCGGTTACCGCCGCGACGAGCTGGCCACCCAGCTCGATGCCGCCCGTGACGACGAACGCGACGCCGTCACCGGCCGGGAACAGGCCGTCGCCGACCTCATCGCCGGCTACCGGCGCTGGGCCGCGGACCTGTCCGAGCTGGCCGTGCCGGCCGCCGACGAGCTGGCCTGGGAGCTCGAGACCTGGCGCGACGCCCAGACGGACCGCTCGCCGCTGGCCCGCGCCGTCGCGGCGGCGGTCGCCGCAGCCACGACCTCGTTGGCCGACGAGCGGGCGGCCGCGCGCCGGGCGCAACAGGACCTCGCCGCCCAGCGCGACGCGCTCGCCGCCGAACGTGACCACGCCTCCGCGGCCCGGCACCTGCCCCCGCCTGCGCCCCACACCCGCGTCGGCGACGCCCGCGACGCCCGCCCCGGCGCGCCCCTGTGGCAACTGGTCGAGCCCGCCGCCGACCTCGACACCGCCCGCGTCGCCGGCTACGAGGCGGCGCTGGAGGCCGCCGGCCTGCTGGACGCCTGGGTCAGCCCCGATGGCCGGGTGCTGGACCCCGACGATCACGACGTCGCCCTCGTGGCCGCCGACCTGCCAGCCGCGCCCGACGGTGGCTTGGCCGCCGTGCTGGTGCCCGCGATCGACCCCGACGATCCGCAGGCGTCGGCGGTCGACCCCGCGGTCGTCCGGGTCGTCCTGGAGCGCATCGGTCGTCGCGCGGGCGACGGCGTCGTGTGGGTCGCCGATGACGGCCGCCACCGCGTCGGTCCGCTCCAGGGCGCTTGGACCAAGCCCGCTGCGGAGCACCTCGGCCATGCGGCACGCGAGCAGGCTCGCCGCGCCCGCCTGGCCGAGCTGGACGCCCAGCTGACAGAGCTCGACGCCCACCTCGCCGATGGCGACGCCGCCCTGGCCCGCCTCGACCAGCGCGGCGACCGCCTCGCCGAGGAGCACGTCACCGCCCCGACCGACACCCCCATTCGCGAGGCCGCCGCCGCCCACGTCGCGGCGGTGCGACAGGTCGCCGGGCTGCGGGCAAGGCTGGCCGAGGCCGAGGCCGTCGTGGTCGCTGCCACGGCCCGGCTCGATCAGGCTCGGGCCACCCACGACGAGGCCGCCACCGACCTCGGGTTGGCCGACCACGCCGACGACCTCGACGGGCTCGAGCGGGCTCTGGCCGACCATGCGACCGCCCTCGCCGCCCTGTGGCCGACCCTGACCGCCCACGTCGGTGTGCTGGCCGATCATGCCCGCGCGACCGCTGACCTCGCCGCCGCCGCCGCCGAGTATGACGGTCACACCGACCGCGTCCGGCACGTCCGCGATGCCGCCACTGCCGCAACGACCCGTCGTGACACCCTCGAGGCGACCGTCGGGGAGGAGGCCGACGCGCTCCTGGCCCGGCTGGAGCAGGCGCGCGCCGACCTGACCTCGGCCACCCGACGCCGCGAGCAGCTCGACGAAGATCGCGTCACGGCCAGCGGTCACCGGCAGGCCGCCCAGCAGCGCATGGACGACCTCGCCGAGGCGCTGGACGGCCACGCCGCCGGGGGGGGCGCGGCCATCGTCCGGCTGGTGGCCGCCGCCGATGCCGGGCTGTTGCCCGTGGCCGACGCCGAGTTGGCCGAGGTCGCGGCCGACGCCCCCGGCGGAGGGTGGTCGGCCGACCGCGGGGTCCGGCTGGCGCGGCGCGTCGACCAGTTGCTGCAATCCACCGAGATAGACGACCCCACCTGGACGCGGGTCCAGCGCGGCATCCACGGGCACTACGCCGACCTTGAGCACGCCCTGCTGCCCCACGATCTGCACCCCACCGCCTCCCTGGCCGACGACCTGTTCGTCGTCACCGCCCCGTTCCAGGGCGCCGCCCAGTCGATGCCGGCACTGCACGGACTGCTGGTCGACGAGGTCACCCACCGGCAGGCGCTGCTGACGGCTCGTGAACGCGAGGTGCTGCAGAACCATCTCCTCGGTGACGTCGCCGCGCACCTGCACGGACTGCTGCGCGAAGGCGAGGACTGGGTCGCCGAGGTCAACGCCGAGCTGGACCGCATGCCCACCTCGACCGGCATGAAGCTGCGGTTCGCCTGGCAGCCGCGCACCGACCTGCCAACATTCGCCGCCGCCCGCCGACACCTGCTGGGTCACCACGCCGGGTGGACACCGGAGCAACGCGAGGAGATCGGCGCATTCCTGCAGGAACGCATCGCGCAGGTCCGCGAGGCCGACCCGACCGGCACGTGGCCCGCCCACCTCGAGGCGGCACTGGACCATCGCGGCTGGCACCACTTCGTCGTCGAACGTCACCAGGACGGCCAGTGGACGCGCCTGAACCGCCGCAGCCACGGCACCGGCTCCGGTGGGGAGAAGGCGCTGGCCCTGACCGTGCCGCAGTTTGCCGCCGCCGCGGCCCACTACCGCAGTGCCGCCCCACACGCCCCACGCCTGATCATGCTCGACGAGGCCTTCGTCGGCATCGATGCCAGCATGCGGGCCAAGTGCCTGGGGCTGCTCGAGCAGTTCGACCTGGATCTGGTGATGACCAGCGAACGCGAATGGGGCTGCTACCCGACCGTGCCCGCCCTGGCGATCGCCCAGCTGGCCACCCGCCCCGGCATCGACGCGGTCGGCGTGTCCCGGTGGGTGTGGAACGGCCGTGAGCGGGTCCGGGCGGATGCCTGACACGGCCGACGGCCGCGGTGCGCACGACGGGGTCGACCACGACCGCCTCGAGGCGTTGCTCGGCGGAGACGCGCTCGTCTGGCTGCGTGACCGCGTTCGGCGCCGGCTGGAGCAGGGTGCCGTGCCGACGGGCGCCACCACGTTGACCGACCCGACGGCAACGCAACGGGCGGCGGTGGACCGACTGCTGGGACGGCGCCCGTCGACGGGGGCGCGCGTCACCGTGTCCCTGGACGCGGTTGACCGGATGCTCCGCGACGCCGGCATCTGCGCCGGATGGCGGCCGGCGATCGAGGTGCTCGACGGCCCGGTCACCGATCACGCCCGCCGACGCCGGGCCGAGGAGGACGCGTGGACAGAGGTGTTCGCCGACCTGCCGACCACCGAGGCGTGGCAGCGCGCGTGGCGTGACGAGCTGGTCACGACCGGCCTGCTGCGGCGCCTGGCCAACGGCCCGGACCACGCCCGCCGGCTGGTGGACCGGGTCCTGGCCGTGCTCGGCGTGCTGCCTGCGCCCGGCATGCGCCTGGCTCGCCTGGCGGCCCATGCGCTCGATGACAGCCACGCACTCGACGCCGACCGGCCCGAGGCCACGCTGGTGCTCAAGGCCCTCCAGCACCGCCACCTGCCGCCCGACGACCGCGGGCCCTTGCCGGCGGGCGTCGACCGGCGGGCCCTGTGGGCCGCCGCAGGCGTGCTGCTCGACGAGCTCGCCGCGCCCGTCCTGGCCTGGAATCTTCGGGCCGACGGCGACGGACCGGTTGACCGGACGCTGCAGGCACACGCGGCCGTCGGCGAGCCGGTGCGGCTCACCCTTCGGGCGCTCCTGCGATACCCACCCGACCTGACCGGCCAGCTCGGCGCCACGGTATACGTGTGCGAGAATCCCACGGTGGTCGGCGCGGCCGCCGACGCGCTGGGCGCGGGCGGAGCCGCACTGGTCTGTACGGACGGGCAACCATCGGCCGCCGTGCAGACGCTGCTGCGTCAGCTCGCTGGTGCCGGTGCCCGGCTGTGGCATCACGGCGACTTCGACCGCGGTGGGCTGCGCATCGCCACCACGGTGATCGACCGGTTCGGGGCGCAGCCGTGGCGGATGGATGTCGCCTCCTACCGCGCCGCGCCCGGCGGTCCGGTCTTGTCGGGGCGGGTGGCTTCCGTGACCTGGATGCCGGGACTCGCGGAGGTAATGAACGCCCGCGGCGTCGCCGTGCACGAGGAGCAGGTGCTGGACGACCTCATCGACGACCTGCACACGTGACAGCCGTCACCCCACGTGCGGTCCATGACCGTAGCCGCCGATGTCTGGAAGACCGGGCGTCACACGAGATCGCGGCCCGCCGTACCCTTGTAGCCGGGTGTCGAGCGGCCGAGGAGGTTCATATGTCGCATTCATTCGATGCGCGGACCCGACCGTTCGAGGTGCCCGCAAGTGTGGCGGAGCTCGATGGTCCTTCCGCCGCGGGCGTCGTTGAGCTGCCGCCCCATCTGGTCTGGTCAGGCGATCGTCGTTATGACCTGGATGATCCCCATGATCGTCGGAGGGTGTACGAGATCGTGTTGCGCGAGGGATCGCTGGCTGATCAGCGTCGCTACGTGGACCGCGAGGAACTCGTTCGGGTGTTTGACGAGCTGTTTCTGCCGGCGCCGATCCAAGCGGCGTGGCGTGCCCTGTTCGCCCACCAAGTGGTGTAGCGGGACGTGCTGACGCCATTGCAGCGGCGGCTCGCGCTGCTGTTGCGGGCGCTGCCCGAAGCGGAAGGCTTCGCGCTTGCTGGCGGGGCTGCACTCATCGTTCGGCAGCTGGTCGATCGGACCACACGGGATCTCGACTACTTCGCGACCGATGCATCCGCGGTTGCCGCGCTGCTGCCCGCGCTGGAGACACACTTGTCGGCCGAGGGTCTGGCCTCGGCGCGTCGACGGCAAGCGCCCGGCTTCGTGCGGCTCGAGGTGTTCGATGGGATCGAGACCGTCGAGCTCGATCTGGCACACGATGCTCGTCAACACCCGGCAAGCTCGACCGAGTTGGGTACGACGCTCGCGGCAGAAGAGCTCGCTGCGGACAAGATGCTGGCGTTGTACGGCCGTGCGGAGGTTCGGGACTTCATCGATGCCGCTGCCCTGCTCGAGGTGTACTCCGAGGCGGAGCTGCTCGAACTCGCCCGACGCAAGGACGCTGGCTTCACGGTCAAGCGGTTCGTGGAGGCGCTCGGGGCGATCCACCGGTTCCGGGAACCTGACTTCATGGCCGCCGGCACTTCCGGGCCCGATCTGATCGCGAGGTTCGACCGCTGGCGGCAACAACTGCAGGCGTGACGCCGCATCGCTGCACGACCGGCCATCAGGGACTCCTCGCGATAACCAGACCAGGCGTCGTGAGATGGCCCGATGAGGGGCGAGTACCCTCGCCGCGGTCCGCACAGTCCCGTCCGGCCGTCGGGCGCCGATACGTGGCCACGGAGATGTGGGGCTGATGTGGGGCTGGCGACCGATGAGAAGGCAGGAAGTGCCACAGAGTGACGAAAGCGCGCCGTTCGCGGCAGATCCCCCGGTAGACCCGCTCGACGGGGCCCACTACTACGGCGGCCAGGCGGTCATCGAGGGCGTCATGATGCGCGGCGCCGACCGCTGGGCCGTCGCGGTCCGGCGGCCGAGCGGTGACATCTGGCTCGAGTGTCAGCCGGTGTCGGACCTGCCGAAGCGTCACAAGGTCCTGTCCAAGCCGATGTTCCGCGGCTGCTACGCGCTGGTGGACTCGTTGACCATCGGCATGAAGGCGCTCGGGATCTCGGCGGTCCAGGCCTTCGACGACGAGGAAGAGGAAGAACTCGGCTCGGGCGCGGTCGGGGCCTCGATGGCCCTCGCCCTGGTGTTGTTCATCGGCATCTTCATCTTCCTGCCGTCGGCCGGCACGAAGGGCGTCGACGCACTGCTCGGCCACAACCTCGGCGACGGCGTCTGGTTCCACCTCGTCGAGTCGCTGGTCCGCGTGGTGATCTTCCTCGGCTACCTGTCGGCGATCTCGCTGATGGCCGACATCCGACGCGTGTTCATGTACCACGGCGCCGAACACAAGACGATCGCGGCGTGGGAACACGGTGAGGTGCTCGAACCCGAGAACGTCGACAAGTACTCCACGCTCCACGTCCGCTGCGGCACCAACTTCCTGATCATGGTGATGCTGCTGGCGGTGATCGTCTACACCGTGGCCGGCGTGGCGGTGCCGCCGCCCGCGGACGCCGGGCTGATCGTCACCATCCTCTACCACGTGGCCCTGCGTATCGTGCTGTTGCCGGTCGTCGCCGGCCTCGCCTACGAAGGCCTGCGCCTCGGCGCGTCGCGCGGCGACAACCCGATCGTCAAGGCGCTGATGAAGCCGGGCCTGTGGCTGCAGCTGATCACCACGAAGCAGCCGACCCGCGACCAGATCGAGGTCGCGATCCGCTCGTTCGAGGCGGTCGTCCCCCAGGAATCGCGCGAAGGGCGGGTACCCCACACCCTCGACAGCCCGATCACCCTGGCCCGCGACGGCCTGCCGGTCCACCTCACCGACGCCAACGTCCGCGTCGACGGCGACGACGAGCCGACGACCGAGGCGGCCGACGCACCTGTCGACGAGGCCTGAGCGTGTTCGACAAGCTCGAACAACTCGAAGCGCGCTTCCGTGACGTCGAGGCGCAGCTCGGCGACCCCGAGGTGGTCTCGGACGGCCAGCGCTACACGTCGCTGGCCAAGCAGCACGCCGAGATCGCCGAGGTCGTCGGCGCCTACCGCGAGTGGCGCGAGACGGGCGAGGACCTCGAGGCCGCACAGGAGATGGTGTCCGAGTCCGAGGGCGACGAGGCCGAGCTCGCCAGGGCCGAGCTCGACGAGCTGCGGACCCGTCGCAAGGAACTCGAGGAGCGGCTCAAGCTGCTGCTGGTGCCGACGGACCCCAACGACGACAAGGACGTGATCGTCGAGATCCGCGCGGCTGCGGGCGGCGACGAGGCCGGCCTGTTCGCCGGTGAGCTGCGCGACATGTACCTGCGCTACGCCCAACGCCAGGGCTGGCGAACCCAGGTGCTGTCCGAGTCCGAGTCGGGCGTCGGTGGGGTCAAGGAAGCGATCCTCGAGATCGTCGGCGGTGGCGCCTACGCCCACCTCAAGCACGAGTCGGGCGTGCACCGCGTCCAGCGCGTCCCCGCGACCGAGTCGCAGGGCCGCATCCACACCTCCACGGCTTCGGTCGCGGTGCTGCCCGCCGCCGAGGACGTCGACGTCGAGGTGAACAACAACGACCTGCGCATCGACGTGTTCCGCTCGTCGGGGCCGGGCGGTCAGAGCGTCAACACCACCGACTCGGCCGTGCGGATCACCCACGTGCCGACCGGGCTGGTGGTGTCGTGCCAGGACGAGAAGTCCCAGCACCAGAACCGCGACAAGGCCATGCGCATCCTGCGGTCCCGGCTGCTGCAGGCCGAGCAGGACCGCCAGGCGCAGCAGCGGGCCGACGCTCGCTCGGGGCAGATCGGCACCGGGGACCGGTCCGAGAAGATCCGCACCTACAACTTCCCCCAGACCCGCGTCACCGACCACCGCATCGGCCTGACCGTGCACAACCTGTCGGACCTGCTCGGCGGCGAACTCGACGACGTGGTCGCCGCGCTCCGGCAGGCCGAACGCGAGGCGCGACTGTCAGAGATCCAGGACGACGACGCGTGACCTCCGCGGACCGGGCCACCGTCGCCAGGGTGGCGGCGCGGCTCGCCGCGGCCGGCGTGCCGACCCCCGAGGTCGACGCCCGCTGGCTGGTCGAGCACGTCACCGAGTTGACGGGCAGCTGTGACGGCTGCGGGGGTGCGTTGCTCGACGGGCTCGTCGCCCGCCGCGCCGCCCGCGAACCGCTGCAACTCGTGCTCGGTCGCACCTGGTTCCGCGAACTCGAACTGCGGTGCGAACCGGGGGTGTTCATCCCTCGCCCCGAGACCGAGGTCGTCGCCGGCTTCGCCATCGACGAGGCGCGTCGACACCCGGCGCCGATCGTCGCCGAACCGTGCACGGGGACGGGCGCCATCGCCCTGTCCGTCGCCGTCGAGGTACCCGGGGCCAGGGTCGTCGCCACCGACCTCGACCCGGCCGCCGTCGACCTCGCCCGCGACAACCTCGCCCGCGTGCTCGCCGGTGAGGCCGGCGCGCCGCTCGTCGCCGACCAGGTCGAGGTCCTGCACGGCGATCTGCTCGACCCGCTCGTGGATCAGCTGCAGGGCGAGATCGACGTGCTCGTGTCCAACCCGCCGTACCTGCCGGCGTCCGACCGCGGGAGCTGGCAACCCGAGGTCGCCGACCACGACCCCGACAATGCGCTCGTCGGTGGCCGGGACGGGCACGAGGTCGTCGACCGGCTGCTGGTCGCCGCCGCGTCCTGGCTGCGACCCGGCGGGCTGGTCGTGCTCGAGATCGACGAGCGGCGTGGCGCGGACGCGCGGCTGGCCGCCACCGCCGCCGGACTCGTCGACGTACGCATCGCCCCCGACCTGACAGGCGCCGACCGGGCTGTCGTGGCGCGGCGGGCCGACGCCGCGGACACCGCGCCCCGGTAGCGTTCGCCTCCCCACCCAGGAGCGACCCAGCGTGTCCGGCGAACTGCTCGACGTCACCGGCGACGGCCGCGACGACGCCGTGCTGCGGGCGACCGAGGCGCTGCGCCGGGGCCACCTGGTGACGATCCCGACCGACACCTTCTACGGCGTCGCCGCGGACGCGTTCAACCCGCAGGGCACGGGCCGGTTGTTCGCGGCCCGCCAGCAGCCACGCCGGGTGCCGCTGTCGGTCCTGGTGCGCTCGCCGAAGCAACTCGCCGGCCTGACCACCATCGTGCCCGAGGCCGCCGAACGGCTCGTCGCGGCCTACTGGCCCGGTCCGCTCACGATCGTCCTGCACGCCGAACCGAACCTTCGGTGGGAGATCGGCCGCAACGAGGGCACCGTCGCCGTGCGCATGCCCCTCGACGACGTGGCGCTCGCGGTGGTCCGGGCCGTCGGCCCCCTCGCGCTGACGGCCGCGTCGCAGTCCGGGGAGCCCGCACCGACCACGGCCGGCGCGGCGATCGATCAACTCGGCGACGAGGTCGAGTACTACCTCGACGACGGCCCCCGCCCGGGCGGCGCCGGGTCGACCATCGTGGACCTGACCCGCGAGGAGCCGGCCATTCTCCGCCCCGGCAGCCTCGACGGCGACGAGGTCCTCGCGGTCGCGCGCGGTGAACTCGACCCGTTCGCGACCACGATGCCGCCCTCGGACGACCCGGCCGAGGCGGCGGACGGCACGGACGGACCGGAACCCGCCGGGGGCTAGCGTGCACGTCGGACGAAGGGGCAGTGTGCGTGTGCTCATCACCGGGGCCGGCGGACAGCTCGGCCGGGACCTGCTCGGCGTGTTCGAGGACGCCGTCGGCCTGACGCGCGACGAGCTCGACGTCGCCGACGAGCCCGCCGTCCGGCACGCCGTCGAGGAGTTCGGCCCCCGCCTCGTGGTCAATGCCGCGGCGATGACCGACGTCGACGCGTGCGAGGCCGACCCCGACCGGGCACATGCCGTCAACGCGCTCGGGCCCTGGTGGCTCGCCCGCGCCTGCCACGACACCGGTGCCGCACTGCTGACCGTCTCGACCGACTACGTCTTCGACGGAGCTGCACCCGACGGTCCGGATGGTCGCGGGTTCGTCGAGACCGACCTCACCCGACCGCTGAGTGCCTACGGTCGCAGCAAGTTGGCGGGGGAGCAGTTGGTGCGCGACACGCTCGCCACCCACTACGTCGTGCGGACCGCGTGGCTCTTCGGCGCCCACGGCGACAACTTCGTGCGCACCATGTTGCGCGTCGGCCGCGAACGCGGTGCCGCGCGGGTCGTCGACGACCAGGTCGGCTCGCCCACCTCCACCCGCGATTTGGCCGACGCGATCCGCGAGATCGCCGTCAGCGGGCGGTTCGGTACCTACCACCGCACCAACGCCGGCCGCGCGTCCCGCTTCGAGCAGGCGGCGGCGGTGTTCGAACTCGCCGGGCTCGACGTCGACCTGCAGCCCACCAGCTCCGCCGACCTCGACCGTCCGGCGCGACGACCCGCCTTCTCGGTGCTCGACAACCGGCACGCCGAGGTCTGCGGTCTGCGAGGGTTGCCGCCTTGGCGCGACGCGTTGGCGCGCACGCTCGCCGACCTGGGCGAACTCGCGCCGAGCCGCTGACCCGACGCACAAGGACGACCACGTGCCGATCGAACCCACCGACATCGACGGGTTGCTCGTCGTGTCCTGGGTGCCCCACCCCGACGAGCGCGGCTTCTTCCGGCAGACCTACCAACTCACCGAACTCGAGGCTGCGCTCGGCCGCCCGGTCGTGTTCCGGCAGGGCAACCACGCCCGCTCCCGGCCCGGGGTGCTGCGCGGCTTCCACGCCGAGCCGTGGGACAAGTTGGTCTACGTCTCGCGCGGCGACGTGCTCGCCGCCGTCGCCGACATCCGACCCGACAGCCCCACCTTCGGCGAGGTCCGAACCTTCCGGCTGGGCGACGCCGACCCGGCCCGCCGCCGGCTGTACCTCACCACCGGATTGGCCAACTCGTACGCGGTCGTCGGTACCTCCGACGCCGACTACCTCTACGACGCGACCGCCGAGTGGTCGCCGACCAGCCCACGCGTGACGGTCGCCTGGAACGACCCCGACCTCGGCGTCGACTGGCCCGTCGGGGACCCGGTGCTCTCGGCCGCCGACCGCGCGAACCGGACCCTGCGTCAGCAGTTCCCCGACCATCCCCGGTGGCAGCGATGAAGGCGCTCGTCCTGGCCGGCGGCGTCGGCACCCGCCTGCGTCCACTGACCCATACCAGCGCGAAACAGCTGGTGCCGGTCGCGAACAAACCGATCCTGTTCTACGGGCTCGAGCAGTTGCGCGACGCCGGCATCGTCGACATCGGGATCGTGGTCGGCGACACACATGACGAGATCGAGGCGGCCGTCGGCGACGGCTCCGCACTGGGCATCCGCCCGACCTACATCCGCCAGGACGCCCCGCTCGGCCTCGCCCACGCGCTGCTCACCGCTGCCGACTTCCTCGGGGACGACGACATCGTGATGTTCCTCGGCGACAACCTGGTCGAGGGTGGCATCGCCGACGTCGTCGCCTCGTTCGCCGCCGACCGGCCCGAGGCGCAACTGCTGCTCAAGCGGGTGGTCGACCCCCGTCGGTTCGGCGTGGCCGAGCTGTCCCCGGCCGGCGACGTCGTCCGCCTGGTCGAGAAGCCCGCAGACCCGCCGTCCGACCTCGCGCTGGTCGGCGTGTACCTGTTCACCCCGCGCATCCTCGACGCGGCCCGCCGCATCGCGCCATCGGCGCGTGGCGAACTCGAGATCACCGACGCGATCCAGTGCCTGATCGACGACGGGGCGCGGGTGCGGGCCACGCTGCTCGAGGGTTGGTGGCTCGACACGGGAAAGAAGGACGACCTGCTCGACGCGAACCGGATCCTGCTCGGCGAGGTCGAGCAACGGATCGACGGTACGGTCGACGCCGACTCGCGGCTCGAAGGTGCGGTGGTCGTCGATGCCGGCGCCCGGATCGTGCGCTCGACCGTGCGTGGCCCCGCCGTGATCGGCGCCGGCTGCGAGGTCGTCGACAGCGACATCGGCCCCTTCACCTCGATCGCCCCGCGGACCCGCATCGAGTCCAGTGTCGTCGCGGGGTCCGTGATCATGGAGGGTGGTCTGGTGTCCGGCGTGCGCAGCCTCGAGGCGTCACTGCTCGGCCGGGACGTCGAGGTCCGCGCGATCGGCGGTGGTCCGCCGGCGGTCCACCGGTTGATGCTCGGCGACCACAGCCAGGTCGAGATCGAAGGGGGACGCTGATGCGACTGCTCGTCACCGGCGGGGCCGGCTTCATCGGCAGCAACTTCGTGCGCCACGTGCTGGCCACCACCGACGACGTGCAGGTGGTCAACCTCGATGCGCTCACCTACGCCGGCAACCTCGCCTCGCTGGCCGACGTCGCCGACGATCCGCGCTACCGCTTCGTCCACGGCGACGTCTGTGACAGCGCGCTCGTGGACAGCGAGATGGCCCACGCCGATGCCGTGGTGCACTTCGCGGCCGAGAGCCACGTCGACCGTTCCATCGACGGTCCGGCGCCGTTCCTGCGCTCGAACGTGCTCGGCGCGGGTGTGGTCTTCGACGCCGCGCGGCGCCACGAGGTCGAACGCGTCGTGCACATCTCCACCGACGAGGTCTACGGCTCGCTCGACGACGGTTCCTTCGTCGAGACCGACCCGCTCGAGCCCAACAGCCCGTACTCGGTCTCGAAGGCGTCGGCGGACCTGCTGGCACGGTCCTATGCCACGACCTACGACTTCCCGATCACGGTCACGCGGACCGCGAACAACTTCGGGCCCTACCACTACCCCGAGAAGATGATCCCGCTGTTCATCACCAACCTGATCGACGACGGCAACGTCCCGTTGTACGGCGACGGTGGCAACGTGCGCGACTGGACCTACGTGCTCGACAACGTCGCGGCCCAATGGTTGGTGCTCACGGAAGGACAGCCCGGCGCGGTCTACAACGTCGGTGCCGGCAACGAGTGCTCCAACCGCGAGCTCACCCGGCGGATCCTCGACCATTTCGGCGTCGGCGACGAGCGCATCGAGTTCGTGCGGGACCGGCCGGGGCACGACCGGCGCTACTCGATCGACAGCCACCGCGTCCGCGAACTCGGCTGGAAGCCGCGGGTGTCGCTCGACGACGCCATCGAGGACACGATCCGCTGGTACCGCGAGCACGAGGACTGGTGGCGTCCCCTCAAGCAGGCCGGGGCCGCGCGACGCCGCGGGCAGGTCTGACACCACGCGGCGGGCGCGGGTCCGGTTCGGGGGTGTCGCGCGGTGCCTGCGCGGGTAGATTGGAACGGCACCCCGGCTCGGTCGGCCCCGGGAGTGATTTCGGGGCGCCGATTCGTCGTGCGTCCATTCTCTACGCGGGAGCCTGTCGCTTTGAGCACGTTCTGGGGTCCGGACTTCGACCAGCTGCGCGACCTCGATCCCGAGGTGGCAACGGGACTGCTCACCGAGCTCGACCGTCAGCGCAGCAAGCTGCAGCTGATCGCCAGCGAGAACTTCGCCTCGCCCGCGGTCATGGCCGCGCAGGCGTCGGTGCTGACCAACAAGTACGCCGAGGGCTACCCGGGCAAGCGCTACTACGGCGGCTGCGTCGAGGCGGTCGACCCGATCGAACAACTCGCCATCGACCGGGCCAAGCAGCTGTTCGGCGCTGACCACGCCAACGTGCAGCCCCACTCGGGCGCCAGTGCCAACATCGCCGCCTACTTCGCCACGGTCGCACCGGGCGAGAAGGTGCTGGCCATGTCGCTGCCGCACGGCGGACACCTGACCCACGGCATGGCGATCAACTTCTCGGGCAAGTGGTTCGACATCGTCAGCTACGGCGTGCGCGAGGACGACAACACCATCGACATGGACGAGGTGCGACGGCTCGCGCTCGAGCACCGTCCCAAGCTGATCATCGCCGGGTGGTCCGCCTACCCGCGTCAGCTCGACTTCGAGGGCTTCCGCTCGATCGCCGACGAGGTCGGCGCCGTGCTGATGTGCGACGCCGCACACTTCATCGGCCTGGTCGCCGCGGGCGTCCACCCGAGCCCCGTGCCCTACTGCGACATCGTCACCTTCACCACGCACAAGACCCTGCGCGGCCCCCGTGGCGCCATCATCCTGACCAACGAGGAATGGGCGAAACCGATCGACAAGGCGGTCTTCCCCGGCACCCAGGGCGGGCCGCTCGAGCATGTGATCGCGGCGAAGGCGGTCGCGCTCAAGGAGGCGATGGACCCCGGCTTCAAGGAGTACGGCCAGCGCATCCTCGACGACGCGCGCAGCCTGGCCGGGGCCCTGGTCGAGCGCGGCTACCGGATCACCTCCGGCGGCACCGACACGCACCTGTTCCTCGCCGACGTGACCCCGCGTGGGCTCACGGGTGCCGAGGCCGAGGCACGCTGCGACGCGGCCGGCATCGTGCTCAACAAGAACGCGATCCCGTTCGACACCAACCCGCCCGCCGTCGCCTCGGGTATCCGGGCCGGCACCTCGTGTGTCGCGACCCAGGGCATGGGCCCCGACGAGATGGTCACGATCGCGGGCCTGATCGACCGGGCGCTCACGGGTACCGAGGACGACCGCGCCGAGGTCCGTGCCGACGTCACCGACCTCGTCACCGCATTCCCGGCCTATCCGCAGGCCGGCCCCGTGCCGGCGATGCCCAGGGACTGACGTGTTCGACGCCATCGTCCCGTACGCCGTCGTCGCCCTGACGGCCGGCGTCGTGACGGGCGGGACGACGCCGTTCGTGCGTCGCCTCGCGGGGCGGCTGGGTGCGGTCGACGTGCCCGACGAGGGACGACGGGTCCACCGCGACCCGGTGCCGACGCTCGGCGGACTGGCGATGTTCGCGGGCCTGCTGGCCGCGCTCGGCGTCGCCGCCCTGCTCGGTGAGCCCTTCGAGGCGCTGTTCGCCTCGACCTCCGAACCGATCGCGCTGCTGGTCGGCGCCTCGACCATCGTCGTGGTCGGCATCGCCGACGACATGATCGGCCTGCCGCCGACCGTCAAGCTCGCCGGACAGATCGTGGCCGCCCTCGGGGTCGTGCTGTTCGGTGTGCAGTTGGTCTACCTGTGGGTGCCCGGGCTCGACATCGTGGCGCTGTCGTCCGACCTCGGCCTGCCACTGACGATCTTCGCGTTGGTCGCCATGATCAACGCGGTCAACCTCATCGACGGCCTCGACGGCCTGGCCGCCGGGGTCAGCGTCATCGCCGCCGTGGCCTTCTTCCTGTTCGCGATCGCCACCGAGGGGTCCGGCCTGCGCGAACAGGTGCCGGCCTCCGCGGCCCTGGTCGCGGCCATCGTGGCCGGGATGGGCACCGGCTTCCTGGTCCACAACTGGCATCCGGCACGCATCTTCATGGGCGATACCGGCGCGATGCTGCTCGGCCTGTTGCTCGGCACGGCCGGCGTGTCCTACACCGCGCGCTCCACCTCGCCGTCGAACACCGACTTCTTCGGCTCGATCCCGCTGCTCGTGCCCGTGCTCGTGCTCGCGATCCCGTTCCTCGACTCCGCCTTCGCGATCGTGCGTCGTGCCCTGCAGCGCCGGCCCCTCGCCGTCGGTGACCGCGGCCACCTGCACCACCTGCTGATCGCGTTCGGGCACTCGCACCGGCGGGCCGTGCTGGTGCTGTACTACTGGTCGGCGCTGCTCGCCTTCGGTTCGGTCGGGCCGACCTTCGTTCCACTGGTCCGGCTGCTGCCGTGGTTGCTGGTCGCGGCCGGCGTCGGCCTCGCCCTGACCGCGCTCGGGACCCGGTCCCGACGCGACGAGGTCGCCGAGGACGACCTCGAGCAGCGACGGATCATCGGATTGTGAGCGTCGTGCGTGCTCGCTTCGCTCCGCGCCTCCGACGACCTCTGAGCGTGACCGGCCACCGGCTGCGGCCCCTGGCCGCGTTGGCAGGATTCGGGGCGGTTCGGTAGCGTGCGGGCCGCTACTGGGGTCGCGCAGCCTGTGCTGCCGGCCGCCATGCGTTCGTCGCTCGACGACGTCTCGACGACTCCTCTTCAGGACCGGTTCCTCTTGGCCCTCCGTGACCACGATGCTGCCCGCGCGCGTTCCGACGCGCCGGTCCCGTCGCGCCTCGCGCCGGGGGGCAACGAGGGAGCGTCAGCGACCGAGACGGGGGACCCGGCGTCGAACAAGACCGAGACGAAGGCCGAAGCCCGCATCCGGCGTGAGGCGGTCGCGGGGTCGAACCACGTCCTCGACGACAGTTTCCGCCGCTCGCTGCGCGGTGTCGACCACGCCAACGTCATGAGCGTCGAGTTGATCTCGGCGGTCCTGCTGTGGGCCGGTCTCGGCTGGCTGGTCGACCGCTGGCTCGGGACCCCACCGTGGTTCCTGGTCATCGGCGGCCTGATCGGCAACTTCGCCGGGCTGTACCTGGTCTATCTCCGCGGCGAGCGCATGAACGCCGAGGAGGCGCGCAGGCGCGAGGTGGCCGCCGGCCGCACGCCCGCCACCCCGACCGGGAGTGGTGCGTGAACGAGTCGCCGATCGCCGCTGCCGCCGACGACCTGCTGCGCGGGACGCTGCGGGTGCTCGCGCTCGTCGCGTTCCTGGTGGCGGTCGTCGCCGCCGTGCTCGCCGGCACGATGGCCGGTGTCAGTGCGCTGATCGGCGTCGCGTTCGTCGCCGTGCTGTTCGGTGTCTCGACCGCGATGCTGGCCTGGTCGGCACGCCGGAGCGCGGGCAGCGCGCTCGGCATGCTCGCCGGTGCCATGGTCGGGCGCCTCATCCTCTACGCTGCGGCCCTGGGCGCGCTCGCGCAGGTGGACTGGGTACACCGGACCAGCCTCGCGCTTGCCACCGCGGTGGCGGTCGCGCTCACCCTTGCGTACGAGCTGCGGGCACTGTCGCGCATGCCGCGCTTGTTCTGGATCGACGCAGACGCCAGCCAGACGGCGGCGTTGGAAACGACACGGAGTCGATAAGTGACACCGATTCTTGCCGCCGCCGAATACGGCGGGGAGTTCGACGGCGCCTTCGACAACATCAACGCGCTGTTCGACATGCCCACGCTGATCCCGATCCACATCGGGGGTCTCGACCTGTCGATCAACCGCACGATCCTGATCGCGTGGATCATGACGGCGGTCGCGGCGCTGATCATGTACGCGGCGTTCAAGAACCCCAAGATCGTGCCGAGCAAGATGCAATCGGTCGGCGAGTCGATCATCGACTTCGTGCGCAACATCGCGCACGAGATCATCGGCCCGAAGGGCGCTGCCTACGTCCCGCTCCTGACCACGTTCTTCATCGCGATCCTGTTCCTGAACCTGGCCAAGATCACCCCGATCTTCATGCTGCCGCCGACCTCGCGGATGGCCTGGCCGGCCCTCTTCGCGATCATCGCCTGGCTGGTGTACGTCGGTGCCGGCATCAAGGAGCAGGGAGCGGGGCACTACTTCAAGGAGATGGCGTTCCCGCCGGGGGTGCCGAAGGCGCTCTACATCATCCTGACCCCGCTCGAGCTGCTGTCGAACCTCATCCTGCGACCCTTCACCCTGGCAGTCCGACTGTTCGCCAACATGGTCGCCGGTCACATCCTCGTGGTCATCACCCTGGTGACGGTCCACGTCTTCCTGTACCCCCGCCCCGGCCTTCCCATCGGGATCGTCGGGCTGGCGGCCTCGCCGCTGGTGTTCGGCTTCGAGCTCGTCATCATCGTGCTGCAGGCCTACATCTTCACCATGCTCACCGCCGTCTACATCAGCTCCTCGGTGGAGCCGGCGCACTGACCACCACGTCGAAGACGTGACAAACCACGCGTCGCCGAACCGGCGCCGCAAGGAGGAACAGAGAAACGATGGAGAACCTCGGTAACGGCGTCGTATACGGGTTCGCAACGCTCGGCCCCGGCATCGGCCTCGGCATCCTCATCGGCAAGGCCATCGAGTCCATGGCCCGCCAGCCCGAAGCGGCCGGCATGGTCCGCACGACGATGTTCATCGGCATCGCCGTGGTCGAGGCGCTGGCGCTGCTCGGGTTCGTGCTCGCCTTCGCCATCTAGGAGTCACCCATGCTGACCACCATCCTCGCGGTCGCCGCCGAGGGCGAGGCCGACGGCTTCCAGCTCCTGCCCGTCTGGTCGGAGTTCATCTGGGGTTCGGTCGCGTTCCTGCTGCTGCTGGCCTTCATGTACAAGTTCGTCTTCCCGCGCGCGAACCAGGTCCTCGACGACCGGTCCGCCGCGATCCAGGGGAAGATGGAGGAGGCCGACGCGAAGCTGGTCGAGGCCGAAGAGGCCCGGCGCAACTTCGACGCGCAGATCGCCGACGCCCGCGGTGAGGCCAACGCCATCATCGAGGAGGCCAAGCAGACGGCCGAGTCGCTCCGGCGTGACATCGTCGCCAAGGCCGAGACCGAGGCCGCGGCCATCGTCGAGCGTGCCCAGGCCGACATCAACGCCGAGCGCGACCGCGCACTGCAGGAATTGCGCACGCAGGTCGGCGCCATGTCGGTCGAACTCGCCGCACGCATCGTCGAACGCGAG
Source organism: Egicoccus sp. (assembly GCA_040904725.1). Classification (GTDB taxonomy): domain Bacteria; phylum Actinomycetota; class Nitriliruptoria; order Nitriliruptorales; family Nitriliruptoraceae; genus Egicoccus. Next base: position 39,266 of record JBBDSX010000091.1, read on the forward strand.
CTCGACCCCTCGACCCACCAGACGCTGGTGGACGACTACATCCAGCGACTGTCCAGCCAGAACTGACCCTTCCCGGGACCAGATGAGGACCGGCACATGACGACCGAACGGACGAGCGCCTATGCGCAGGCCGTCGTTGCCCTCGCCGAGGGCGAGGACGCGCTCGACGCCGTCGGCACCGAGCTGCGCTCCGTCGCCGACGCGGTGGAGCGCAACGACGAGTTGCGGCAGCGTCTGACCGACATCCACCTGCCCGTCGGGCAGCGGCTGAAGTTCGTCGAGTCCGACGTGTTGCAGGCGGCGCACCCCGTCACCCGCAGCGCGCTCGCGATGATCATCGCCGCCGATCGCGCCGGCGAACTCCCCGAGATCGCCGCTCTCGTGGCCACCAAGGCCGCCGAGCTGCGCGACCGCGAGGTCGCCGAGGTGTACGTCGCCGCGCCGCTCGACGAGTCCCGGCAACGGGCACTGACCGAGGCCCTCGAACGGACCACGGGCAAGCGCCTCGACGTCACCTTCCACGTCGATCCGGCGGTGGTCGGTGGTGTCCGCGCCAAGATCGGCGACACCGTCATCGACGGTTCCGTCGCCCGCCGCCTGCAGGAACTGCGCACCCGCGCCGGACGCTGATCCGACCCGGCTGACACGAAGCGCCCACCGCGGCGCGACCCACAAGAGGATGTACGAGATGGCTGACCTCACGATCCGGTCGGAGGACATCACCGCCGCCATCCAGCAGATGCTGGATGGCTACGAGCCGAGCCTGGCCACCGAACAGGTCGGCCGCGTGCTGAGCACCGGTGACGGCATCGCCGTCATCTCGGGTCTGCCCGGCACGCTCGCCAACGAGCTGCTCGACTTCGGCGACGGCGTCTTCGGCATGGCCATGAACCTCGACGAGCACGAGATCGGCGCCGCGGTCTTCGCCGACGCGGCCCGCATCGAGGAAGGCCAGAGCGTCCGGCGCACCGAGCGGGTGCTCTCGATCCCGGTCGGCGACGCGATGCTCGGCCGGGTGATCGACCCGCTGGGCCGCCCGCTCGACGGCAAGGGCCCGATCGACCAGTCGCGCATCGACGGCCAGCGTCCTCTCGAGGTCCAGGCCCCCGGGGTCGTCGACCGCCAGCCGGTCGCCGAGCCGCTCGAGACCGGCATCAAGGTCATCGACGTCATGACGCCGATCGGCCGCGGGCAGCGCCAGCTGATCATCGGCGACCGTCAGACGGGTAAGACGGCGATCGCGATCGACACGATCATCAACCAGAAGTCGCTGTGGGGCACCCCCGACGCGGTCAAGTGCATCTACGTCGCCGTCGGCCAGAAGAACTCGACCGTGGCCGAGGTCGTCTCGACCCTCGAGCGCCACGGGGCGATGGAGTACACCACCGTCGTGACCGCGCCGGCCTCGTCGCCCGCGCCGTTCCAGTACATCGCCCCCTACGCGGGCGCCGCCATCGGCGCCAACTGGATGTACCGGGGCGAGCACTCCCTGATCATCTACGACGACCTGTCGAAGCAGGCCGACGCCTACCGCCAGCTGTCGCTGCTGCTGCGTCGCCCGCCGGGTCGCGAGGCGTACCCGGGTGACGTCTTCTACCTGCACAGCCGCCTGCTCGAGCGTGCCGCCAAGCTCAACGACGAACTCGGCGGCGGGTCGATGACCGCGCTGCCGATGGTCGAGACCAAGGCCAACGACGTCTCCGCCTACATCCCGACCAACGTGATCTCGATCACCGACGGCCAGATCTTCCTCGAGACCGACCTGTTCTTCCAGGGCCAGCGGCCGGCCATGAACGCCGGTGTCTCGGTCTCGCGCGTCGGTGGCTCGGCCCAGCGGCCCGCCATGAAGGCCGTGTCCGGCACCGTCCGCCTCGAGTTGGCGCAGTTCCGCGAGCTCGAGTCGTTCGCCCAGTTCGGCTCGGACCTCGACAAGGCCTCGCAGCAGCAGATCGCCCGCGGTCAGCGCGTGGTCGAGATCCTCAAGCAGGGCCAGTATCAGCCGCTGTCGGCCCAGCTGCAGGTGGCGTCCATCTTCGCCGTCACCAACGGCAAGCTCGACGACCTGCCCGTCAGTGACGTCCGGCGGTTCGAGGCCGAACTGCACGAGTACCTGGAGTCGCGCAACGGCGAACTGCTCGAGCAGCTCAAGACCTCGAAGCTCACCGACGAGCTCAAGCAGCAGCTGTCGGACGCGATCGACGGCTTCAAGCAGACGTTCACCGCCACCGAAGAGGCCCCAGAGGACGACACCAACGAGGGTTGGGACGCGATGTCGTCCACCAGCGAGACCGTCGAGGCGTGACGGTCCGTCCACGAAGGGGAAGGTTGACGGATGGCAGGTAGCGGCCAGATCCGCCTGTTGCGGCGACGCATCAAGACCGTCAAGAGCACGCAGAAGATCACGCGCGCGATGGAGATGATCGCCGCCTCGCGGATCGTCAAGGCGCAGCGTCGTGTGCAGGAGGCCCGTCCGTACGCCGAGCAGATCACCGAGGTGATCAAGGGACTCGCGCTCGCGAACGAGGTCAAGAACCACCCGCTGCTGCGTGCACCCGACGAACCCGTCGGGCGGGTCGCCGTGCTCGTCAACACCTCCGACCGCGGCCTCGCCGGCGCGTACAACGCCAACGTCATCAAGGTGGCCGAGCGCACCATCCGCAAGGAAGAGGCCGACGGCAACGAGGTCGAGCTCTACGTGGTCGGCAAGAAGGGCATCAGCTACTTCGCCTACCGCGGCCGCCGTCCTGCCGCGGCCTGGGAGGGCGTCTCCGACGAGCCGCGGCTCGACGCCGCCGCCGGCATCGCCGAACAGCTCACCCGCCGCTACACGGAAGGCGAGGTCGACCGGGTCTGGGTCGTCTACACCGACTTCAAGTCGTCGTTGACCCAGCAGCCGGTCCGCATGGAACTGCTGCCGGTCAAGACCGAGGAGTT
>JBBDSX010000092.1:0-1302 GCA_040904725.1 Egicoccus sp.
GGAACGTGACCATCGCCACCAGGTCCCGGCGCTGGTAGGCGTCGAACAGCAGCGCTCGAACGGCACCCTTCACCGCGGCCATCCGCTGCCGGGCTCCCATCGATCCCGAGGCATCGACGCACAGCACGATCAACGATCCCTGACGCCCGCGGCGCACGTGTTGACGGATGTCCTGTCGCCGCAGTACCAGGCCGGTTCCCTCGCGATCGCGTCGGCGCTGTTCGGGAGCCGCAGCCCGGAGGGTGGCGGCCAGGGCGATCTCCTGCGTACGTGGTCGTTCGCCGCCGCGCAACGGTCTGGCGCCGACGCTGGCGCCGCGTCGGCTGGGGCCGGGGCTGCGACGGCCATCGGCGCCCATCTTGGTGGACGGGACGGTCAACAGCGCTGGTCGGCCAGCGGCCGACGCTTGCTCCACGCGTCCGTCAGGAGCTGGGCCCGGACCCTCCGGTGGCTGCGGGCCGTCCGTCGCGTCGGCCCCGTCGGCGTCACCGTCGTCCGCGGCATCTTCATCGGTAGACGCCAGTTGCGGGGCTGGCGCCTGGGGTGAGCTGGCATCGGGTGGGTCCTCCGCGGAGGCATCAGTTGGTCGTGGTTCGCGCGATGACGAACGGTCGTCGGCGTCCTCGGCGTCCGCGTCCGGCACAGCATCGTCGGCGTCCCCATCCGGATCGGGCTCGTCGTGGTCGTCCGAGCCGTCGGGGGGCGGTGGGTCGTCGTCGCCGAGGAGCCGATCGAGCTCGTCCTCGTCGATACCGGGGTCGTCGAAGGGGCCTCGTCGTCGGCGGTGCGGCAGGGCGAGTAGACAGGCGGTGCGGACGTCCTCGCGGGCGACTGCGTCGGCACCGCGCCACGCCGCGAGCGCGACCGACGTCCTGGCAGTGACGATGTCCGCGCGCAACCCGTCGACCTCCAGCGCCGCGCAGACCTCCACGATCCGGGTGAGCCAGGCCTCGGAGAGCTCCACGTCGGGCAGCAGATCGCGGGCGGCGACGATACGGGCGGCCACGCCGCGTTCGGCGTCGGCGAACCGGGCGTTGAACGTGTCCTGATCAGCCTCGTAGGCGAGCCGACGACGCACCACCTCGGCACGTTCCCGCGGGTCGTGCGGGGCGACCACCTCGACGGTCAGGCCGAAGCGATCGAGCAACTGCGGACGCAGTTCACCCTCTTCCGGGTTCATCGTGCCGATCAGCTGGAACCGGGCCGGATGACGGACGGACACGCCCTCGCGCTCGACGTGGTTGACCCCCATGGCGGCGGCGTCGAGCAGCACGTCCACGAGGTGGTCGTCCAGCAGGTTGA
>JBBDSX010000093.1:0-7714 GCA_040904725.1 Egicoccus sp.
TGATCATCTCGGGCCCGGCCGAGCAGTCCGCCGACCTCTACCAGGTGTTCGCGCGCCGCGTGGCGCCCAACCTGGCCAAGGGCGAAGAAGGCGACCGACCCGGCGAGGCGAGTGGTGACTACGTCGTCGACGAGGCCAAGCGCACCGTCGCGGTCACCGAGGAGGGCGTCGCCAAGGTCGAGCAGCTGCTGAGCATCGACAACATGTACGAGTCGGTCAACACGCCGCTGATCCACCACCTGCAGAACGCGCTGAAGGCCAAGGAGCTGTTCAAGCGCGACCGCGAGTACATCGTGGTCGACGGCGAGGTCAAGATCGTCGACGAGAACACCGGCCGTGTCCTCGACGGTCGCCGCTACTCCGAGGGGCTGCACCAGTCGATCGAGGCCAAGGAAGGGGTGAAGGTCAAGGAGGAGAACCAGACCCTGGCGACCATCACCCTGCAGAACTACTACCGCACCTACGACAAGCTGGCCGGCATGACCGGTACGGCCAAGACCGAAGAGGTCGAGTTCCTCGAGATCTACGCCCTCGGCGTGGTCGAGGTGCCCACCAACCGCCCTGTCGTCCGCGACGACCGCGCGGACCTGATCTTCAAGTCCGAATCGGCCAAGTTCCAGGCTGTGGCCGAGGAGATCGCCGAACGCCACGAGGCCGGCCAGCCGATCCTGATCGGCACCACCTCGGTCGAGAAGTCCGAGTACCTCGCCAACCTGCTCACCAAGATGGGTATCCGGCACGAGGTCCTCAACGCCAAGAACCACGCCCGTGAGGCCCAGATCGTGGCCCAGGCCGGACGCCTCAACGCCGTGACGGTCTCGACCAACATGGCCGGTCGCGGTACCGACATCGTGCTCGGCGGCAACGCCGAGGAGGTCGCCCGCCACGAGGTGGCGCGCCTGCCCGAGGACACGCCCCGGGAGGAGCGCGACGCCGCCTACTTCGAGGCGATCGAGCGGCTCACCCCCGAGTTCAAGTCCGAGGGCGAGAAGGTCAAGGAGGTCGGCGGGCTGTACGTGATCGGGACCGAGCGTCACGAGTCACGCCGCGTCGACAACCAGTTGCGTGGTCGTTCCGGCCGCCAGGGCGACCCTGGCGCCAGCCGCTTCTTCCTGTCCCTCGAGGACGACCTGATGCGGCTGTTCAACGCGTCGGCGGTCGAGCGGATCATGACCCGCCTGAAGATCCCCGAGGACGTGCCGATCGAGCACAAGTGGGTCACCAAGGCCGTCGCCAACGCCCAGCGTCAGGTCGAGAGCCTCAACTTCGACCGCCGCAAGAACGTGCTCAAGTACGACGACGTGATGAACGAGCAGCGCAAGGTCGTCTACGGCGCCCGACAGGATCTGCTCGAGGGCGAGCACGACACCGTCCGCGACCTCGCCCAGGCGTACCTCGAGGACACGGTCGAGGGCCTGGTCGACGAGTACTGCCCGCCGGGGGTCTACCCCGAGGAGTGGGATCTCGACGGCCTCGCCGAGCGCCTGCAGATGGTCTACGACACGACCTTCGACTTCCAGGCACTCGACCTCGAGACCGTCGACCGCAGCAAGTTGGTCGACCTGCTCATCGACGACGCCTTCGAGGTCTACGAGCAGCGCGAGGAGGAGGTCGGCGGCGACGAGGCGATGCGTGAGGTCGAGCGGCGCGTGATCCTGTCGGTGGTCGACCGCAAGTGGCGCGAACACCTCTACGAGATGGACGCACTCCGCGACGGCATCGGCCTGCGCGCCGTCGGGCAGCGCGACCCGCTGACCGAGTACCAGCGCGAGGCGTACGACTCGTTCGTCTCGATGATGTCGGGGGTGAAGGAGGAGGCCACGACCTACTTCTTCCGCCTGCCGGTGAAATCCGACGAGCCCGAGGCCGGCCCCGCGGCCGGCGACGGTGGCGATGGCGATGGCGCCGCGGCGGCCCCACCGAGCGACGGCGCGGCCCAGCGCATCGAGAAGGCCATCCCCCTGGGCGACCAGGGCAAGCGCGACACGGGCCTGACCTACAAGGCCGGCGCGCCGGCCGGTTCGGCCAGCTACGCCGTGTCGGGCGAGTCGTCCACGGCGTCGGTGCAGACCGACGCTTCGGGCCGCTCGGTCGAGCAGAAGGCCGACGGGTCGACCGTGCGGCGCGTGGCGTCGGGGGACACCTACCGCGCCGAGGACAAGGTCGGTCGCAACGACCCGTGCCCGTGCGGGAGTGGCAAGAAGTTCAAGAAGTGCCATGGACTCGACGCGGACTGACCAGGCCGATCCCCGTGGCGTCGTCGAGCACCTCGTCGAACGCGTCGCGGGGACGCCACCCGGGCGGCAGCGTGCCGGTCGTCAGTGCGGCCAGGCCCGCTTCCGGAGCGGTCAACTCGACCGCCCGCCACCGTCCGAGGTGGCGTTCGAGTCGGACGGCGACGGCTGTGGTCCGACCGTTCGCCGTGACCGTGACGGCCGCCTCGCACACGCCCTCCGTCGGGCTGCAGGCCCGCACCCGACTGACCCGTGCCAGCGGCGCGAGGCCGCGGACACCCGGCATCTGCTGGACCAGACGACGGTGGACGACCGGCGTCACCAACGGCTCGAGTTGACGGAGCGGCCGCAGCCCCGCCCGCACCTCGAGCCAGACCCCGACGAGCAGGGCCGCCAGGCGCTCCGGGCGCGGGCCCTCGGTGCCACCGCGGCGGGGGGCACGTGCCGGTCGCGAGGAGGCCGGGCGGGTCGCCGGCGGCCGGGTCGCGGGTGGCCGGGACGCCGGCGGTCGGGTCGGGTCGGGGCGGACGGTCGCGCTCATGGCGTCTCCTCGGGTTCGGGCAGCGCCTGGGTCAGCGGCAGGCCGGCGACGACGAAGTGGTCGAGGTGGCGGCGCAGCCAGACCACCTGGTCGCGCGGCCCGTCGGCGGTGTCGGTGCGAATGGACGCCAGGACCGGCCAGGACGTGGTGCGTTGCAGGCCCCGCAGTCGCGCGTCCGCGAACCCCGCGGCGCGCAGGGCGGCCTCGGCGGCGGGCCAGTGCTCGTCCCCGAGCTCGTCGGCCACGGCCGGCAGGGCCGGTGTCAGGTCGAGGCCCTTCACCTCCCACGGCGCGCCGGCCGGGCGGGGATCCACCTCGCGTTCGTCGACCGGGACGGCGACGCGACGCAGGCGGGCGGTCGCCGGGTCACCGCCGTCGAGCACCACGGCCGAGAACGTCACCACGGCGGCCCCGGGCCCTGGACGCTCGATGGCCTCGACCGTGAGGTGCTCTGCGTAGCCGGACGCGTCGTCCGGTGTCACCCCCTCGACGTCGAGGACCGGATCCAGGCCGGTCAACCAGGCACGCGCCACGGCGGCGGCGACGGCGAGGGTGGCGCCGTCGCCGGGGAACTCGCGCCATCCGCCCTGCCAGGTCTCGACGACGAGGGCGTCGTCAGGGGCAGGGCCGTCAGGGGCAGGGCCGTCCGTGGCGGGCTCGTCAGTGGCGGCCGCCTCCGGGCCCGGGTGGTCGTCGGGTGGCCCTTCGGTGCCCGCGGGGCCGTCGGCGCCACCTGCCGCTGGCACATCGCCGGTCGGAGCGGCAGCGCCATGCAGGCCGTCGGTGGCATCCACGGGGTCGGTGCCGCCGCGCCAGCCGACGAGCACCGCGACCACCACCCACGGCACCGCGGCGAGCGCCACGAGTCGGTGCAGTCGGCGGCGGGGACGTTCGGCGTCCTCGGCCGGCGGATCCATCCAGTCGGGCAGTTCGTCGCGCATCCCCGTGCTCCTGCTCGTGCGGCGGTGGGCTGCGGGCGCCGGGGGGCGTCGACGGCGCCCGCAGCATCACCCCTGCTGACAGGATAAATGAAAACATAACGGATGATCATGTAAAGGAACGAAAGTATGTGGAAAGCATCATGTCCGGCGGTCGTGATCCCGCCGGCCAGCACGGGGTTAGGCTGATGGAGCCGCCCACACCAGGAGCCACGACCGCCGGTGAGTGACGTCCCCGCCCCCGAGATCGGCGACGGCCGTCAGGCCGACGGCACCATCCTGCGCCAGGACCTGTCCGAGGCCGAGCGGCAGCAGCAGTTCGAGGACCAGGTGCTGCCCCACCTCGACCGGCTGTACTCGGCGGCCCTGCGGTACACGCGAAACGCCGCGGATGCCGAGGATCTCGTCCAGGAGACCGTGGCCAAGGCCTTCCGCTCGTTCCACCAGTACCGGCCGGGCACCAACCTCAAGGCGTGGCTGTACCGGGTGCTGCACACGACCTACATCTCGATGTACCGCAAGGCGCAGCGACGCCCGCAGGAAGACCTGCAGGAGACACTCGACGACTACTCCTTTTACGACGAGATCGCCCGCTCCGGTGGCCCGTCCGCCGAACGCGAGGTGCTCGAAGCGTTGACCGCGGACGAGGTCAAGCAGGCGCTGGCGGACCTTCCCGACACCTTCCGCGAAGCCGTGTACCTCGCGGACGTCGAGGGCTTTCCGTACAAGGAGATCGCCGAGATCATGGACACGCCGGTCGGCACCGTGATGTCGCGCCTGCACCGTGGAAGGAAACAACTGCAGAAGGCGTTGTCCGGCTATGCCCGGGCACGAGGTCTGATCGACGAAGAGGTGGACGCGTGAGCGCCGCGAACTCCGAGTGTGGCAACCAGTGCCAGGAAGCCCTGGCCCGACTCGAGCGCTATTTGGACGGCGAGTTGCCCAACACCTCCCTCGAGGAGGTCAAGGAGCACCTGACGGCCTGCTATCCGTGCACCGACCGGGCGTCCTTCGAGGAGCAGTTGCGCGCGATCGTTCGACGTGACTGCGTCGAGTCGGCACCGCCGACGCTCGTCTCGCGGATTCGCGAGCACCTGTCGGGGCTGCAGACCGAGGGCTGATTCGAGGGGGCGTCTGCGCAGAGCACGCCTTCGACGGGCCGCGGGGGCCACGCCGCTAGGCTGCGGCTCCACGTCCGCCGGTGCGTCCGCTCGAGGTCAGTCGTGTCAGATCGTCCGGTCCTGGTCACCGGCGCCGCCGGGTTCATCGGCTCGAACCTCGTCGCCCGACTGCTCGAGGACGGTCGTCGGGTGATCGGCGTCGACGACCTCTCGTCGGGGTCGCTGTCCAATCTCGCACCGGCGCGCGAACGGCACGCCGGTCGTTTCGAGTTCGACCGCCTCGACATCCGCCAGGGTGGCATGGGCCCCCTGTGCGAGCGTCTGCAGCCCGAGGTCGTCTTCCACCTCGCGGCACAGGTCGACGTTCGTCGCAGTGTCGAGGACCCGCAGTACGACGCGTCCGTGAACGTGCTCGGCACGCTCGCCGTGCTCGAGGCCGCCCGCCACGCCGACGTGCGCAAGATCGTCTACGCCTCGTCGGTCGGGTGCTACGGCGAGCCGCATGAGGACCAGTTGCCGGTCGATGAGAGCTTCGACGGTCCGGCGTTGTCGCCCTACGGCGCGTCCAAGCGGGTCGCCATCGACTACCTGCGCACCTATGCGGGCCTGTACGGGCTCGACTGGACCGCGCTGACGATCGCCAACGTCTACGGACCGCACCAGACCACCGCCGGCGAGGGCGGCGTGGTCGCGACCTTCGCCGGACGGATGCTGGCCGGGCAGCCGTGCACGATCCACGGCGACGGCGAGCAGACCCGGGACTTCGTCTTCGTCGACGACGTCGTGCACGCCATGGTCCTGGCGGCCGACCGTGCCTCGGGGCAGCGCCTGGTCATCGGCACCGCACAGGAGACGAGCGTGCTGCAACTGTTCCGGGCGCTCGCCGCAGCGACCGGCTATCCGCACGAGCCCGTGTTCGCCCCGGCCCGCGACGGCGAGATCCGTCGCAGCGCCGCGGATCCCCGGCTCGCGGCGCAGGAACTCGGTTGGAAGCCGTGGACCACGCTCGAGGAAGGGCTGGCCGCCACACTGTCCTGGGCGGCCGGGAAGGCCGATCGATGAGCAGCCATGTCACGGTCGGCCGGTACGGTTCGCCCCTCGGTACGGGAGGGACGGGAACGGTGACGTACACGCGCGAGGTCGGCGAACGGCTTCGGCAGGTCCGCATCGACCGCGGGCTGTCCCTCCAGGACGTCGAGCGTCGCTCCGACGGCCGGTGGAAGGCCGCGGTCGTCGGCTCCTACGAACGCGGCGACCGCAACATCACCGCGACACGGTTGCTCGAACTCGCCGAGTTCTACGGTGTCGCGCCAGGCGACGTGCTGCCGGGCGAGGCACCGCTGCGCCACTCCGACGAGGCCGCGGGCATCGTCATCGACCTCGAGCGCCTCGACGCGTTGGGCGACCAGTGGCGGGCGCTGCGTCGCTACTGCGAGTCGATCCAGGTCCAGCGTGGCGACTTCAACCGTCGGGTGCTGTCGGTGCGCGGCGACGACCTGCGCGCCCTCGCCGTGATCCAGGACCTCGGTCCGGACGAACTGCTCGAGCAGCTGCGCGAACTGGGCGTACTCCAAGAGGGCTGATCCGGCCTCAGGTCGCGCCCGGGCGGCACCTAGCGCTCCGTGTCGTCGATGGTGCGGTTGAGCGCGTCGAGAACGCTGCGCACGATCGCGTCGACGTCGACCTCGCGCACGATCGCACACCCGGTCAGCGTCGCCTCGTAGCGGCCCGCCTGCATGTGGATCAAGGTGATGGCCAGCCGGTGCCCGAGCGTGTCGACGATGTCGACGCCCTCGAGGACCAGGCTCACGCGGTCGCCGAGCAGGCTCGAGACGGCGTCGAGCGTCGCCTCGGCGGGCGCCCGGTGGCGACCGGCGCCCGCGGGGGCGCCTTCACCCGATCCGGTGAGTTCGCGATCGCCGAGGCGCAGGAACACCTCGACGTTCAAGCCCCCCGTGGTCACCGAGGTCGAGACCCGTTCGAGTACGAGGCGGTCGACGTGGTTGCCGACCGCGCGCGGCAGCTCGTCGAGTTGCACGACGCTGACGACGCGGTGGTCGATCGTGATCCCGTAGCGGGCCATCAGCAGCGTCTGGACGTCGCGGACGGCCTGCTTCGGCTGCTTGTCGAGGCCGGCGAGGACGTGGAGTTCGTCGATCGGGCGTTCGTAGCCCGGAACCAGGCGTGCGCCGATGATGCCCGGCACGGTCGCGATCGCGTTCTCGACCGTCTCGCGCGTCGACGCGAGGTGCAGGTCGATGCTGCCCGGACGTGCCTGCAGATCGACCTCGGCCATCAATTCTCCACCGTTTCGGGCCGCGGACGACTCCACGACGACTCCTTGCTCGACTCCCGGAGCGTAACGGCCGCCGAGGTGATGACCAGCGTGGCCATGGCCCATTTTCACTGGCTCTTCACGCCGGTTTGGTGGGGATGGACGGAACCGGGTCGGATACGGAGGTGCAGAAGAGGGCGTGAAAGGCACTCTGGACATCGGAAGTGACTCATCCTAATGTGCCGGACACCGTCCGAATGGGCGGTACCGTTCGAAACCACTTTCCTGCCGGCCTGCCCGGCCGATGGTGACCCTTGGTCCGGCTGACAACTACAGAGCGAGCGGTGCACGGGGGAGGTCCGCGGTCTGCGTTTCAGTCTGACGGCACACGCACATTGCGAGCCCCCTGGGCTCGCGCCCTGACACACCAGCACCAGGTACGACTTCCTTTGGAAGGCCAACATCGAGCGAAGCGGAACCCAGCAGACGCCAACTAGCGGCGGCGACTGACCGGGACAACTCGATGGAGGTGCACAGATGTCGAAGAGGATTCTTCTCGCCATCTCCAGCCTGGCAGCCCTTGCGCTGTCGGCTGGTGCCAACGT
>JBBDSX010000094.1:0-2430 GCA_040904725.1 Egicoccus sp.
CTCGACCGAGTCTGGCGAGATACCGACCACGGCCGCGCCGGCGGCCTCGAACTCGACCCACTGGTCGCGGATGTCGCAGGCCTGCGTGGTGCAGCCCGGCGTGTCGTCCTTCGGGTAGAAGTAGACGACGACCGGACGTCCGCGGTGGTCGGACAACGACACCGGGTTGCCGTCCTGGTCGGGCAGCGTGAACTCGGGGGCGGGCTGTCCGGGTTCGAGCATGGTGGGGCTCCTGGGCCGAGGGGACCGGGGCGCGACGGTAGCCCGCCACGGCAGCGAGTACCGTCGGCGGCGCCGACGAGCCTTTTCCAGGAGCCGCACGTGGACCGTGACACGATCGACTTCTTCGTCGAGGTCCCGATGGGATCGCGAAACAAGTACGAGTGGGACTTCGAACGCCAGCGGCTGGTGCTCGACCGCATGCTGTTCACGGCCGTGCGCTACCCGGGCGACTACGGGTTCATCCCCGAGACGCTCGCGCTCGACGGCGACCACCTCGACGTGGTCTGCATCCTCGGCGAGCCGACCTTCCCGGGCTGCACCATCCACGCGCGGGTGCTCGGCATGCTCGACATGAGCGACGACAAGGGACCGGACGAGAAGATCCTCACCGTCGCCGACCACGACCCGCGGTGGCAGGACCTGCGCGAACTCGAGGACGTGCCGACGCACCTGCTCGACGAGATCGCCCACTTCTTCCAGATCTACAAGGACCTCGAACAGAAGTTGGTCGAGGTCCGCGGCTGGCGTGACCGTGACACGGCCATGGCGACGATCGCCGAGGCCCGCGAGCGCTATCCCGGACCCGGTGAGGTGTCCCGCTACCCGCTGTGATCGAAACGCTACGGTGCGAGGCAACCCGGGGCGTGCCCGAGGAGGTGTCATCGGTGGGACGGCAACAGCTCGAGCGCATCCTTGCCGACGACTACCTCGACGGCCTGCCCGACTGGACGACGACGGACGTCCGTACGGCTCGCGCGGACTGCGAGGCCGAGGAGGAAGCGGTCTCCTACGCCCGCCGCCTGCTGCAGGGCCGTCTCGACATCCTGCGCGACGAGTTGCATCGGCGTGATGGTGCCGACGACACCGGCGGCGAGGCGACCGACGTGCTCGCCCGCCTGGCGTCGGTGCTGTCGGCCGACCGTCCCGCACCGGGCACCTCCCCACTCCAGGCCCGGGCGACGCGGCTGCGGGTCCCCGCAGCGGCGGCCGACTACGAGGCCGAGGTGGACCGGGTCGTCGGTGGCGACTTCCTCGAGAACCTGCACCACCGGCCGATCGCCGAATTGGCGGACGCCGTCGAGCGGCTCGGGGCCCACGAACACGAACTCTCGCGGGCCCGCCGCGGCCTGTTCGACCGCATCGACCGGCTCCGCGACGAGATGGCGCGCCGGTACAAGGACGGCTCGGCGGCCGTCAGCGACCTGTTCGGCGGCGGATGAGCTCGAGTGCCGGCGTGGCGATCGGGGTGCCGCTCGCCGAGGTGACGCGACGCGACGAGCTCGGCGGCGAGCAGGTGGTCGAGTCGATCCACCTCGGCCATGCCGTGCTGACGGGACCGGACGGCGAGGTTCTCGCCGAGGTCGGCGAGCCGAACCGTGCCGTCTACGTGCGCTCCGCCGCCAAGCCGTTCCAGGCCCGTGCCTGCCTCGCCGCGCTGGCCGACGACGATGCCCTCACGCCGGCCGAGGTCGCGATCGGCTGGGCGTCCCACCGCGGCGAACCGGGACACCTCGACGCGGTGCGGACCCTGCTCGATCGCTCCGGTACCTCGCCCGACGACCTGACCACGCCGCCCGCCGTCCCCCAGGCCGACCCGGTCGCCGTCCCCAGCCGACTGGGCCACAACTGCTCGGGCAAGCATGCGCTGTTCGCGCTCGCCGGCCAGCGGCTCGGCGTGCCCCGCGAACGGCTGCTCGACCGCGACGCACCGCTGCAGCAGCGCATCCTGGACCGTCTGGCCGCCGACCTCGGACCGCTCGCCGCCGTGGCCGTCGACGGCTGCGGCGCTCCCGCGGTCGCGGTGTCGCTCACCGGACTGGCGCGCGGGTTCGCCCGTGCCGCGAGTGCCGAGGACTACCGCCCGATCCGCGAGGCGGGGTTCGTCCATCCGGGGCTCGTCGGGGGCGAGGGGCGGCTCGAGTCGGCCCTGCTGGGCGCCGGCGTGCTCGCCAAGGTCGGCGCCGAGGGCGTGTACGGCATCGGCTGGACGACGGCTGACGGCAGCCCCCGGGGGTTCGCGGTCAAGGCGACCGACGGTGCCACCCGCGGGGTCGCGGCCTTCGCCCTCGCGCTGTTGGAGACGCTCGAGGTCGTCCCTGCCGGCATCTGGGACCCCGAGACGCCGTTGGGTGCCGGCCGGCCCGTCGGTGCGGTCCGACCGACCGGGGCGCTCGAGGCCCTGGCCGCCGGGGTTCGCTGATCCGGGGC
>JBBDSX010000094.1:2530-7707 GCA_040904725.1 Egicoccus sp.
CCGGGGCTGACCAAGCCGGGCCTCCTCCCGGGGCTGACCAAGCCGGGTGCTACCTTCGAACGGCCCGTTATCCGGGTCAGGGAGGACGGCGGCGTGGCCGATGAAGCGCAAGCAACGGGGTCGTCGAACGATGGGCCGCAGGCCCACGGGTCGCCGCTCGAGGAACTCGGCGGCTACATCCGCAACCAGCGCGAGTCGGCCCGGCTGTCGCTGCGCAAGCTCGCGACCATCGCCGGCGTGTCGAACCCCTACCTGTCGCAGATCGAGCGTGGCCTGCGCAAGCCGTCGGCCGAGATCCTGCAGGCCATCGCCAAGGCGCTCGAGATCTCGTCCGAGACCCTCTACGTCAAGGCCGGCATCCTCGAGGAACGCGAGGACGGCGACGACTTCGAGCTCGTGGTCCGGCGCGACCCGCACCTGACCGACCCGCAACGCCAGGCCCTGATCGAGATGTACCGCTCGTTCTGCCGCCTGTCCGAGCTGCAGAACGAGCCGCGCCCGCGTCGGCGGGCGCTGCTCGACGTCGTCTCGACCGGTGGGGTCGACGACGCCGCGGTCCGGGCAGCCAGCCCCAGTGGCGAGTCCGACGACGCCTGACGCCGACCGGACGGGCGCGCCACCCGCCGTGCGCCCCCCGGCGGCGCCACCACCACCCGGCCGTGGCCCTGCTGGTTGTGCGCACTACCATCGTGGGCACGCCGGCCGGACCGTCGCGCTCCTTTCGTCCCTGTCAGGTCCCCGGCGCCTCTTCTCTCGTCAAGGACACGACGCCGGTGACCGAACTGCGCACCCATGACGGGCTTCCTCAAGGCACGTTGCGTGCCGAGTGGGAGGCCCTGACCGACGAGGACCCGGCCGCCACGGTGTTCCAGGGCCCGCGCTACCTGCAGACCTGGCACGACGTGCTCGGCAAGCGTGTCACGGCGCGGGTCCGGACGTTCCACGACGACGGTCGCCTGCTCGGCGTCGTTCCCGAGGGCCACGAACGCCTCGGCACCCCAACGGGCCCGGTCGAGGTACGCAGCTTCCTCGGCGGCAACGAGGTCACCGACTACCTCGGCCCCGTCAGCCGTCCCGAGGACCGCGGCGACGTCGCCCTGGCCTACCTCACCGACCTCGCCAAGGACGTCGACTGGGACGAGTTCGTTGCCGGTGGCCTCGCCGACGACAGTGGCTGGCCCGACGCCTTCCGCACGGCTGCCGACGAGGTCGGGCTCCTGCTGTTCGAGGAAGCCGAGGAGGACGTCTGCCCCCGGGTGGACCTGTCCGGTGGCTACGGCGCCTATCTCGACCGGTTGCCGGGCAAGATGCGCCACGAGATGCAGCGCAAGACCCGCAAGTTGGCCCGCGACGCCGGCGAGCTCGAACTCGTGCAGGTCGCCGAGGCCAAGGTCGGCGACAGCCTCGACGCCTTCCTCGACCTCGCCGCCGAGGCCGAGCCCGACAAGGCCGGGTTCTTCTCCCGCCCCGAGATGCACGAGTGGTTCAAGGCGCTGGCCGCCGAGTTCGTCGGGGACGCCACCTTCCGCCTGCACCACCTCGAGGTCGGCGGGATGACGGGCGCGTCCACGGTCTCGCTGGTCCACGGCGGCGAGTGGGGCCTGTACAACTCGGCGTTCGACCCGGCGCTGGGGACCCTGGCGCCCGGCATCGTGCTGGTGTCGCAGTTGATCGAGGTCGCGGCCAAGGAGGGCTGCACCACGTTCGACCTGTTGCGCGGCGACGAGCCCTACAAGTACCGCTTCGGCGCCGAGGACCGCACGTTGCGGCGCCTGACGTTCGTGCGCCGCTGATGACCGGTACCCGCCCCGGACTCCCGACCCCGGCCCCCGTGGTCCGGGGTCGACCGCCGGTGCAGCGGGTGGCGATGCTCAGCGTCCACACCTCGCCGCTCGACCAACCCGGCACGGGCGACGGCGGCGGTCTGAACGTGACGGTGCGCGAGCAGGCGCAGCGGCTGGCCCGCCGCGGCGTCGAGGTGGACATCCTCACGCGCTGGGCCGACCCCGACCTGCCACCGGTCGTCGACCTCGCCGACGGCGTCCGTGTGCACCACATCGAGGCCGGCCCGCGCGCACCCGTCGACAAGCGTGCCGTCGCCAACCACCTGTGCGCATTCGTCCTGGCCGCGCAACGTCACCCGGTGGCCGGGACCCACGACCTGTTGCACGCCCACTACTGGTTCTCGGGATGGGTCGGCCGCCGCCTCGCCGAACGCTGGCAGGTCCCCCTGGTGCAGACCTTCCACACGCTGGGGGTGCTCAAGAACGCCACCCTCGCGCCGGGTGACCGGCCCGAACCGGCCCTGCGTCTGGTCGCCGAGGAACGCGTCGCCCGCGCGGCCGACCGCGTACTCGTGCTGACCTGCGGCGAGGCCCGCCTGCTGCACCGCACCTACGGCCTGTCCGGCTCCCGGCTGACCGTCGTCCCGGCCGGCGTCGACCTCGACCGCTTCCGCCCGCCGCAGAACCCGGTGTTCGATGCGTTCGACACGCCCGGGGCCGGAATGGTGGGCTCCGGGGGAGAAACCCGCGCCCCGCGGCTGCTGTTCGTCGGACGCCTGCAGCCGTTGAAGGGCCCGGACGTCGCCATCCGCACGCTGGCCGGGGTCCGGAACCGGTATCCGAGTGCCCGCCTGCGCATCGTCGGCGGGACCTCCGGAACCGACCACGGCCTGGGCCCCGAGCAACTGCGGGCCATGGCCGCGGAACTCGGCGTCACCGACGGACTCGACCTCGAACCGGCGCTCGACCAGGACACCCTGGCCCGCCGCTACCTCGACGCCGACGTCGTACTCGCCCCGTCGCGCAGCGAGACCTTCGGCCTGGTCGCGCTCGAGGCGCAGGCCTGCGGCACCCCGGTCGTCGCGGCCGACGTCCCCGGACTCGAGGCCGTCGTCGGCGACGGCGGGACGCTGGTGCCCGGCCACGATCCGGCCGACCACGCCCGCGCGGTGTGCGACCTGCTCGCCGACCCCGTCCGACGCGCCGCGGCCGCCGCAGCGGGGATCGACACCGCCCGTTCGGCGTCATGGGAGCACACCGTCGACCGCCTCCTCGCGGTCTACGGTGAGGTGACCGACACCAGCGAGGAGGTCGCGGTCTGATGAGCGAGATTCGCGACCGTGCCCGCACCGCGCTGTTCGACGCCCTGCGGGCCGCCGAGCTCGACATCGACGAGGTCGGCGAGGACCGTTGGCTGACGATGCTGTCGGGCGAGTGGAAGCGCACGATCCCGCTGCTGCTCGACCTCGAGGAACGCCACCTCAAGGTGGTCTCCCTGCTCGCGGGCGTCCCCGACGAGGGCCACGCCGAGGTCTACCGGATCCTGCTGCAGAAGAACCAGCGGCCGTTGCCGGTGCACTTCGCGCTCGACGACGAGGGCGACCTGATCCTGACCGGACGGGTGCCGTTGGTGGCGCTCGACGAGCGTGGCGCCGACGAACTCCTCGGGGCGGTGCTCACGCTCAGCGACGAGACGTTCAACCAGGTGCTGCGCACGGGCTTCGCCGGCTACCTCGACGCCGAGCAGCGCTGGCGCGCCAAGAACGGGATGCCGCCCAACCCGATCGGGGATCCGAAACCGGCACCCTGACGTCGCGGACGGGTCCAGCGCATAGCCTGTCGTCTCGACGCCCGAGCAAGCGAGAATGGGGAACGCGTGGACGGCACGCTGGCGATCATCGGGACCGGCCGCATCGGCGAGGCGCTGCTGCGCGGCCTGTTGCAGTCGGGCTGGATCGAGCCGTCGCAGGTCGTGGTCACCGCCCGTCGCGACGAGCGTTGCGCGGAACTCGCGGATGCGCACGGCGTGAAGGCGACCACGGACAACCGCGCCGCGGTAGAGGCGGCCGACGTCGTCCTGCTCGCGCTCAAGCCCCAGACCATCCTGGAGGTCGTGGCCGAGGTGGCCGACGCGTTCCGCCCCGACCAGACCGTCATCAGCGTCGCGGCCGGCACGCCGACCTCCGCGTTGCAGGAGGTCACCCCCGACGGCATCCGGTTCGTGCGGGTCATGACCAACACGCCCGTCCAGGTCGACGAGGCGATGTCGGTGGTCTGCGCCGGCAGCCACGCCGGCGAACGCGATCTCGAGGTGGCCGAGGACATCCTGTCCCACGTCGGCCGCGTCGTGCGCATGGGCGAGGAACACCTCGACTCGGTCACGGCACTGTCGGGCTCCGGTCCCGCCTACTTCTTCCTGTTGGCCGAGGCGATGATCGACGCCGGCATCCTGCTCGGGTTGCCCCGCGACATCTCGACCGAGCTGATCATCCAGACCATGGTCGGCAGCGCCAAGATGCTGCGCGACACCGGCAAGCATCCGGTGGAACTGCGTGAGATGGTCACCTCGCCCGGCGGCACCACCATCGCCGCGATCCGCCAACTCGAGACCTCGCGGGTCCGCGCGGCCTTCCTCGACGCCATCGAGGCCGCCAAGTTGCGTGGCGAGGAGCTCGCCCGCGGCGAATGAGCGGCGGCGGCCGAGTGAGTCCGCAGGACGAGGCCGGCGGTCCCGGAAACCCGAACCGGCCCGTACCGAAAGGTTTCCGCCACGACCTACGACGCCGGTGGTAGGTTTGCTGATCGGGATTTCTCGGGGAGGCAGTCGATTGAGCGAGCCGCTCGTCGTCATGGACGGTGTGAACAAGTGGTTCGGTGACCTGCATGTGCTGCAGGACATCGACCTCACCGTCGACCACCGCGAGGTCGTGGTCGTCATCGGCCCCTCGGGGTCGGGCAAGTCCACGCTGTGCCGCACCATCAACCGGCTCGAGCCGATCGACAACGGCACGATCCTGATCGACGGCGAGCCGCTGCCGGCCGAGGGCAAGGACCTCGCCCGCCTGCGTGCCGACGTCGGCATGGTGTTCCAGTCCTTCAACCTGTTCGCCCACAAGACGATCCTGCAGAACGTCACGCTCGGGCCGATCAAGGTGCGCGGCAAGTCCAAGGACGAGGCCGAGTCGCGGGCCATGGAACTGCTCGAGCGGGTCGGTATCGCCGAACAGGCCGGCAAGATGCCGGCGCAGCTGTCGGGTGGTCAGCAGCAGCGGGTCGCGATCGCACGTGCGCTCGCGATGAACCCCAAGGTCATGCTGTTCGACGAGCCGACCTCCGCGCTCGACCCCGAGATGATCTCCGAGGTGCTCGACGTCATGCTCGAGCTCGCACGCG
>JBBDSX010000095.1:0-7704 GCA_040904725.1 Egicoccus sp.
CGAGATGGTCACCGACGAAGAGCGCGACTTCATGTACCGCGCCTACGCCCACGACCCGCGGATGCGCATCAACCTCGGCATCCGGCGTCGGCTCGCCCCGCTGCTGGGCAACGACCGTCGTCTGATCGAGTTGATGAACTCGCTGCTGATGTCGATGCCCGGCACGCCGGTGCTGTACTACGGCGACGAGATCGGCATGGGCGACAACATCTGGCTCGGTGACCGCAACGGCGTGCGCACGCCGATGCAGTGGTCCGCGGACCGTAACGCCGGGTTCTCCAGCGCCAATCCGCAGCGCCTGTACCTGCCGGTCGTCATCGACCCCGAGTACCACTACGAGACGATCAACGTCGAGTCGCAGCAGGAGAACTCGGCCTCGCTGCTGTGGTGGATGAAGCGGCTCATCGCGCTGCGCCAGCGCCATCACAGCGTGTTCGGCCGCGGCTCGATCGAGTTCCTCAACCCCGACAACCACAAGGTGCTCGCCTACGTCCGTCGGTGGAGCCCGCCCGACAGCAACGACCCGGGCGACGAGCAGACCGTGCTCGTGGTGGCCAACCTCTCGCGCAACGCGCAGGCCGCCCAGTTGCCCCTCGACGAGTTCCAGGGCCTGTCGTTGGTCGAGATGTTCGGCCGGACCGCGTTCCCGCCGGTCACCGAGGTGCCCTACACGCTCACGCTCGGGCCCTACCAGTTCTACTGGTTCACGCTCGAGCGGGCCCCGAGCCGGCTGAGCCTGTCCAACATGCGCGAGTACGCCGGATCACAGTCCGCCGAGTCCGGACCCGAGGCCCCGGAGGTCACGCTCTCGGGCGAGTGGCACGCCCTGCTGCGTGGCCGCGGGCGGGAACGGCTCGAGGCGATCCTGCCCGCCGTCCTGCAGCGTCAGCGCTGGTTCGGCGGCAAGGCCCGCACCGTGCAGGCGGCCCGCATCGAGGACGTCGCACCGGTCGCCCGCAACGGCTCCGGCGCCAAGAAGGACGACGCCGAGCTGTACCTGCTGGTCGTGCGCATCGAGTACGCCGACGGCGAACCCGAGCGCTACGTCGTACCGGTCGCCTTCGCCGAGGGTGAGGAGGCCGGCCGCCTGCTCGCGGTTGCACCCACCTCGGTCCTCGCAACGGTCCGCGGTCGCGGTCAACGCGGTCAGTCCGGCGTGCTCTACGACGCCCTGTACGACGAGCACGCCGGTCACCTGCTGCTCGACACGATCGCGCGGCAGCGCAAGTACCGCACCGGTACCGGTGAGCTCATCGGCCGCCGCGACGTGCGCCTCGCCAAGGGCAGTGGAGACCTGCCGGCCCGCGTGCTGCGCGGCGAACAGAGCAACACGTCGGTGATGTTCGGCGACCAGTACCTGATGAAGGTCCTGCGCCGGCTCGATGCCGGCGAGTCCCCCGACGTCGAGATCGGCCGCTACCTGTCGGGCCGCATCGAGCACGTGCCCGACTTCCTCGGCACCATCGACCACCGTGCCAAGGGCTCAACGGCCACGCTGGCCATCCTGCAGCGCTTCGTCCCCAACGAGGGCGACGCCTGGGTCTACACCCTCGACGAGTTGGAACGCTTCGCCGAGCGCGTGCTGACCGACCCGCCGCACCAGGGCAGCGACCTGCCGTCGCGCGCCTCGGCGTACGACCTGGCCCGCTCGCCTCTGCCCGAGAGCGCCCACGACGTCATCGGTCCGTTCCTCGACGCCTCCTGCCTGCTGGGCCGCCGCACCGCCGAGTTGCACGCGGCGCTGGCCGCCGGCACCGACGCCGACTTCGCTCCCGAGCCGTTCAGCACGCTCTACCAGCGCTCGCTGTACCAGTCGATGCGCAACGCGCTGCGACGCGGACTGCAGCAGGCCCGCAAGGCATCGGGCAGCCTCGAGTCGGATGCCGCCCGTGAGCGGATCGTGTCGCTGGCGGAACGCGAGGGCGAGATCCTCGAGCACCTGCGCGGCCTGTCGAAGACGAAGATCGACGCGATGCGCACCCGTATCCACGGCGACTACCACCTCGGTCAGGTGCTGTGGACCGGCCGCGACTTCGTGATCATCGACTTCGAGGGCGAGCCGGCCCGACCCCTCGGCGAGCGACGACTGAAGCGTTCGCCGCTGCGCGACGTGGCGGGCATGCTGCGCTCGTTCCAGTACGCGACCGACTCGGCCCTGCGCTTCCAGGTGGAGCGCGGCGCCGTCACCCCCGAGCGCCCCCACCACGAGGAACTGCGTGGCTGGCTCGATTACTGGCACCGCTGGGTCAGCGCCGGCTTCCTGAACGGCTACCTCGAGGCAGCCGAAGGCTCTGCCTTCCTGCCCGCCGACCCCGAGCACACCCGCATCCTGCTCGACGCCTTCCTGCTCGAGAAGGCCATCTACGAACTCGGCTACGAGCTCAACAACCGGCCCGAGTGGGTGGACATCCCACTGCGCGGCATCGCCGACGTCCTGGGGGACATCGCATGAGCATCTTCCGACGCGACCCCGACCGCGAACCCGACCGCGAAACCGATCAGCAAGGTGAAGCCATGGCCAACGCACCCCGCCAGGCGTCCGACGTGTCCGACTCCAACGCCGGGGCCGTCGCCCCTGACGTGCCCGGTGCCGGCGCCACCTCGCTGCTGACCGACGACGACCTCTACCTGTTCAACGAGGGGTCCCACTTCCGACTGCCCGACAAGCTCGGCGCGCACCTGCGCACCGTCGACGGCCAGGACGGGGTGCAGTTCGGCGTCTGGGCACCCAACGCCGAGCAGGTCAGCGTCCTGGGCGACTTCAACGACTGGGACAAGGACTCCCACCAGATGGCGCCCCGTGGGGTGTCGGGCATCTGGGAGCTGTTCGTGCCCGGCGTCGGCCATGGCGACACCTACAAGTTCCACATCCGCTCGCGCCACGAGGGCTACCGCGTCGACAAGGCCGACCCGATGGCGGTGCACACCGAGACGCCGGCCAAGACCGGGTCGAAGGTGTGGGACCTGTCCTACGAGTGGGGCGACGACACCTGGCTCGCCGAACGCGAGGCGAAGCAGGCGCTCGACCAGCCGATGTCGGTGTACGAACTGCACCTCGGCTCGTGGCGGACCATGCCCGACGAGAGCGACCGCCCGCTCAACTACCGCGAGCTGGCCGAACCCCTCATCGAGCACATCGACAAGCTCGGGTTCACCCACGTCGAGTTGATGCCCATCACCGAGCACCCGTTCGGTGGCTCGTGGGGCTATCAGGTCACCGGTTACTTCGCGCCGACGTCGCGCTACGGCACGCCGCAGGACTTCAAGTACCTCGTCGACCGACTGCACCAGGCCGGCATCGGCGTGATCCTGGACTGGGTCCCGTCGCACTTCCCCTCCGACGAGCACGGCCTGGCGTACTTCGACGGCACGCACCTGTACGAGCACGCCGACCCACGCAAGGGCTACCACCCCGACTGGAACAGCTACATCTTCAACTACGGCCGGCCCGAGGTCGTCAGCTTCCTGCTCTCGTCGGCGCTGTGGTGGTTGTCGGAATACCACGTCGACGGCATCCGGGTCGACGCCGTCGCCTCGATGCTCTACCTCGACTACTCGCGCAAGGACGGCGAGTGGATCCCCAACGAGTGGGGCGGCAACGAGAACCTCGAGGCGATCGCGTTCCTGCGCCGGTTCAACGAGGAGATCTACCGGGCCTTCCCCGGCGTGCAGACCATCGCCGAGGAGTCGACCGCGTGGCCGATGGTGTCGCGCCCGACCTACATCGGCGGGCTGGGCTTCGGCATGAAGTGGGACATGGGCTGGATGCACGACAGCCTGGCCTACTTCCAGGAGGACCCGGTCCACCGCAAGTACCACCACGACCAGCTCACGTTCCGGGCCATCTACGCCTTCACCGAGAACTACACGCTGCCCCTGTCGCACGACGAGGTGGTGCACGGCAAGGGGTCGCTGCTGACCAAGATGCCGGGCGACGAGTGGCAGAAGTTCGCCAACCTGCGCGCCCTGTACGGCTACATGTTCACCCAGCCCGGCAAGAAGTTGCTGTTCATGGGACAGGAGTTCGGGCAGTGGCAGGAGTGGAGCCACGAACGCTCACTCGACTGGCACCTGCTGGGTCACGAACGCCATCAGGGCCTGATGAACTGCCTCGGTGACCTCGCCCGGCTCTACCGCGACGAGCCGGCGCTGCACGACGGCGACGTCGAGTCGTCCGGCTTCGCCTGGGTCGACGCGACCGACTGGGAACAGAGCGTGGTCGCCTACCGGCGCCGGACCCGCGACGGGTCGCGCGAGGTCCTCGTCGTGCTCAACCTCACCCCGGTGTCGCGCGACAACTACCGGGTCGGGGTGCCCAAGCGCGGGTTCTGGGCCGAGCGGTTCAACTCGGACGCGACCGGCTACGGCGGTTCTGGCGTCGGCAACCACGGGGGCACGCACACCACGCCACTGCCCTACCACGGCCATGACCACTCGGTGAACCTGCACCTGCCGCCGCTGGGCGTGCTGGTGCTGTCGCACGACCCCTCGCGCACCGAGGACTGAGGCCGACAGGTCGACGGCCGGCCTCGCGTAGGCTGGTCCGTCGATCCGCTCCCGACGAGGCCGCCCCGTGGACCGCTACATCTGTGTGCACGGCCACTTCTACCAGCCGCCGCGCGAGAACCCGTGGCTGGAGCAGGTCGAGCAGCAGGACTCGGCGTGGCCGTTCCACGACTGGAACGAGCGCATCACGGCCGAGTGCTACGGCCCCAACACCTCGGCGCGCATCCTCGACGACGACGGCCGCATCCTGCGCCTGGTCAACAACTACGCCCGGATGAGCTTCAACGTCGGTCCCACCCTGCTGGCGTGGATGGCCGACCACACCCCCGACGTGCACGCCGGCATCGTCGACGCGGACCGGCGCAGCGCCGAACGCTTCGGCGGGCACGGCTCGGCCATGGCGCAGGTCTACAACCACGCGATCATGCCGCTGGCCAACGCCCGCGACCAGCAGACCCAGGTCGTGTGGGGACTAGGCGACTTCGAGCACCGCTTCGGCCGTCGGGCCGAGGGCATGTGGCTGGCCGAGACGGCCGCCGACACCGACACCCTCGAGGTGCTCGCCGCCAACGGCGTGGCGTTCACGGTGCTCTCTCCCTACCAGGCGGCGGCGGTGCGTCCGCTGCCACCGTCCGGGATGGTGGGCCCTGGGGGGATGGATGCGCCCGATCCGACCGAGGGCGAGTGGCTCGACACCACCGGGGGGCGCGTCGACCCGACCCGCCCGTACCGCGTCAGCCTGCCGTCGGGCCGCCACCTCGACGTGTTCTTCTACGACGCCCGCGTGTCACAGTCGGTCGCGTTCGAGGGGCTGCTCAACTCCGGGGACCGCCTCGCCGACCGGCTGCTGCACGCCTTCCCCGAACGTGGCGGCCCGAAGCTGGTCCACATCGCGACCGACGGCGAGAGCTATGGCCACCACCATCGGCACGGCGAGATGGCGCTGGCACATGCGCTTCACCGGCTGTCGAACACCGACACGGTCCGGCTGACCAACTACGGCGAGTACCTCGAGCTGTTCCCACCCGAGTACGAGGCACGCATCGTCGAGGACAGCTCGTGGAGTTGCGCCCACGGCATCGAACGCTGGCGGTCCGACTGCGGCTGCACCAACGGCGACATCGGCGGCCAGCAGGCGTGGCGCGCCCCGCTGCGCGACGCGCTCGACCACGTTCGCGACCAGGTCGGTCCCGCGTACGAGACGACGGCCAAGCGGTTGCTCCGCGATCCCTGGCAGGCACGCGACGACTACGTCGAGGTCCTGCTCGACCGCTCGCCCGAGGGGCAGGCGGCGTTCTTCGACCGGCACGCAGCGCGGGAGCTGACCGGCGACGAGCGCGTCGAGGCGCTGCGCCTGCTCGAACTGCAGCGCCACGCCTTGCTGATGTACACCAGCTGCGGCTGGTTCTTCGACGAACTCTCGCGCATCGAGACCGTGCAGGTCCTCGCCTACGCCGCCCGGGTGATCGAACTCGCCGGACAGGTGCTCGACCTGCCCGGTCTCGAGTCGGCGTTCCTCGAGCGGCTCGCCGAGGCACCCAGCAACCTCGCCCCGTACGGCGACGGGCGGGCCGTGTACGAGCAACTCGTCCAGCCGGCCCGCGCGAACTTCCGCAAGGTCGCGGCCCACTTCGCCATCAGTGGGCTGTTCCGACCGTACGGCCGCACCGAACGGGTCGGCTGCTACGAGGTCGAACGCGTCGACGAACACACCTCCGAGGCAGGTCGGGCCAAGGTCGGCTACGGACGTATCACGGTTTGTTCCGTCGTCACGCAGGCGACCAACGCCTACGAGTACGGCGTGATCCACTTCGGAGACCACAACTTCCTGTGTGGCGTCCGCGATGCGGGGTCGGACACGGCCTACTCGATGATGGCCGAGGAACTGGGCGCCGCGTTCGACGAGGCCAACTTCCCCGACACCATCCGCACCCTCGACGAGCACTTCGGGCGTGACGCGTACTCCCTTCGCGACCTGTTCCGCGACGAGCAACGACGCCTGCTCGACGTCGTGCTCGACACCACCCTGCTCGACGTCGAGAACACCTACCGCTCGATCTATCGCGGCCGTGGCCCGCTGCTGCGGTTCCTCGCCGGACTCGACGCCAAGGTGCCCCCAGCGCTGCGCAGTGCGGCCGAGGTGGTCACCAACGCCGAACTCCGCGACGCGTTGGCGCGCAACCCCGACCCCGAACGGGTCGCCTCGCTCATCGAGGAGGCCGAGCGCTTCCAGGTCGTCCTCGACACCGACGGCCTCGCCCACGCACTCGCGGGCACCCTCGGCCGGATCGCGCAGGCAGTCGACGTCGCACTCGACGACGACACCACGTTCGCGACCTTCGGGGCGGAGCAGGAGGCGGTCTTCGCCCGCTTCGCGACGCTGATCGACATCGCCGAGACCCTCCCGTTCGAGGTGGACCTCGGGCCGGCCCAGAACCTCGCGTGGCGGGTCAGGCGCGAGCGCCGGGCCTGGCTCGTCGAGCGGGCGGAGCACGACGATGTCGACGCTCGGTCGTGGGTCGCGGCGATCGACGACCTCACCGTCCGACTCGGATTCGCGGGCTAGCCGGTCACCGGCGGCGGCGGGGCCAGGTGGCCGACGCGGCCCGGCCCGGTCCAGCGGCCGTCGGGGGCGACCTCGTCGATGGCCAGCGGAGCGGTCAACGGCTTCGCGAACAGGTAGCCCTGGCCGATGTCGCAGCCGAGGTGGGTGAGCAGCGCGAGCTGCTCCTCGGTCTCGATGCCCTCGGCGACGGTCGGGATGCCCAGGGCGTGGGCCATCTGGATCGTGGCCCGCACGAGGTGTTCGGCGTGGTTGCCGGGCGCGAGGGGCGAGATGAAGCTGCGGTCGATCTTGAGCAGGTCGCAGGGGAACTCCGACAGCCGCGCCAGCGAAGACCAGCCCGTGCCGAAGTCGTCGATCGCGAGACGGACGCCGAGATCACGGAGCTCGTGCAGCGTGCTGGTGGCGCCCGCATCGGCGATCGCGCTCTCGGTGATCTCGAGCCACAGGCCGTCGGCGGGCGCCGAGGCACGGGTGAGCGCCAGCGCGACCGACGCCGGCAACAGCGGATCCTGCAGCTGGTAGGGCGAGAGGTTGACGCTGACCGCGGGACGGAAGCCCAGCATCGTCGCCCAGCGCCCCTGGGCCACCAGGGTCTGTTCGAGCACGTGCTCGAACAGCCGACCGGCCAGCCC
>JBBDSX010000096.1:0-1293 GCA_040904725.1 Egicoccus sp.
GAGGGGCCCCTCGCCGACGACGCAACCTCCCTGACGTTGCTGTTCAACGAGTCGAGGAACCGCGAGGGCGGGACCGTCAATGACTCCACCCGCCCCCACTTCACGCTCGGTCCGATCGATCTGACCGGCGAACGGTCCGCACCATCAGCAGGCGGCGAATCCCTCGATGCCGTGGAGGTCGATCTGGATCTGGAGCAGCGCACGGCGAGCGGGGTGGTGTTCCGACTGGACCGCCTGGAGGTCACCGACCTCGAGATCCTCGCCGACGTCGTGGTCATCGTTCCCGCCGACCGCGGCAAGGCCTACCTCAACAACCAGATGGCCGGGAAGGCCGTGGCACGCGACGATCTCGGCAACGACTATCCCCTGGTCGCCCCCGAGGGCAACGGCTCGGTGGCCATCGACGACGGCGAGCAACTCGACGGCTCACTGGTGTTCCAGGGACCGCTTGTCGACGGGGCACGGACGCTGACGCTGCTGTTCAACCAGGACAGCGATCCCGAGGGCACGAACCAGAACGACCGGATGTACCCGCACTTCGCGTTCGGCCCGATCGATCTGACTAGCGGGCGTTGAAGTACTTGGCCTCCGGGTGGTGCACGACAATCGCGGAGGTGGACTGCTCGGGGTGGAGCATGAACTCCTCGCTCAACTCCACGCCGATCTGCGCAGGATCGATCAACCGGAACAGCTTCGCCTGGTCCTCGAGGTCGGGGCAGGCCGCGTAGCCGAACGAGTAGCGCGAGCCGCGGTAGCCCTGCCGGAACCAGTCCTCCTTGGTCGGACCGTCGTCGCCGGCGAACCCGAGTTCCTCGCGGACGCGGCGGTGCCACAACTCGGCGAGCGCCTCGGCCATCTCGACGCCGAACCCGTGGGCGAACAGGTAGTCCTGGTAGCGGTCCTCGGCGAACAGTTGCTGGGCAACCTCGCTGATGCGCCGCCCCATGGTCACGACCTGGACGCCCAGCACGTCCACCTCGCCGCTGTCCACCGGCCGGAAGAAGTCGGCGATGTTGAGGAACCGGCCGCGGGTCTGTCGCGGGAAGCTGAAGCGGACCAGTTCGCGTTCCAGCGGAGCGTTCGGGTCCCAGACGACGAGGTCGTCGCCGTCGCCGTTGGCGGGGTAGTAGCCGTAGACCACCTCGGGGGTGACGACCTTCTCCGCCTTCGCCCGGTCGATCCACTCGCGCACGACCGGCCGGGCCTTGTCGTCGAGCATCTGCTGGTACTCGTCGGGTGACAACTCGCCGGGGGTGAAGCCCCACTGGTTGCGGAACAGCGCCACCTCGTTGA
>JBBDSX010000097.1:0-7540 GCA_040904725.1 Egicoccus sp.
GTTAGTCTGCTCGGCCCCCGTGCCCAAGGACCCCGATGGTGGCCGCGCAGCGCGCTACGGCAGACGACGGCCGGCCGAGCCGGCTCGAACGGGCCGTCGACCGGATCCCCTTCCTCGAGAAAGAACTGTTCCTGTTGCGCCGCCTCGTCCGACCGGGCCAGGTCTGCGTCGATGTCGGCGCCGCGGGCGGTGCGCACCTGCTCGTCATGGCGCGTGGCGTGGGGCCGGCGGGACGGGTGCTCGGATTCGAGCCGCGTCCGGGTTCGTTGGCCATCCTGCGCCGCCTCACGGCCTTGCTCGGCGTCGCCGACCGGGTTGAGTTGCACCAACTCGCGCTCTCGGACGGCGAAGGGATGCTGCCCCTGCGGATCCCGGTCGTGCCGACCCGTGCGCACTTCCACGGCTCGACCACCGACCGCGAGGGCACGGCGGCGTTCGCGAGGTTGCCGCACCGCGAGATCCAGGTGCCGACGGCGCGACTCGACGACGTGGTGGCGGCCGCCGACGTCTCCCGGGTGGACGTGCTCAAGTGCGACGTCGAGGGCGCGGAGTTGCGGGTCCTGGCCGGCGCGTCGCGGGTTCTCGACGAGCACCGCCCCCTCGTGATCCTCGAAGCCGACGACCTGCACCAGGCCCGCGAGGACGCCACCAGCGCCGACGTTCACGCCGCCGTCGTCGCCCACGGCTACCGCGCCCACCGCTACCGGCGCGGCCGCGTCGAACCGGTCGATGGCCCGGTCGATGGCGAGGACGATTACCTGTTCGTGCCGGAGGAGCGCATACCACTGCGTATCACTTGACCGGCGCCACGGCACGCCGATGGGAGTGGCAGTGTCTGCCAGCCGGGCGGCCACGGCGACGAGGCGTTCGTGAGCGAGATCGACGAGATCGTCGGCGAGTTCCTTGTCGAGAGCTACGAGAATCTCGACCGCTACGACGAGGATCTGCTCGTCCTCGAGCGTGACCCTGCCGATGCGGATGTGCTTGGAAGCATCTTCCGCACGATCCACACCCTCAAGGGTACCTGTGGGTTTTTCGGGTTCTCGCGCCTTGAATCGGTCTCGCACGTGGCCGAGAATCTGCTGGTGAAGCTGCGCGACGGCGAGCTGGCCGTGACCAACGAGATCACCAGCGCGTTGCTTGCGACCGGCGACGCCGTGCGCGTGATCCTCGCCGACATCGAAGCCACGGGCGAGGAGGGAGACCGCGACCACGCGGACGTCGTCGCGACGCTCAAGTACCTAAACGCCCCGACATCTGACGCCGCACGGCACGTCGCCGAAGAGGCGCCGCCCATTCCGCGCCTGGGGGACCTGCTCATCGAGCAGGGGCTCGCGACGCCCGAGGACGTGGCGCTCGCGCTAGGTGTCCAGAAGTCGGGCGACAAGCGTCCACTGGGCGAGATTCTGGTGGAACTGGCCAAAACTCCGGCCGAAGGGATCGACCGGGCGCTCGCCACCCAGGCGTCCGTTCGCGGGCTCGCCGAGAACTCAGTGCGCGTCGACGTCGGTCTGCTCGACGAGTTGGCGAACCTGGCCAGTGAGCTGGTGCTGACCCGTGAGCAGATCGCACAGGCGGCCGCACAGTCGGGCGACAGTTCGCTCATCGGCGCCTCGCAGCGGCTCGCCCGGATCTCGACAGAGTTGCAGGAAGGCGTCATGAAGACCCGTATGCAGCCCATCGGCAGCGTATGGAGCAAACTGCCCCGAGTCGTCCGTGACTTGTCCTTGTCGGTCGGCAAGCAGGTCGAGCTGGAGATGGAAGGTCAGGACACCGAACTCGACAGGACGATCATCGAGGCCATCAAGGATCCGCTCACTCACCTCGTGCGCAATGCCGTCGACCACGGCATCGAGGAGGCCGAGCGCCGCATCGCCGCCGGCAAGCCACCGGCGGGCCGGCTCGTCCTGCGGGCCTACCACGAGGACGGTCAGGTCAACATCGAGATCGGCGATGATGGTGCCGGCATCGACGCCGCGAGGCTGAAGGCGAAGGCGCTGGAAGCCGGCCTGATCGACGCCCCACGGGCCGACGCAATGAGCGAGGACGACGCACTCCAGCTCATCTTCAAGGCCGGCTTCTCCACGGCCGCAGAGATCACCAATGTCTCCGGACGCGGCGTGGGGATGGACGTCGTGCGCACCAACATCGAGGGCATCGGCGGCACCGTCGACGTAGACACCCGGTTGGGTGAAGGAACCACCATCAAGGTCAGGATTCCCCTGACGGTTCCAATCGGTTCAATTGATCCGGCCCACCCGCGTCACCAGGGAGGCACCGCGTGAAGATTCTCGTCGTCGACGACAGCAAGGCGATGCGTGCCATCGTCAAGCGCGCTCTGTCGGGCCTCGACCGGATCGCTGGCGCCACGATCATCGAGGCGGAGGATGGAAGCGAGGCGCTTGCGATCGTGAGGACCGAGAACCCCGACCTCGTGCTGTCCGATTGGAACATGCCGCGGATGACCGGTATCGAACTCCTCCACGCGCTGAACGAGGCCGGTGTCAGCGTGCCCTTCGGCTTCGTGACTTCGGAGTCCACGCCGGAGATGCTCGAGCTGGCCCGGGCGCACGGCGCCGATTTCGTCGTGACCAAGCCGTTCACGCCCGAGTCGATCGACCAGGCCCTCGCGGGAGTGATCTGACATGCGTTGCCCGATGCCCGCCCGCGCCTCCTACCGCGACCTCCTGCGCGACCTCCTGGGTCGTACGGTTACCGTCCGTGGGGCGGTCGACCAGCAACTTCGTCCGCAACGCCCGTCCTACCTCGCCGCGTACCGCTTCGATGACGGGGAGCCGGCCGCCATCGTGGTCGCGGACCTCAGCCTCGCCGCGGCCATGGCCGCCTCGATCGCCATGCTGCCGCCGGTGGAGACCCACGCCCGCGTGGAGGAGGCGGGAGAGCTCGACACGGAGTTGTTCGAGTCCCTCCACGAGGTGGTCAACGTCGCCGCGAAACTGATGAACAGCCCGATGACCCCCCACGTGGTGTTGCGTGAGGTCGTTCGCGTGCCCGGTGACGTGGCCCACGACCTCGCCGCAATCGCCGCCTCACCAGTGCAGCGGCAGGACTGGCAGATAGCCATCGACGGTTACGGCGAAGGCGTGCTCACCCTCCTTGGCTGACACGACGCAGACGGGACCGCCCCGGACAGGTAGTCGGTCTGCCTCGGGCCGGCGTCACCAGGCTCGCGGACGTTCAGCCGAGGCGTGCGTGCAGCAGCGCGGTCAGGTTGTCCAGCGCGAGGTCGAGTAGCTCCGGGTCGAGTTCGCCGGTGCCTCGGCCGCGCAGCCGTGCGGCGACGGCGGCCGAGCTGGCGCCTTCCGAGGCGAGTTCGTCAATGGCATGGGCCACGGCGAGCAGGCGAGCGGGCTCGGGGATGTCCGTGCTGCGGATGCCGTCGGGGAAGCCATCACCATCCCAGCGTTCTCGTTGCGAGCGGACGGCGGCGGCGACGGCCGGGCCCGCGGTCAGCTGCAGCAGCGAGGCGGAGCGGACCGGGAAGGTGCGCCAGGCCTCGAGCAGTTGGCCGGTGAGCGCACCGGGCCCCCCGATCGCGACCTCCGGAAGCCCGGAGCGGCCCGCGTCGTGCAGATGGCCTGCGAGCTGTGCCCGGGCGACCGCGCCCGGCGACCAGCCGCGCAGGCGGGCGAGTTCGGACGAGAGGCGCCCGACCCGTTCGCCGTGGCCGACGCCTTCAGGAAGTAGCGGCTCGATCTGATCGAGCATGCGCACCAGGATCTCGAGCTCGGTCGTGGTCGACACGCCCAGTTGCAGGTCTTCGGCACTGAGGAGTTGCTGCGTGCCATCGGCGGCCGCGACCTCGACAGCACGCCGAGCGAGTTCGAGCAGCTGTTCGGGATCCGTGGTCGATTCCGACCCGGCGTGACCGATCACGGCGCGCAACGGCAGTCCGCGGTCGCGGAAGCTCGCGACGATCTGGATCATCTGCCGGCCGAGACGCTGCATGTCGTGGGGACTCATGGTGGTCCCCACCAAGCCGAACTCGCCGTGGCCGGTGCTGTAGAGTTCGCTGCCGGCGGTGACCACCAGGTGGGAGAGCGTCGTCGAGAGGCGGCGGCGCTGCACGGAAACGACGGGATCGGCCTCCGGCGTGCTCCACCGATCCGAGGCGATCTTCACGAAGGCGACGCGCGGCACCTCGTCGATGTCCCCGAGGGCGGCGATGCGGCGCTCGAAGGTGCCACGATCGAGCAGGCCGGTCGAGGCATCGATGCCTCGGTGACTCGCGCCGGCAGACCCGAAACGTCGCTCGTACGACGTCAACAGCGTCGTTGGCGAGCGGGCCTCGTCGACCAGTCCGAGCAGGGCGTCCTCATTGCCCTCACCGATGATGGCGTCGGCGCCGGCGGCGACCAACTGCACGGCCAGGCGCTCGGCGCCGGTGTGGGCCAGCACGACCGTGTGCTCGGCGTGGTTGGCAAGCTGCGCCTCGACGGCGATCAGGGCGTCGGGTGCGAGGCGGGTGGATATTACGATCGCGTCGACCGGCTCGTCTTCGCCCTCGACCAGGAGAGCGCCGGCGGAGGTCAACCGCATGCGGGCGCTTTCGGGGACGGCGAAGCAACGCAGACGCAGGGTCGCGGTGGCTCTTGCCGGATGGCCGAGTTCGTCGAGCCGGACCTGCGAAACGTCAGCCTCCACGGTGGGCATCAGGCGAAGGTCCGCACGGCGTCGGTCCCGTCGCCCTGGAGACGCGACCGCCAGGTGGTGTTGGCCGAGACCTGCGCGACGTAGGC
This sequence comes from Egicoccus sp., assembly GCA_040904725.1. Taxonomy (GTDB): domain Bacteria; phylum Actinomycetota; class Nitriliruptoria; order Nitriliruptorales; family Nitriliruptoraceae; genus Egicoccus. The sequence continues at coordinate 4,761 of JBBDSX010000097.1, forward strand.
GGCGCGGCGGCGCTTGCCGGGTGCATCGACGGGCACCTCGGGGACGTTGTCGTAGGCGGTGCCGAAGTAGGCCTGCAGGGCGTGCAGTGCTTCGTGGCGCAGTTGCGAGGCGCGGGCCTCGGTGACGCCGAGGTCGTCGGCGATGTCGCGCAGTAGGCGGCCCTCGAAGTGGTGCTCGACCAGGACGCGGCGCGGCAGCTCGGGCAGGTGCGCGATCGCGGTGCGCAGCGTGCCGACCAGTTCGTTGTTCTCGAGCGCGGCCTCGGGCAGCCAGGCCTGGTCCTCTTCGAGGATGCGGTCACCGAGCACACCGCTGCCCGACTCGTTCTCGCGGATCGGACGGTCGAGCGTCAGCAGGGTGGAGGTGACGGCGGCGGCGCGGCGGGAGCGGACGGCATTTTCGTCGACGCCCATCGCGTCGGCGATCTCGGCGTCGTCGGGGCGGCGTTGGAGCGTCTCTTCGAGCTGCGACTGGGTCGACTCGATGGTGCGCAGGTCGCGGCGCAGGCGGCGGGTGGCCCAGTCACGCGAGCGGGTCGCGTCGAGGACGGCGCCGCGGATCCGGATCGAGGCGTAGCGGGCGAACGGCACGCCGGTCGAGGGGTCGTAGCGGTGGGCCGCGTCGACGAGGCCGGCCGAGCCGGCGCCGCGCAGTTCGTCGCGGTCGACGTGACGGGGGAAGCGGGCCGAGAGCTGGTTGACCACGTGGTTGACCAGGGGGAGGTGCTCTTCGACGAGGGCGTTCGCCGTGTCGAGTGCGCCTGCGTTGGTGGCCGTCGCTGCCGTCATTGGTGGTCCTTGGTTCCGTCTGCCCGGATCGTGTGACCTGACTCTTCGGGGATCGGAACAGAGAACGTGAGACTCCTTCACGCATCCTTCACAGCGGGTGCGCGCATGTTTCCCCGCGCTTCACAGCGTGGTCGTCCACCACACTGCGTATTGTCGCCGCTGGGTGGCAGGATCGGCGGTTTCCGGGGCCGCTATAGCACTACAGAAGATTTCCGGGCGGCCGATGGGAAACGTGAAGGTTGTAAAGACCACCTTGAGGAATCAGCCCCGTGTTCGATCAGCTCGTGAGTCTCTTGCAGCGCCAGGTGGCCGCCCTCGACGCCGTCGAGTCGCGCCTGCGCGCGCTCGAGTTGCTGCTGGCCGCCGACGAACAGCGATTCGTCACGCTGGCGATGGCCGAACTCGAACAAGCCACCGAACGCCTCGCCGCGCTCGAACTCGGCCGCGCCCTGGTGCTGACCTCGGCCGGCCTCGATGTCGACGCCCCCGCGAGCGAGCTCGAGGCCCGCGTCGACGAGGACGTGGTCGGCATCTTCCACGAGGTCGTCGAACGGCTGCGTACTGCGAGCCAGCGTGTCGGCGAGGCCCGCGAGCGTGCCTACGCCGCGCTGGCCCCCGGCGCCGAGGACCTGCGCCTGCGCCTGGTCGCCACCGAGGCCTACGCCGGCGTCTGACCCCCCGCGCTGATCCGTGCGTGCGCCCAGCCCGGCCTCGCTGAAGACGAGGACGCGCACTTCAGCTGTGGCAATCTGCCACACACGTGGCACACTGACCTGTAGTCGAACAGGGCAGGCGTCATGGACACGCGCACGACGAGAGTGGCGACGGATCTGCTGGCCGCGGCCGAGGCCGAGGCTCGTCGCGAGAGCCGGTCGGCGCGCGAGCAGCTCGACCACTGGGCCCGCGTCGGCATGCATCTCTGCGCCAGGTCGACCGCGGCCCGACGTCGTGTGGAGCGGGCACTGGCTGGGGACCTCGACCCCGACGAGCTGACGGTCGAGGAGCGAGAGATCGCCAATGCGGAACTGAGCGTGGACATCTCGCAGGCTGCGAACCAGATGTCCTTCGCGGAGCGACTTGCTGCCGAAGGGGTGACCACGGTCGTCGCCGATGCCGAGGGCAATCTGGTCGAGCGACGGCCCGACGGAACCACGACGGCGCTGTGACACGGCTCGATCTCGTCGTCGGTCCCAACGGGGCCGGCAAATCGACCTACATCCGTTTCGTTCTGGCTCCGGCGAGGCCGGGCGTGCCGTTCGTCAATGCCGATGTGATCGCGGCCGAACGGTGGCCCGATCCGGCGGTGGCGATGCGAAACGCTGCGGAGGCGTCGCAACTCGCCGAACGGGCGCGCGAGCAGCTGCTCGCGCAGCGACGACCGATGATCGCGGAGACGGTGGCGTCACACCCATCGAAGGTGGACCTGGTGGCGCGCGCGAAGGACGCGGATTACCTCGTCCATGTCCACGTCATGCTTGTCGGCGAGGACCAGGTCGTCGAGCGGGTTGCCCGTCGCGTCGACGCGGGTGGGCACGACGTACCGGAGGACAAGACGCGTGCCCGGTATCGACGGCTGTGGCAACACGTCGCGCAGATGGTCGAAGTCGCCGACGTGGTCGAGGTGTTCGACAACTCTGGTGAGGGGCCGAGGACGGTGGCGCTGTTCATCGCCGGATCGCTCGTCGGAAGCCCACACTGGCCACGATGGACGCCCGAGGACTTGATCCAGGCCGGCCGCGACGCTCGCTAGATGGAGCCGCTCTGGTCGGGGCCGTCGGGGCGACGGGGGCCCTGGGGCATGCGTGCCACCAGGCGACGGGTGCGGTCGGCGGTACTGGCCGCCCGCGCGTTCTCTTCCTGCAGTTGCTGCCACACCTCTTCGCGGTGGACCTGCACGTCGCGGGGCGCGTCGATACCGATGCGGACCTGGTCCCCACGCACCTCGAGCACGGTGATGGTGACCTGGTTGCCGATCACTATGGACTCGCCGA
>JBBDSX010000098.1:0-7489 GCA_040904725.1 Egicoccus sp.
GACGTGCTGATACTCATCGATGCAGACCGGCGCGGACCCGGAGACGAACAGCGCAAGCGAACAGCGGTGATACCACGAACTCTGATCCGACGTCTGATCCGGCGAAGGTGAGGGGTTTGTGGGCTGCGATGCCACGGGCGCGGCCCACCGGGGCCGGTGCTGACGGGGTCGATCGCCGTCACGCGCATGATTGCGGTCGACCGACCTACATAGGCAGAACCGCCGCATTTCAGTGAAGCGAACGCCGAAGGTGCGAGTACCCATCCAACCGCGACCCGCGTATGAGGCCTATGCCTCGCGCGTGAGCACGAGGTCACGCCTCTCGCGACCCGAGCACGAGGTCACGCCTCTCGCGACCCGAGCACGAGGTCACGCCTCTCGCGACCCGAGCACGAGGTCGACCACCTCGGGGTCGAGGGCGGGCGGGACGGTGCGCAGGTCGAGCAGGACGCGACCCTCCTCGACCCGGGCGATCACCGGGGCCTCGCCGTGGCGCAGCCGCCGTGCGAGCCCGTCCGGGTCATCGGTGGTCAGCGCCACGCCCCACGACGGCAGCGTCACGCCGGGGGACGCGCCGCCACCGACCAGACCCTCGGTCGGCGTCGCCTCGGCCCCGTCACCCAACTCCGCCGCCATCCAGCTCGCCCGGGCCTGTAGCGCGTCGACGTCGGTGTGCAGCATCGCCACGGTGGGCACGTCCATCGGCACGTCGTCGCGCAGGTGCGACTCGAGCGTCGCCTCGAGTGCCGCCCGCTGCAGCTTGTCGAGCCGCATCGCCCGCGCCAGTGGATGCCGGCCGCAACGCAGCAACAGGTCCGAGCGACCCACGATGAGCCCGGCCTGCGGTCCGCCCAGCAGCTTGTCCCCGGAAAAGACCGTCAGGTCCGCGCCCGCCCGTACCGCCGACTCGACGCTGGGTTCCGCAGCCAGTGGCCCGTCCTGCGCGGTGCGGATCAGCCCTGAACCGAGGTCGTAGACGACCGGGACGCCCTCCTCGCGTCCCAGCTCGGACAACGCCGCGACCGTGACCTCCTCGGTGAACCCGATGACGTCGTAGTTGGAGCGGTGGACCTTGAGCAGCAGGGCGGTGTCGTCGGTGATCGCGGCGCGGTAGTCCGCCAGTCGGGTCCGGTTGGTGGTACCGACCTCGACCAGGCGCGCACCCGAGGCGGCCATGACGTCGGGCAGGCGGTACGAGCCGCCGATCTCGATCAATTCGCCGCGGCTGACGATCACCTCGCGACCCGTGGCCAGGGCGGCGAGGACGAGCAGGAGGGCGGCCGCGCCGTTGTTGACGGCGGTCCCCGCCTCGGTCCCGGAGAGCTCGGCCGCCAACGTGCCGACGTGGCGGGTCCGCGAGCCACGCGTGCCCTCGCCGAGGTCGTACTCGAGGGTCGTGTAGCCCGCGGCCTCGGCGACGGCGGCGCGCGCGGCTGCCGACAGGGGCGCCCGGCCGAGGTTGGTGTGCAGGACGACGCCGGTGGCGTTGATCACGCGGGTCAGGCCGGCGGCCCGACGGCGGTGGACCGCGTCGTCGGCGGCCGCCACCAGGTCTCCGGGCCGGGGCACCGGTCCGCGGCCTCCGGCCAGGCGGGCCCGGGCGTCGTCGAGTTCGGCCCGCAGCGCGGCGACGAAGGCGCGCCGCCCGTGGTCCGCGATCGGTGCGGCCGCATCGGGGTGGCGCAGCAGCGCGTCGAGCTGTGGCAGGCGCGCGCGGGGGTCCGCGGCTTCCTCGGCCATGCTCGGCTCCTCCGGGACGTCGGTCAGCCGCGACAGCCAACCACACCGCCGCGGGACGTCCCGCCGCGGCCCGGCCCTGCGCGGCTCGGACCGGTCATTCGTCGTCGCGGGCCCGCCGTCGGGCATCGAGCAGCCGGGACACGCCGCCCCCGTCGCCCGGCGGAGCCGGCGGATCCCCATGTGGCACCGGTGGAGGATCTTCACGGCGTGGCGGTGGTGGGACGTCGCTCGGCTGCGCGGGCCGGTCGGTCTCGGGCGCCGCCGCCGGCCGGGTCGGAACGGCGGCCGGACCGCTGCGGGCGGCCTCGCGTTGCTCGCGGCGGGCGTCGGCGATCGCGGTGACGCCGGTGCTCCGATCGGTGGCCGTGCGGGGCGTACGGTCGAACAGCCGGCGCAGGTCGCCGCGCTCGAGTCGCAGACGCCGCAGGCCCACGTCGACCGGCAGCGTGAGCAGGGCGAGCAGCAGCAACCAACCGGTCAGGTCACGGGGCGTGCTCCCGGGCGTGGTCGACTCGGTGGCGAACGCGAGCGACGGATCGGGGTCGTAGCGGCCGAGGTCGCCGACCAACGAGGCGGTCGCCTCGGCGCTGCCGCCACTGGCGGCGTACTCGGCCGGGTAGGAACGCACGGCCGTGACGGTCCGCCGCGCCATCTCGGTGCCGCCGCGCTCGAGCACCACCGTGACCGCGTGGACGCCGTCGCCGCCGGCCGGCACGACTGCCGCGAACGCGTCGAGGTCGGTGCGGGTGAGCGGCACCTCGCGCCGGGTGCCGTCGGGATCGACCACGAGGGCGGTCGCTCGCACGTCACCGGCCAACGGCTCCGTGCCCTCGAGGGCGATCTCGAGGCCGTCGGCGGTGACGTCGGCCCGCGCGTCGAAACCGCCGGCCTCGTCGGCCGGCAGGGTCGAACGCACCAGCGCCCCCCACAGGTCGCGGGCGCCGTCCCAGCCGCTCCACGGTGCCGACCAGCGCGGTGCGGCGTCCGAGGTCCAGGCTGCCACCGTGCCCAGCCCGGCCTGCCAGGTAGCCAGCAGCGGGTCGCGTTCGTCGCCGATGCGCAGCAGCGTGCGGGCCGTCGGCTTCGAGGTGGTGGCGACGTAGCCGAGCAGGGGCGGCGACTTCGTCAGCGTCTCGGTGACCGCGTCTGCGGCGGTGACGATCGGTGTGAAGCGACCCTCCTCGATCAGCGGACGCGACACCAGTTGCACCTCGCTGGCGAGCACGGAGGGGATCGAGGACAGGTCGCGGCCCGGGTAGAAGCGCCCGCCGCCGGCCTCGGCCATGTCCTCGAGCACGTCGCCGGTGCCCTCGCCGGTCCCGACCACCGACAGGGTGATGCCGGCCTCCATGGCCTCGGCGGCGATGTCCTCGAGGCCCATCTCGTTGGTGAAACCGTCCGTGAACAGCACGATGTGGCGCAGCCGTGCCTCGGCGTCCTTGAGCCCGTCGATGGCCTCGCGGACGGCCTCGCCGATGGACGTGTCACCCTCGGGGTACAGGCTGCCGAGCGCGTCGTCGACGATCGCCGACTCGGGCAACTGCTGCAGTGGGAGCACCCACTCGGCCTGCGTGTGGAAGGCCAGGACGCCGACCGTGTCCTGCGCGTCGAGGTTCTCGATGGCGCGCGCCACCGCCTCGCGGGAGATGTCGGTCTTGTTCGGGCCGGCCTCGGTCTGCACCGGACCGCCACCGAAGCCGTCGGGCCGACAGTGGCACGCGCCCATCGACCCGGACACGTCGACCACGAGCGCCTGCGCGACCGACGGGCGCCGCTGGGGATCCTGGACACGCGCGAACACCGGCAGCAGTTCCTCGAGCCGGGTGCCGTCGTACCCACCGACCCCGTAGGACTGCTCGCCGCCGACCACCGTCAGCCCGCGTCCCGCGTCGCGGACGTAGGCGTCCAGCGCCACGGCCCCCGCATCGCCGACCTGGTCGGCGTGGACGTCGACGAGCACGGCTGCGTCGTGGCCGAGCAGGCGGTCGAGCGTCGGGAAGCCGGCGTCGATCGGGTGCCGAGTCACCGGCAGACCGCCAGCCTCGAGCAGACGGACGAGTTCGTCGGCCTCGCCGCCGTCGCTGCCGCCATCGTCGCCCGACCGGGCGCTCCCATCGACGACCAGCACGCTGGCCTGGCCCTCGACCTGGACGGCCGCGACGCCGAGGTCGTTGCGCGGTTCGACGCTCGCGGCCGACTCGAGCCGCGCCTCGTAGCGGATCGCGCCACCGGCGGGGGCGGTCTCACCCTCGGTGGCGGCCACCCGGGGGACGCGGACCTCGGTCCGGCCGGGCGGCACCTGCAGTGCCTCGCGGTGGATCTGCTCGCCGTCGGCGCTGACGACCACGGTTGCCCCGGCCGGGGCGTCGCCGGTGTTGGTCACGATTACCACGACCTCGTAGGCGTCCCCGGCACGGACCCGGGAGGGCACCCGGACGCCCTCGATCAACACGTCGGCCGAACCCGCGTCGCCGCCGATCGGCACGACGTCGACCGGGATACCGGCGGCCTCGAGTTCACGGATCGCCTGCGCCGCGTCACCCCGCGTCGCGAAGCCATCGGTGAGCAGGACCACGCGGCGACGTTGCTGTGACCCGGCCAGCCCCTGCGCCAGGCGGAGACCTCGGGCCAGGTCGGTCTCGGTGCCGTCGACACGCACCGCGAGCGCACCGCCCGGGGCCTGTTCCCGCAGGCCGTGCTCGACCTGCGCGTCGCGGCCCACGGCGGCGACGGCCACCCGGTCGCCGCGTTCCTGTGTGGCGGCGACGGCATCGATCCAGTTCGTCGCCGCGTCGCGCGCAGCCAGGGTGGAGTCCGACGCGTCGACCACGACCACCACGTCGACCCCACGTCCGGCCGCGTCCCACCTCGGCCCGGCCAGCGTCAGGACCAGCAATCCCACCGCGATGGCACGCAGCACCGTCGCGCGACGCAGCGCCCGATCCCGGTCACCCGCACGCCGCCAGCCCAACCACAGCACAGCCGGCACGACCGCGAGGACCGCGAGCCACGCGGGGGCGTCGAGGTGCAGCGGCCACCAGCTCACAGCCTGACCTTCGGACGCTCGGAAGGACGCTCGACCGGGGCGTCACCGAGGGCGTCGCGCACCCGGTCGCGTCGGGCCTCACGCCTCCGCGACCACCACTGCCGCCCGCCCTGGCTCCAGCCCCACTCGAGCAGCAGCACGACGAGCGCGCCGAGCACCAGCGGCCAGACCAGCGTGCGCAGACCCTCGCCCATCTGCGGCTCGCCGCCGGCCGCCGGCGTCCCCGGTTCGGGCCGGGGCTTCGACAGGTCGCCCTCCTCGAGCGCCGAGGTGACCGGCAGAACGAGTGGCTCGCCGACGGGACCCTCGGTGCCGGTGAACGTGATTTCCCAGGTCCCGACCTCGTCGACCAGCAGCGTCGGAGCGCCGGGATCGATGCGTACCTCGCGTTCCCCCCTTGATCCTTCCGGGGCCGACCCGACCGGGGCGTGTGCGACCATCCCGGTGGTACCGGCCGGCGCCTGCAGTGCCACCAGTGATCCGGCCGGAACCGCACCCGACCCGGCGCCACCGCCGGTGAGCCACCGCGCGGCGTTGGCCACCAGCAGCGGCCACGCCGGTCGCAGCGGCAGGTCCGACGCGAGCAGGTCGAACGGCACGACGGCCGTCGGCGCGTCACCGACGCGGCCTGCGAGCAGCAGCGGGGCGTCCGGCGAGGCGGCCAGTGCGGTCAGCGAGGGGGCCTCGACCACGGCCGTGCTGGCGACCGCCAGGCCGGTCAGGTCGACGTCGGCGAGCAGCGCGTGCTCGGTCGACTGGTAGGTCAGCGACGGCAGGTCGGCCGTCCCGTCGGCCACGATGCCGTCCGGCCACGACGTCGGCGCGATCAGCAGGCTCGGAACGGTCAGGCGGTCGGGGGCCGCAACCCGGTCGACGACCAGCAGATCGACTGCCGTCAGGTCGTCGGGCACCGTGGCCGCGGTCTCGACGGTCAGGCCCGGGACCGAGGTGAGCGCGGCTTCGAGGAAGGTGTTGCCGGGCCCGGCGAGCAGCACGGTCAGGTCGCGGTTCTCGGCCAGGACCGTCGTCGCCGTGTCGTCGAAGTGCAGCACGTCGGGCACCGCGCCCGTGACGTCCTCGCCCAGCACGAGCCGGGCGGTCAGGCGGGCGCCGCGGTCGCCGGCGACCGCAGGCACGGTCACCACGACGTCCTCGGTGGTACGCGGTGCGAGCCGCAGCGACTGCTCGAGGACGGCGACGTCGTCGACCTCGAGGATCAGCCGGCCGCTCACCGCCGTCTGCGCGAACGAGCGCACCTGGGCCAGGACCTGGTGTTCGCCGCTGCCGAGCGGCGCGGACGTGAGCCGGGTGAGGGCCACGTTCGGGCGGTCGGTGCCGACCGCGCCGACGGTCAGGCCCGGCGGTGCCACGGCCGCGGCGTCCGCGGGGACCATGGCGTCGGTGATGAGGTGGACGACGGTGCGTTGGCCGGGACGCTGCAGCGAGGTCGCCAGCGTGAACGCGTCGGCAAGGTCTGCCGGCGCGTGCCGTGGGGCGATGCCGGCCAGGGCGCGGGCGACCTCGCGGGCGTCGCTGGAACCCGACAGGGCGATGCGTGCGCGTGCGCCCGCCTCGATGACGGACACCTCCTGGCCCGGCGCCAGGCTCGCGGTCATCTCGGTGGCCTCGCGACGCGCCAACTCGGCGCGACTGGTGCCGTCCTCGTCGGCCAGCATCGACCCCGAGTTGTCCACGATCAGGATGGTGTGGTCACCGAGCGCGACGGGCACCGGCACCGCCGGCCCCGCGAGCGCGAACGCCAGCGCGAGCAGTGCCAGCAGCACGAGCCAGAAGGTCACGTCGCCGCGGAAGCGCTGCCATGGTGTCGCGGCCGTTGCGGGCCGTTCGACCGCCCGCCACAGGAACGTGGAGCCCACCACGACCCGTCGGCGACGGGGGCGCAGCAGGTACCACAGCACCAGCGGGACGGCCGCGGCCGCCGCCACAAGTCCGAGGGGCGTCAACAACCTCATTGCCGATGCTCCGAGACCGCCGGTCTCGCCCTTCGGTTCACTCGACCGCTGCCGCTCATGACACCAGTCCGAGTGCGGCCAGGTCCGCCAGCAGCAGGCGGCTCAGGTCGGTGTCGGTCGGCACGAGCAGGTGCGCCGCGCCGATCGACAGACAGACCTGCTCGACCGCGGCGAGGTGGGCGTGCAGGGCCGCGGCGTACGCCGCCGTGGTGTGGTCGTCGCCGCCGACCTCGATCTCGTCGCCGGTCTCCGCATCGACCACGCGGACGTCGTCGACCAGGTGCGGTCGCAGTTCCTCGACGTCGAGGACCTGCAGGACGAGCACGTCGCGGTTGCCGCTGCCCAGCGTCCGCACGGTCGCGTCCCAGTCGTCGTAGAGCAGGTCGCTGACCAGTACCAGTGGTCCGCGGGCCGGCGCGCGCACGGCCCGGCCGACGGCCAGCGTGAGGTCGGGCCGGCCGGCCGGCGCGTCATCGTCCCCGGCCGACGCGGCGGCATCGGCCGTTGCCTCCCCGGTCCCGGCGAGCAGCAGGCCGGCGTGGGCGAGTGCGCCGCTGCCACGGGCCCAGCCCCCGGTGATGCGGTCGCCGCCCTGGTCGCGGTCGTGGTCCACCAGCCACAGCCGCACGCCATCGCGGGCGCCGAGTACGGACAGCCCGGCCGCGAGCTGGTCCGCGAGCAGACGCTTGTCCCCCGACATCGACGCGGACCGGTCGACGACGACCTGTGC
>JBBDSX010000099.1:0-7483 GCA_040904725.1 Egicoccus sp.
CTAGTGACCCGACGGTGGCCCTACGATGGCCGGCCATGGACCAGCCACCGCGTTCCGACGACCCGAGCCCACCGGGCGGCGTACTGCCCGTCGACCTGCGCGACTACGTGCGCTTCGACGAGCAGGCGGCGACCCGGGTCCGGGTGTTCGCCACCGACCACCTCGCGCTCGACGTGTGGTGCATCGAGCCGCGGCAGGCCACCGGTGTGCTCCACGAACCCGCCCGCGACATCACCTACACCGTGGTCGGCGGTCGCTCGTGGTTCGTCACCGACCAGGGCGAGATCGGCCTGGACCCGATGGGGGCGATGCTCGTCCCCGCCGGCATCGTGCACGGCATCGACAACCGTGCGGCCGATCCGCTGATCGTGCTCGCGATGGGATCGCCCCCCGGCGACGGACCCGTCGCCGATCCCGTGGCCGACGCCCGACAGGCCGTCCGGTACCAGGACGCCGGCCGGGGCCCGTTGCGACGTACGCTGGACCGGTTGCTGGGCGGCTGACCGCCGCAGCGCCACCCGTGGTCACCGCCGACCACACGACACCAGGATTGCCCAGCAGATGCGAGTCGGACCACCACGCGGCGCGACGGCCACCCTCGAGGTGACCGTCACCCCCGCCATGGCCGCGTCCGTCGCCGGTGAACGGATCCACCCGGTGTACGGCACCACGGCCATGATCGGCCACATGGAACAGGTCGCCCGGTCGCTGCTCGTCCCCCACCTCGAGGCGGGCGAGGAGGGTGTCGGCGCCGGCGTGGACCTCATGCACCGCGCCCCCGTGCCCATCGGCGAGGACGTCGTGCTGACCGCCACCGTCGCCACGGTGACGTCGAGCAAGCTGGTCTGCGAGGTCATCGTGCGCCACGGGACGACCATCGTCGCCCGCGGCTCCGTCGAGCAGCGGGTCGTGACCCTGGACGCGTTCCGCGCCGAGGTCGACGCCCGCCGCACCCGCCCCCAGGCCACGGTCTGACTTCTGGCTGGGTCCCCTTCCCGCTCGCTCGTTGCCCCCCAGGCCAGGCCCGGCTCAGCCCAATCCGATCGCGGCGTCCTCGGCCAGCCTCGTGAGGTTGCGCAGGCTGCGGCCGAAGATGCGCTGCAGGACCGGGAGCACCACGCTCTGGGCGCCCCAGGCGCCGAGGCGCCCGAGCGGTGGGTCGACCTCCTCCCACCACGTCACGCGGGTCCCGCCCGGCTCGGCCTCGAGTTCGAACGCACCGGAACCGGTGATGATCGAGCCGAGGTGCTCGACCGCGAGCCGGCGGGGCGGGTCCCACGCGGTCACACGCATCACGTCCTGCACCGTCACGCCGAGCAGGTTCGTCGGACACCGGATCGTCACGCCGACGCCCTCGCGCAGCGGCGTGAGCACCTCGACCGCCTTCGCGTCGAGCATCCACTCGGGCTGGCGTTCCCACGTGGTCAGCACCCGCCACACCACCTCGGGACCGACCCGCGCGTGCCGTACGACCTCGAGGCGCATGTGCCGTCTCCTCCGACTCGTCACGAAAGCTAGGCTGCGGCCCGCCCGTGGCGCCGCTCGCGCCATGCCCGACGTGCTCGGGCTCCCATCCACCTGATCGGGCGCGCGCCCCACGGGCGCCGCGACCAGGGTGACGAAAAAGGACTTCCGCCATGTTCGCCGACATCGACGGCAACACCCTGCACTACGTCAGCTACGGCGAAGGCCCGCCGGTCGTGTTCATCCACGGCCTCGGCGGCAGCGCCAACGTCTGGCACGGCGTCATGCAGGCCATGAAGCAGCACCACCACTGCATCGCCCCCGATCTGCGCGGCCACGGCCGCAGCCAGGGTCGCGGCAAGTTCTCGATCGAGGGCTGGGCCAAGGACATCCAGAAGCTGATCCGCCACCTCGAACTGCCCGCCGTCACCCTGGTCGGGCACTCGATGGGCACGCTCGTCGCCCAGCACCTCGCCCAGACCAGCCCCGAGACCTGCGACCAACTGGTCCTCGTCGGCGGGATCAGCTACTTCCAGCCGCCGACCGCCGACGCCTACCGCGAGCGCGCGGACCTCGTCGAGAAGGACGGCATGGACCCGCTCGTCGACGCCTGGCTCGAGGGGGCCGTCTCGCCCCAGAGCCACGCCGTCCACAGCGGCATGGTCGGCCTGCTGCGCGAGATGTTCCTGCGCAACGAGCCGCAGAGCTACGCCAAGTCGTGCCGCGCCCTGGCCGACGCCCCGAAGATCCGCCGCGACGAGATCGGCCAGCCGACCCTGGTCGTCACCGGCGCGCACGACCGCTCGACCCCGCTGGCGATGGCCGAGGAACTCAAGTCCTCGATCCCGGTCAGCCGCGTGAAGGTCCTGCCCGACGTCGGCCACTGGTCACCGGTCGAGTCCCCCGGCGCCGTCGCCGCCGTCCTCCTCGAGTTCCTCACGTAACCAGGTGTCGATGGCCGCGAGGTGGGCGTCGACCTCGGCGGGGTCGTAGCCGGGCCACACGAGGCGGAACCCGCGGCGGACGTCGGCGGGGCCGTCGATCGGCGGAGGTGCGGTCCGCGGGGCACCGAGCGGCTCGCGCATGACCAACAACGCCAGGACCCCGATCGCGGCGACGGCTGTGACCGTGACGAGGACCCAGGTCAGCATCGTTGCTCCCGCGGAGTGCCGGTACGAGGCGGCAGTATGGCGCAAACGACCGAGACGGGGGACCCCGTGGGAGCACGAGGGGGGCAACGAGCGAGCGAAGCGAGCGAGACGGGGGACCCCGTGGGAAGTGACGCCGTGACGCTGCTCGTCTTCCCGGCGCTCGACGAGGCCGCACACGTCCCGCGCCTGGCCCGGTTCGCCGACGAGGTCGTCGCGGCGGGTCTGGCCGACCGGGCGGTCCTGCTCGACGGGGGGTCCACCGACGGCACGGTCGCGACCGCCGCCGCGCACGGCTTGCGCGTCGTGGCCGCCGCCGACCTCGCCGGGCGCCCCGTGCGGGGCAAGGGCGACAGCGTCGCGGCCCTGCTGCGGACCACGGATGCCGAGCGGGTGGTCCTGCTCGACGCCGACGTGGAGGGGTTGACGACGCGCAGCGTCGAACGCCTGCTCGGCGCCCTGACCGGCGAGGTCGCCCTGGTCAAGGGTGTCTGCCGCCGCCTCGACCCCGCCACCGGCACCGTCCGCTCGGGCCGGGTCAGCGAACTGGTGGCGCGGCCCGCACTGGAACTGCTCGGCAGCCGCCTGGCCGGGCTCCGCGACCCGCTCTCGGGCCAGGTCGCCGTGCGCACGGCCGCGGTCCGCGACCTCGATCTGCATCGGGGCTACGGGCTCGAGTTGTCCATGCTCCTCGGTTTGGAGGCGGCATACGGTCCGGGCGCGGTGGCCGAGGTCGAACTCGAGCCGATCGCCCACCGCCACAAGGACGTCGACGAGCTCGCCGGGGTCGCACGCGAGGTCATGGACGTCGCCCTCGCCGCGGCCCGCACTCGGGCATCCTCGACGTCGACGGCGGCCGCCGTGCCGTCCGACCCGCCGGAGTCGCCGTGAACCCACGCCTGATGGGCATCGTCAACCTCAACCCGGACTCGTTCTCGACCGTGGCGGGAGCGGCCGACGATGCGGTTGCCGCCGCACTGGCGCTGGTCGCGGCCGGCGCCGAGGTGATCGACCTCGGCGCGCAGAGCGCCTCGCCGAGCACGCCCGTGGTCCCCGCCGAGGACGAATTCGCCGCGCTCGAACCCGTCGTGGCCGCGCTCGCGTCCGAGGGTGTCACGGTCAGTGTCGACACCTACAAGCCGCCGGTCGCGGCCGGGGTGATCGCGGCCGGCGCGTCGATCGTCAACGACTACTCCGGCACGGACGACCCGGGGATGCTCGAGGTGCTCGCCGACAGTGAGGCCCAACTCGTACTCACGCACAACATCGGACCGGTCAAGCAGCGCCTGACCGATCCCGACCTGTACGTCGACGTCGTCACCGAGGTCGGCGACTGGTTCGAGCGGCAACTCGACCGCCTCGCGGACGCCGGCATCACGCCCGACCGGGTGATCCTCGACCCGGGCATCGACCTGTCGAAGACCCCGGCACAGACCGTCGCGGTGCTCGCCGGACTACCGGAACTGCGGGACCGGTTCGCCAACGACCTCCTCGTCGCGATCTCGCGCAAGGACTTCATCGGGACCATCGCCCGGGTCGCCCCCCACGAGCGCGGTCCGGGCACCCTCGCCGCGCTCGTGCCCCTGGCCGCCGTGCCGGGCACGATCGCGCGGGTCCACGACGTCGCGGCCGCGACACAGTTCCTCGACGTGCTCGACGTGCTCGAGGGCCGGCACTCCCTGGCCCGCGACGCCGCGCTCGATCCCGCGTTGTACCGCTCGAACTAGCTGGCGGCGACGTCCCGGACGGCGACCTCGACGGCGAGGCAGCGGTCCTCGACGTAGGTCATTTCGGCCTCGTCGGCCAGGCGCCGGGCCTCGGCCGAGCGCAGCCCACTCTGCAGCCACACGGCCGGGGCACCGATCGCCGCCGCCTCGCGGACCACGCCGGGCGTGTGCTCCACCCGCCGGAAGACGTCGACGAGGTCGACCGGCCCGTCGATCTCGGCGAGGCTGGCCACCGCCGGGATGCCGAGCACCGTCGTCGCGTTCGGGTTCACCGGAACCACCTCGAAGCCGGCCTGGAGCACCCGCGTCATCACGCCGTGACTCGGCCGGTTCGGATCGTCCGACGCCCCGACCACCGCGATGCGGCGCGTCGAGGCGAGCAGGCCCGCGATCACGTCGTCGTCGGCCACGTTGCTTGCCTCCCTCGTGCTGGGAGCCACAGGCTACGGTGACCCACCCTCGCGGACGGCGACGAAAGGGACCGCGGTGGCCCGGGTCGGCATGCCACGCAAGTGGGTGTTCGTGTGCATCAACGAACGTCCGACCGAGCACCCCCGGCCCTCGTGCGCGCGTCGCGGCGCCGCAGGCCTGTTCGAGGCGATGCGCGAGGAGACGGGCCGCCAGGGCCTCGTCGACATCAAGGTCGTCGCGTCCGGGTGTCTCGAGCCCTGCATGGTCGGTCCGACCATCTACGTCGCGCCCGACGACGTCTGGTACGGCGGCGTCACCGTCGAGGACGTCTCGCGGATCGTGGCCGAACACCTCGCCGACGACCGTCCGGTCGAGTTCCTGCGCATCGGGCGCGAGGAGTTCGAACTGTCGCCGCTCGAGGGCCGATCCGATCTGCCACCGGGGATGATCCCGCCGGCCTGACCCTTCATTTGCGCGTTGTGCGCACACAAGGTCGGTGTCGACGGCGGCCTCCGCGCCCTCGCCCTCCGGGGCAGCCGGCGGTGTCGGTCGCCCCGCGCGGTGACCGTACGCTGACAGGCGGCACGTCAACGCCTGGTCGCCCGACCGAAACATCCGGTTCGCCCGACTCGTTGACGCTTCCGACGGCGCGTGACCCGCGCCAGGGACGCCACACGCACCCAGGGTTCGACGCGACGGGACCCGTCGCGCGACGAGGAGGGAGCACCACGTGACCACACCGGATCTGCCGCTGCTCGGCTACGACGCCATCGAGTTCTGGGTCGGCAACGCCAAGCAGGCCGCGCACTTCTACCGCAGCGCCTACGGGTTCCGCCTCGTCGGCTACGCCGGGCCCGAGACCGGTGTGCGCGACCGCGCGTCCTACGTGCTCGCACAGGGGGCGATCCGGTTCGTCATGACCTCGGCCCTGTCCCCCGACCACGAGGTCGCCCAGCACGTGCGGCGCCACGGGGACGGCATCCGCGACGTCGCGTTCACCGTCGCCGACGCCGACGAGGCCTTCGAACTCGCGGTGGCGCGGGGTGCCGAACCGCATGGTGAGCCGCACGTCGACGAGGACGAGTTCGGCAAGGTCGTGTGCGCCTCGATCGGCACCTACGGCGAGACGATCCACAGCTTCGTCCAGCGCGGCGACTACTCCGGCGTCCACCTGCCCGGCTACGCCGAGGTCGCGCACGACCCGGTCGCCGACCTGCTCGGCGGCGACGTCGGCCTGGCGCTGATCGACCACGTGGTCGGCAACGTGGCCTACGGCGACATGGACCACTGGGCCGAGTTCTACCAGCGCATCCTCGGCTTCTCGCAGTTGCGACACTTCGACGACGAGGACATCTCGACCGAGTACTCCGCCTTGATGTCGAAGGTGCTCTGGGACGGCCACGGCCGGATCAAGATGCCGATCAATGAGCCGGCCGAGGGTCGCAGGCGTTCGCAGATCGAGGAGTACCTCGACGCCTACGGCGGCCCGGGCGTGCAGCACCTCGCACTCGCCACCGACGACATCGTCGCCACCGTGACCGCGCTGCGACGCCGCGGCGTGACGTTCCTGTCCGTCCCCGGCGAGTACTACGTCGAGGCCAAGCAACGCGTCGGCGACGTGGACGAGTCCTGGGACGACCTCGCCCAACTCGGGATCCTGGTCGACCGCGACGACGAGGGCTACCTGCTGCAGATCTTCACCGAACCGGTCCAGGACCGGCCGACGGTCTTCTACGAGATCATCCAACGCAACGGCTCGCGCGGCTTCGGCGCCGGCAACTTCAAGGCGCTGTTCGAGGCCCTCGAGCGCGCCCAGGACCGCCGCGGAAACCTCTGATCCTCGCCCGAGGCTCGTAGCCCGCTCCGGCCGGCGTGACCGCCTCTGCAGGGGGCGTTCGTCCTGAGACTCACTCACTCATTCGGCTTCGCTTCGCTCGCCTCAGAGCCCCTGCTGACGGTGGTCGCCCCGTCCTCCGCTCGCCCTCGGTTGCCGGGACTGCGGTCGACTGGGGCTGTGTAGGCTGTGGGCGGTCGTGGGAGGTTGGTCTTTGGGTCGGGTGTCTTGGGACGAGTACTTCTTGGAGTTGGCCCGCACGACGTCGACCCGGGCGACCTGCATCCGTCGCAAGCACGGTGCCGTGATCGTCCAGGGACGCCGCATCGTGGCCACCGGCTACAACGGCGGACCGTCGGGCTACGGCCACTGCGACGAGGGCGCCTGCCCACGCGCCGCCTCCGACGCCCCGCAGGGCCACGACTACGAGCGCTGCATCGCCATCCACGCCGAGGCGAACGCGCTGCTGTTCTCCTCCCCCGAGGAGCGCAACGGCGCGTCGCTGTACTGCACCGGCGCGCCCTGCTTCGGCTGCGCCAAGCTGATCGCCAACTCCGGCGTCGGCGAGGTCGTGGCCGGCGGCGGTCGCTACGACGGCTGGAACGACGTGCGCGACTTCCTCCGCGACTGCGGCGTCAGGGTCCGCCTCCTCGACGGCCAGGAGCACCTCCCCACCCTCCCCTTCCCCTGACCTGCGGAGCAGAGCCGGGTTCACGAGGCAGCCCCCCGCGGCAGAGGGCCGGTGTGGGAGGCAGCGGAGGGCGGCGCGAGGTGGTCGGAGGGCCGGCAGTCCCGTAGGCCACAAGGAGGGCGGGCGGGTTCGGTGGCCGAAGCGGACTGCCCGGCCGCAGACCGGCGGATAGACGTGCCAACCCGCAGACCGCAGAAAAGGCCGGGAA
>JBBDSX010000100.1:161-1253 GCA_040904725.1 Egicoccus sp.
GGCACGGGCGCCCCTTGTGGTCTACCGGTAGGCGCGACGCCCTCCGGCTGGTCGCTGCTCACCTCGCGTTGAAGTACTTCGCCTCCGGGTGGTGGACGACGATCGCGGAGGTGGACTGTTCGGGGTGGAGCATGAACTCGTCGGTCAGCTCGACGCCGATCCGTGACGGGTCCACCAGCTCGAACAGCTGCTCCTGCATCTCGAGGTCCGGACACGCTGCGTAGCCGAAGGAGTACCGCGACCCGCGGTAGCCCTGGCGGAACCAGTCCTGCACGGTCGGACCGTCGTCGCCGGCGAGACCGAGCTCCTCACGGATCCGACGGTGCCACAGCTCGGCGAGCGCCTCGGCCATCTCGACCCCGAACCCGTGGGCGAACAGGTAGTCCTGGTAGCGGTCCTGCGCGAACAGCTCCTGCGCGACCTCGCTGATCCGGTGGCCCATCGTGACGACCTGCACCGCCAGGACGTCGGGGATGCCGCCGTCGGCCGGGCGGAAGAAGTCGGCGATGTTCAGGAACCGGCCTTTGGTCTGGCGCGGGAAGGGGAAACGCACGAGCTCGCGTTCCAGCGGTGCCTCCGGGTCCCAGACCACCAGGTCGTCGCCGTCGCCGTTGGCGGGGTAGTAGCCGTAGACGACCTCGGGGGTGATGACCTTGTCGGCCTTGGCGCGGGCGAGCCACTCGCGCAGCACCGGCCGTGCTTCGCGGTCGAGCAGCTCCTGGTACTGATCCGGTGTGCCCTCGCCGGGACCGAAGCCCCACTGGTTGCGGAACAGCGCGACCTGGTTGAGCAGCGGTGCCACCTCGTCCACGGGCACGCCGCGGACCACCCGCTGCCCCCAGAACGGCGGCTGCGGCACCTCGACGTCGGAGGCCACGTCGGACCTGGGTCGGCCCTGCGTATCGACCGCCGGGGGCGCTTCCTGCGCGCGGGTCCGCGTCGGCTTGCGGCGTTCACGCCGCTCGCCGAACCCCTCGGGGCGGGCCGCGTCCGCGCCGTCGGCCATCACCGTGTCCAACACGGTCAGCCCCTCGAAGGCGTCCTTGCAGTAGAAGACCTCGCCCTCGTAGGTGGCGCGCAGATCGTCCTCGA
>JBBDSX010000101.1:0-7325 GCA_040904725.1 Egicoccus sp.
CCGCGGAAACGCCCCACGGCCCGAAGGCGGAGCGAGAAACCGTCCGGACCTACGCGTTCGTGGCCGGCGCGAGCTCGCCCTGCATGCGCAGGATGTCCGCCAGGTGCAGCGTCTCTTCGAGCAGCAGCCCCGCAGCCACGGCGGCCAACAGGTCACGGTTGGTCTGCAGCAGCGATCGTGCCTCGGCCAGAGCCTCGTCGAGCAGCGTGTTCACCACGCCGTGGACCTGTTCGGCCAGGGGTCCGTTGACGATCTGCTCGGGCTCGAGGCTGGCGACCCCAAGCGGACTCATGCCGTAGCGGGTCACCATGTTCCTGGCGAGGTCGGTCGCGTGGTGGAAGTCGCTGGCGGCGCCCTGCGTGAACGACCCGTCGAGCAGACGTTCCTCGGCGGCCCGGCCGGCCATGGCGGTCACGAGCTTGGCGCGGGCCTCCTCGCCGGTCAGGAACGCGTTGTCGTTGCCGCTCATCCAGGTCACGCCGCCGGCAGGTCCGCGGGGCACGATGGTGACGGTGACTGGATCGTCGGCGGCCGGCTGCAGCAAGGCGGCGAGCGTGTGCCCGGCCTCGTGCCACGCGGTGATCGTGCGGTCCCGGTCGGTGGTGACCGCGGAACGGCGCTCGCGACCGAGCATCGCGGTCGACAGGGCCGACTCGAGATGGACAGTGGTGACCTCGTCGGCGCCGCTGCGGGCCGACTCGAGCGTGGCGCTGTTGACCAGCGCGGCGAGGTCGGCGCCGGTCATGCCGGGCGTGCGGCGGGCCAGCGAGACGAGGTCGACGCCGTCCGCCAGTCGCCGGTTCGCGGTGTGCAGTTCGAGGATGCGGGTTCGGCCCTGCCGGTCGGGTGCCGGCACGGTGATGCGGCGGTCGAAGCGGCCCGGACGCAGCAGCGCCTGGTCAAGTACGTCGACGCGGTTGGTGGCGGCCAGGGTGATGATCCCGGACCCCTCGAAGCCGTCCATCTCGACCAGCAACTGGTTGAGGGTCGCCTCGCGTTCGTCGTTGGCGCCTGAGGTGGGGCCGTTGCCGCGGGCCTTGCCGATCGCGTCGATCTCGTCGATGAAGATGATCGCGCGCTCGTGCTTGCGCGCCTTGGTGAACACGTCGCGGACCCGGCTCGCGCCGACGCCGATGAACATCTCGACGAACTCGGAGCCGGAGAGGCTGAAGAAGGGCACGCCGGCCTCGCCGGCGACGGCGCGGGCGAGCAGCGTCTTGCCGGTCCCAGGAGGGCCCTCGAGGAGGAAGCCGCGCGGCACGGTGGCGCCGCTGGCGACGAAGCGCTCGGGCGTGTGCAGCAGGTCGACGACCTCCTGCAGTTCGGCAACGGCCTCGTCGGCGCCGGCGACGTCGCTGAAACGCGTCGACGGGACGGCGGCGGGGCCGCGGCTGGCCTTGGTGAAACCGCCGAATCCGCCCTTGCGGGCCACGAACCACAGCAGGAAGCCGATGATGATCACGGCGGGCAGCAGGTTGGTCAGGATCGGGGTGAGGCGGTCGGGGACGGGGCGGGGCTCGCCGGTGAACGGCACGTCGGACTCGGCCAGCATGGCCGACAGGTCGGGCCCGAAGCCGTCGTTGAAGGCGGCGACGATGTGCTCGCCCTCGGGGAGTTCGAAGGCGCCGTCCTCGGCCACCTCGGGGGAGGCCGCAATGGGCTCGCCCAGAACGAGGAGCACCTCGCGGCTGCGGTCGTCGATGGTGGCGAAGGCGACCTCGTTGGCACGGATGTGCGCGATCGCCTCCGAGAGCACGACCCGTTCCGGTTGTGCGGGGGGCGCGGGGAGGGTGACGGCGACCCACCCGACGATCACGGCCAGCAGTGCGGACGCGGCCAGCCAGAACCGCTTGTCCTTCCAGACCACGGGGTCGGGCGAGGACCCGGAGCCGCGCAGCGACCGGCGCGGCCGCGTGACAGTGTCGTCGTCGGAGGATCCGGGGCGGCGCGGCTTCAGCACGGTGGGCTCGCAGGGTGCGGCGGAGTTCGAGGAGGCTAACCACCCGGTCGGCCACTGTCCTGCGGGCCGTAGTCCCGCCCTGATCTGCGCACGAATGGGTGAGGAATCCGTGAAGGAGGATTCAGGCGGCGCCGTAGGCCCTGCGGTAGGCCTCGATGCGTTCGAGGTCCTCGTCGTGGAGCACCCGACGTCCATCGACCTCGTGGTCGCGGAGGTGGCCGACGACGTCGTCGATCGTGGCGATCGCCACGGTGCGCAGGCCGAACTCGTCGGCGAGTTCGTCCAGTGCCGACGCGTCGCGGGTGCCACGTTCGCGGCGGTCGACGCCCACGACCAGGCCGACCATCTCGACGTCCGCGGCCGCGCGCAACAGCGGCAGCGTCGAGCGGATCGAGGTCCCGGCCGTGGTCACGTCCTCGACGATCACGACCCGGTCGCCGTCGGCGAGTGGGTGCCCGACGAGTTGGCCGCCCTCGCCGTGGTCCTTGGCTTCCTTGCGGTCGAAGCAGAAGCCGACGTCGTGGCCGTGGTGCTCGGCCAACGCGATCGACGTGGTCACCGCAAGCGGGATGCCCTTGTAGGCCGGGCCGAACAGCACGTCGAACCCGTCGCCGAATGCCTCGGCGATCGCCGCCGCGTAGAAGCGGCCGAGTTCGGCGACCTGAGCGCCCGTCCGGTAGCGGCCCGCGTTGACGAAGTAGGGCGTGTGCCGGCCCGACTTGGCCACGAAGTCGCCGAAGGTCAGCACGTCACTGCGGACCATGAAGTCGATGAACTCGCGGGTGCGGTGCTCCACGGGTGGCTCCGGCTGCGCGGGGGGAGTGGCGCGAGCCTACGCGCGCTACCGGCGGGCGAGGACACGGGCAGCCAGTTCGCCGCCGATGGCGAGACTGGCCGTTGCCGCCGGCGAAGGCGCGTTGACGAGGTGGAGGACGCGGCCGTCGTCGCGGATGTCGAAGTCGTCGACGAGGTGGCCTGCACGATCGACGACCTGGGCGCGGACGCCCCAAGGGCCGCGCGTGACGTCCTCGTCGCGCAGGTCGGGCACGTAGCGGCGGACTTCGCGCATCGCCGCCTTGACGACCAGGTCGCGCCACAGTTCGGTCGCGGCGACCTTGGGGAAACGCGCCCCCAGACGCCAGGTCCCGGCGAAGCCGAGCGCATCGCGCAGGTCGGCCGGATCCACACTCCACCGGCGGCGGCCCTCGCGCGCCGCGGCCAGCACGGCATTGGGGCCGACCCACAACTGCCCGTCGATGCGGCGCGTGAGATGCACGCCGAGGAAGGGAAGGCCGGCGCCGACGGGCACGGGATAGACGTTGCCGCGCACGACGTCGGCACGGGTATCGCGGACGCGCAGCCAGGCGCCGCGGAAGGGCACGACCCGGCGTTCGCGCCGCCGACCGGTCATCGCGGCGACGCGGTCCGACTGCAGGCCCGTGCAGGTGACGACGGCCCCGGCACGCCAGGCACCGTCCGGCGTGGTCACGCGTACCCCCGTGCCGTCCTCGTCGAGCCCCGTCACCGGGGTGCCGAGCACGACCTGGCCGCCCGCGGCGAGGACCGCGTCGCGAAGGGCGAGGCAGACGGCGCCGAAGTCGGTCACGGCGGTGTTCGGCGACCACAGGCCCGCGACCGCGTGGACGTTCGGCTCGTGGTCGCGGACGCCGTCGACGCCGAGCCGCTCGATTTCGACCCCGTTGGTGCGCGCGCGTTCGGCCAGTGCCTCGAGGGCTGGCAGTTCGCTGCGGTCGACGGCGGCGACGACCTTGCCCGTGTGCTGGACCTCGACCCCGTGCTCCGCGCAGAACTGCTCGAGTTCGACCTTGCCCGCGACGCAGAACCTGGCCTTGGCGGACCCCGGCGCGTAGTACAGGCCGGCGTGCATGACGCCCGAGTTGCGCGAGGACTGGCCGCGCCCGACGGCCGGCTCGCGTTCGATGACGGTGACGGCCAGTCCGGGTCGCGCCTGGAGCAGGCGGTACGCGGTCGCCAGCCCGACGATCCCGGCACCGACCACCACGACGTCCGCCGACGCCGCGACCGGGGATGCGGAGGTCACTCGAGGTCCTCCAGGGGCAGCCGGACCTGGCGTTCACGGGCTTCGAACTCGGCCTGGACCTTGGCGACCACGTCCTGCCACGAGGTCGCGCGGGGTCCCGGCAGGTCACGGTTGTAGGGCTGGTCGAAGACGATGGCGGAGCGGCCGGCCTCGCGCAGCGCGACGATGTTGCTCGGCGAGTCGTCGACGTAGAGGTCCGCGCCGACGTTGGGCTTGTCGCCGATGAAGCACAGGTCGCGGTAGGGGATGTCGTTGTGGTCGAGCCAGTAGGCGGTGTCGGCCGCGCTCGACTCGTGGGCCCCGCTGAACAGCAACCGGTGGGTGATGATCCGGATCCACACGCCCATCTTCGACAGTTCCCACAGGGCCTCCGACACCCCCGGGAGCGGCTCCATGTGGCGGAACATGCGGTCTTCGACCACGGCGTTCTTGTGCGCCTGCTCGAACTCCTCGAACGTCATGCCCCACTGCGAGTAGGCGTCCATCACGGTCTGGGGCGGCAGGTCGTCCACGCCGCGTCCGAGCTGACGCATGACCGAGTTCCGGAAGGCCGTCTCGTAGTCGGCGCAGACCCCGTCGAGGTCCACCCCGAGGACGAACTGCTGCATGCTGGTCACGAAATACTCCTCTGCGCGGTCGCGACGCTACACGTCCCGCATGGGGACTAGGGTGCCGACCATCCTCGTCCACCCAGTCGTCGCCGCCTGTCCGAAGGTGGCGCCGTGTCATCCGGAGCGACCCGCATGCCGCTGCCCGAGCTCGATCCCGAGCAGCGCCGCGCCGCCCTCGCGAAGGCGGCCGAGGCGCGCCGAATCCGCGCCGAGCTCAAGCAGATGCTCAAGGCCGGCGAGGTCAGTCTTCGTGACGTGCTCGAGCGCGCCGGTTCGGCCGACGCCCTGGCGAAGATGAAGGTCAGCGACGTGATCGAGGCGATGCCGGCCTACGGGCCGGTGAAGGCCCGACGCCTGATGGAGCAACTCGACATCGCACCCACCCGGCGCCTGCGCGGGCTCGGACCGCGCCAGACCGAGGCACTGCTCGCCACCTTCGAGAACCGCCCGTGACCCCTCGCGGCCTCCTGGTCGTGATCGCGGGACCCAGCGGTGTCGGCAAGGGCACCGTGCACGCCCGGGTCCGGGCCGCCCTGCCCGAGGCATGGCTGTCGGTCTCGCTGACGACCCGTGACCCGCGACCGACCGAGGTCGACGGCGTCGACTACCGCTTCGTCGACCGCCCGACCTTCGAACAGGCGATCGCGGACGGCCTGCTGCTCGAATGGACCGAGTACGCCGGCAACCTGTACGGCACGCCGATCGCCCCGGTCGACCTCGCCGTCGCACACGGCAAGGTCGTCGTCCTCGACTTCGAACTCGAGGGTGCGCTCAACGTCAAGGCGATGCGGCCCGACGACACGCTCACGATCGCCCTGCTGCCCCCGTCGATGGAGGAGTTGGAGCGACGCCTGCGGACGCGGGGCACGGAAGTCGACGAGGTGCTCGCCCGCCGGCTCGAGGTGATCGCCGCGCAGATGCCACACTGGCGTCGATTCGACCGGGTCATCGTCAACGACGACCTCGACCGCTGTGTCGCCGAGGTGCTCGACGCCATCGCCGAGGTGCGCGGCCTGCGCTGACCGGGTTCGGTCCGAAGGCGGCGGCTACTCGGTCGCCACGTGCGGCGCGTGGCTGGCGGCCGGGTCCAGGATCTCGAACAGGTCGCGGCCTTCGAAGCCGAAGGCCGAGGCGACGAGGTTCGACGGGAAGGACTGGCGGCGGCGCTCGTAGGCGGCGACCTCGAGGTTGAACAGGCGCCGGGACGCCGCGATGCGGTCCTCGGTCTCGACGAGTTGGCGCTGCAGGTCGAGGAACACCCGGTCCGCACGCAACTCGGGGTAGTCCTCGGCCAGCACGAGCAGTCCGGTCAACCGCTCGGTCAGCGCGTCCTCGGCACGCGCGAGATCGCCGCCGGCGCCGGTCGCTCCCGAGGCCAGCGCGACCGCCCGGTTGCGGGCTTCGACGACGGTCGTGAGCAGGTCGCGCTCGTGAGCGGCGTAGCCCTGCACGCTGCGCACCAGGTTGGGTACGAGGTCGTGTCGGCGCTGCAGTTCGACGTCGATCCCGGCCCAGGTCGCCTCCATCGAGGCGCGCTGGGCGACGAACCGGTTGTAGGCCAGCACCACCCACAGGGCCACGGCCACCACGGCCGCGAGGAGCAGGAGTAGTCCGGGGTCCATGCTCAGCGCTCCCCGTCGGCGCCGATGGCGCGCCAGAATTGCGACGAAACCCCGGCGAGCAGGACCGCGACGTCGTCGCGCGCCGGTGGCAGCCGTCGCAGCGGACCGACGAGGGTGTCATCACGCCCGTCCGGGTCCCCGGCCACGACGAGGAGGTCGCCGAGCAGTTCGACGGTGCGGCCGGCGTAGCGCGACAGCAGCAGCTCCTGCAGTCCGGCGTCGAGCAACTGCACCGTCAACATGCGGTCCTGCGCCAGGACGCGGAAGCGGCGGTTGAACGCGTCGGATTCGAGTTGGTGGTCGCTGCGGCTGATGCCGAGGCGCCCGAACACGGTCTCGGGGCCGACGTGGACGTGGTCGGGAACGGGGACGGGCAGGCGGGCCGCGGCGACCGGCACGCGCCGGGTCACGTACGACGTGGTCGTGTGGCCCTTGCCGTCGTTGTGCTGGCGTCGCTGCTCCCACCACCACTCGAAGACCGCGCACGTCACGGTCGTCTCGCGGCCCGCGATGCGGGCACCCAACGGGCCCTCGACGCCCCACCGCAGTCCGTAGCGGCGGTCACCGCGGGGACAGCCGTAGAAGCCGTCGGCGAACTGTGCAGGGGCGAGGCCGACCGGTGACGACGTCGCGGCCAGGCCCGGTTCGCGCGCGAGCCAACTCGCCAGGGACTGCTCGAGGCGCTGCCGGTAGGCGTACGCGGCCCAGGCGATCAACCCGACGACGACCACCAGCGCCAGCACCACCAGCACCAGGCCGTCCATGTCGCGCCCCACTCGTCGTCACGCGTCCCGACGGCGGACGCGCGGGCGGGACGGTACCCGGTAACCTGTCGGGGACCGCGGCCGCGGCCGCCGCTTCGCATGCCCAGTGGAGGTACCCCCATCGCCCGCATCGATGACCTGATGGACAAGGTGGACTCGAAGTTCCACCTCGTGCACCTCGCCGCCAAGCGCGCCCGCGAGATCAACGGCTACTACGCCCAGCTCGGCGAGGGCCTCGGCGCCTACGTCCCGCCGCTGGTGCAGACCGCGTCGAACAAGCCGCTCTCGGTCGCCCTCGAGGAGATC
>JBBDSX010000102.1:0-7289 GCA_040904725.1 Egicoccus sp.
CGCAGACCTTCGGCGAGGTGGTCGGCCAGCAGCACGTGATCCAGACCCTGGTCCACGCCATCGAGACCGAGCGCCTGCACCACGCCTACCTGTTCACCGGCCCGCGCGGCACCGGCAAGACCTCGACGGCCCGCCTGCTGGCCAAGGCGATCAACTGCGAGGACGGTCCGACGCCGACACCGTGCGGGACCTGCGAGCACTGCACGTCCATCGCGGACGGCAGTTCGGTCGACGTGATCGAACTCGACATGGCGTCCCACGGCGGCGTCGACGACGCTCGTGAACTGCGCGACCGTGCCCTGTACGCGCCGGCCCGCGCCCGCCGCCGGGTCTACATCCTCGACGAGGTCCACATGGCCTCGACCGCGGCGTTCAACGCACTGCTCAAGCTGATCGAGGAACCGCCGGCGCACATCCTGTTCGCCATGGCGACCACGGACCCGCAGAAGGTCCTGCCCACGATCCTGTCGCGGGTGCAGCGCCTCGACCTGCGGCGCGTGTCCGCTCCCGACGTCGCCGGCAACGTCCGCCGCATCTGCGACGCCGAGGGCTACACCATCGACGACGGCGCCGTCGACGCGATCGTCCGTGCCGGTGACGGGTCGCTGCGCGACACCCAGTCGGTGCTCGAGCAGGTGCTCGCGTTCGCCGGGACCACCGTCACCGCCGAGGCGGTCGGCCAGGTGCTCGGCCACACGCCGGCCGACCGCGTCTTCGAGACCGTCGAACTGGTCGCGGGCCGTGACCTCGCCGGTCTGCTCGGGATGGTGCAGGGGCTGCTCGACGAGGGCCACGACCTGCGCCGCTTCACCCTCGACCTGGTCCAGCACCTGCGCGACCTGCTCGTGCTGCAGGTCGCCTCCGACCGCCCCGATCTCGTCGACGCGACCGACGACCGGCGGCGGCAACTGCAGGCCCAGACCGCCGCGCTGCCGCGCGAGTCGCTGCTGCGCGCCGTCGGCCTGCTCGCCGAGACCGTGGTCGAACAGCGCCAGGGATCGCCGCGGCTGCCGCTCGAGCTGACCCTCGCCCGCCTGGCCGTGCCGGGGGCGGGTGGTGACGTCGCCGGGCTGGCCGACCGGGTGGCACGCCTCGAGAGCGGCGCGACGGCGGCCCCGGCCGCCAGACCGGCCCCGCAGCGGGCGGCTGCGCCTGCGGAGGCCGAAGCGACCCCGGGCCCCGGTCCCCAGCCTGCGGCCGCGCGCGAGAGCCCGCTGCAGGCCCGGGCGCGTGTCCGCGGCGAGGGATCCGCGAGCACGGAGGCCGCACCTGCCGATGCCGCCTCGCCTGCCGCGGACGCCGCTCCCACCGAGGACCCGGCGCCCGCCGAGGACCCCGCACCTGCCGAGGACCCGGCGCCCGTCGCGGACACCCCGACGGCGGCCAGCACGGACCCGGCGTCGACGCCGGATCCGGTCGAGCCCGCCCCTGTCGAGTCCGACGGCCCGACTGAACCCGCCGCGACGACACCGGCCGCAGCTGCCGGCGACGAACGGGAACTGCTCGAGCGCCACTGGGAGGGCGTGCTGGAGCTGGTCAAGAACCGCAGCCGCCGCATTCACGCGGTCTTCCTGCAGGCCGACGTCGCCGGGGTCTCGCGGGGCATCGTGACCCTGCGCTACGCCAAGCGCTACGCGTCGTTCCACGCCCAGAACGCGGTGAAGGGCGAGTTCGCCGACGTGCTCCGCGAGGCGATCGAGCGGGCCACCGGGCTACGCCTGAAGATCGATGTCGTGGTCGAGGGCGACGACGACCGCCGTCGGCCCATGCCGCCGTCGGTGACGCCGGACGATGCCCGCACCGCCGTGCTCGACGACGCGGCCGAGGAGGCGGACGTCCGCGAGGCCGAGGCGTCGGTGCCCGCACCGGCCGAGGCCGCCCGTACCGACGAGCTGCTGGCCCAGGAACTCGGCGCCGAACTGCTCGAGGAACGTCCCGCGCCGGGCACCCCGTAGAGAGGACACCCACATGTACGAGGGTGCCATCCAGGACCTGATCGACGAACTCGGTCGGCTCCCCGGCGTCGGGCCCAAGAGCGCGCAGCGGATCGCGTTCCACCTGCTGCAGACGGACACCACCGACGCGCAGCGCCTCGCCGACGCCATCACGCGGGTCAAGGCGACCGTGCGCTTCTGTGCCCGCTGTTTCAACGTCAGCGAAGCCGAGGAGTGCCGTATCTGCCGCGACCCGCGGCGCGATGGCGGCGTGTTGTGCGTGGTCGAGGAGGCCCGCGACGTGATCGCGATCGAGCGCACGCGCGAGTACCGGGGTCGCTACCACGTGCTCGGCGGTGCGATCTCGCCGATCGACGGGATCGGCCCCGACGACCTGCACGTGCGCGACCTGGTCCAACGCCTCGACGCCGAACCGGTCGAGGAACTGATCATCGCGACCAACCCCAACGTCGAGGGCGAGGCGACGGCGTCGTACCTGTCGCGGTTGTTCGCCCCCCTGGGGGTGCGGATCACGCGGCTGGCCAGCGGGCTGCCGGTCGGCGGTGACCTCGACTACGCCGACGAAGTCACCCTGGGACGGGCGTTCGCCGGCCGGCGTGACGTCGGTGCGTGAGCGGGGTGCGCTCGGCCGTCCCGACCGGTGGCCACCGGTCCCGGGATGAATACGCGCGGCGACCGGCCTAGGCTTGGGAGCGGCCCTGCTGCGGGCAGACCGCGCAGGGCACCGCCACGTCGCGCACCGCCACTCTCACGAGTGCACGCCTCCAGCGCTCCGGCGGCCGCCATCACGTTCGTTCCCACGAAGGCCAGTTTCCCGTGCCCATCGTCGTACAGAAGTACGGCGGGACCTCTGTCGGTGACGTCGACCGCATGAAGCGCGTCGCCGACCGGGTCGCCCGCTCCCACCGAGGCGGCAACCAGACCGTCGTCGTCGTGTCCGCCATGGGCAAGACGACCGACGACCTGGTGTCCATGGCCGCCCGCATCAGCGACAACCCGCCCGAGCGTGAACTCGACATGCTGCTCACGGCCGGCGAGCGCATCTCGATGTCGCTGCTGGCGATTGCGCTGGCCGAACGCGGCGTCCCGGCCAAGTCGCTCACCGGCTCACAGGCCGGCATCATCACCGACGCGGTGCACGGCAAGGCCCGCATCGTCGACATCACCCCCGGTCGGGTGCAGTCGGCCCTCGAGGAGGGCAACGTCGTCATCGTGGCGGGGTTCCAGGGTGTCAGCCAGGACACCAAGGACGTCACCACGATGGGGCGAGGTGCGTCGGACCTGACCGGGGTCGCGCTCGCCGCGGCCCTCGGCGCCGACGTGTGCGAGATCTACACCGACGTCGACGGGGTGTTCACCGCCGATCCCCGCATCGTGCCCAACGCGCGAAAGCTCGACTACCTCGGCTACGAAGAAGCCCTCGAACTGACCGCACAGGGCGCCGGCGTCCTGCAGGTCCGGTCGGTCGAGTTCGGGCGAAACCACGGCGTACGCATCCACGTGCGTTCATCGTTCAGCTACACGGACGGCACCTGGGTCGGTCCGCAGGAGGACAAGATGGAGGACGCGATCATCTCCGGTGTCGCCCACGACACCTCCGAGGCGAAGGTCACCGTGCAGGGGGTGCCCGACACGCCGGGCGTCGCCGCGCGGCTGTTCGGTTCGCTCGGCGAGACCAACGTCAACATCGACATGATCGTGCAGAACGTGTCGCTCGAGGGTCGCACCGACATCTCGTTCACGCTGCCGCGCGGTGACCAGGCCAAGGCCCTGGCGATGCTCGAGCCGCTGGTCAAGGAGATCGGCGCCGAGGGCATCCACGTCGACGACAACATCGCCAAGGTGTCGCTGGTCGGTGCCGGGATGAAGACCCACCCGGGCGTGGCCGCCAAGATGTTCGGTGCGCTCTCGGCCGCCGGGGTCAACATCGAGATGATCTCGACGTCGACCATCCGCGTCTCCGTCGTGGTGTCCAAGGAGCAGGTGGAACAGGCCGTGCTGGCCGTCCACGATGCGTTCAACCTCGCCGAGGACCAGGTCCTGCAGGAGAGCAACTGATGGCAGCCAAGGTCGCCCTCGTCGGCGCCACCGGAGCGGTCGGGCGCGAGATGCGCCGCCTGCTCGAGTCGCGCGACTTCCCCATCGACGGTGAGCCCGTCTACCTCGCCTCCGAGCGCTCCGCCGGCACCAAGCTGCCGTGGAAGGACGGCGAGGTCGAGGTGCGTGCCATCTCGGCCGACGCCTTCGACGGCGTCGACATCGCCCTGTTCTCGGCCGGCGGCAGCCGCTCGAAGGAGTGGGGTCCGATCGCGGCCGAGCGCGGCGCGGTCGTGGTCGACAACTCCTCGGCCTTCCGCATGGACGACGAGGTCCCGCTCGTGGTCAGCGAGGTCAACCCCGACGCCGCGCGGCAGCGGCCCAAGGGCATCATCGCCAACCCCAACTGCACGACCATGGTGCTGATGGTCGCGGCCAAGCCGCTGCACGACGCTCTGGGGCTGACCGAGGTCGTGGCGACCTCCTACCAGGCCGCCGGCGGTGCGGGGCAGTCGGGCATCGCCGAACTGCTCGAGCAGACGGTCAAGATGGCCCAGGACCCCGAACTGCTCCGCAGCGACGGCGCGGCCGCCGCGGCCGGCGTCGAGGCCTCGGCATTCTCGAAGGCGATCGCGTTCAACGTGCTCGCCCATTGCGGCAATTTCACCGACGGGCGGCACACCGACGAGGAGTGGAAGCTCGTCAACGAGTCGCGCAAGATCCTCTCGCTGCCCGCGCTCCGCATGTCACCGACCTGCGTGCGCGTGCCGGTGGTCGTCGGCCATGCCATCAACGCGCGACTCACCTTCGCCGACCCGGTCAGCCGCGAGGCGGCGCTCGACGCCCTGCAGGGAGCCCCCGGGCTCGTCGTCGTCGACGGCGTCGACAGCGAGGGCGAGGCGCTGGCCTACCCGACCCCGCTCGAGGCGGCCGGTCGCGACGAGGTCTTCGTGGGCCGAATCCGCGAGGACCTCGCCGACCCGCACAGCCTCGACGTGTTCGTGGTGGGTGACAACCTGCTCAAGGGCGCGGCCCTGAACGCGGTGCAGATCGCCGAACTGGTCCTGGCCGAGTAGCGGCGCCGGTCCCCACGGAGACGGCCGACCGGTCGGGACGACCGGTCGGCCGTTCGTCGTATTGTGCGTAGCGTCGTGCCGGTCGCCCGGCCAGGGAGAGATGCCGGCGCGGCCGCTGATCGCGTCCGCGTCGAGTTGGAGTCCATCCATGACCGCCTCCGCCTCCGGGTCCCGCTCCATCCGCGATTCCATCCATCCGCCGGTCTTCGCCGGGTCGGCGGTGCTGATCCTGGCGTTCGTGCTGTTCGCCGTGCTCGCGCCGGACGTGGCCGGCGACTCGCTCGGCGCCGTGCAGGCCTGGGTCAGCGACACCTTCGGCTGGTTCATGATCGTGGCCGTCGGGTTCTTCCTCGGGTTCTCGGTCTGGCTCGCCGTGGGCCGTCACGCCACGGTGCGACTCGGCCCCGACGACTCCCGGCCCGACTACTCCACCCTGTCGTGGTTCGCGATGCTGTTCGCGGCCGGCATGGGCATCGGCCTGATGTACTGGGGTGTCGCGGAGCCGGTGCTGTTCTACGCCTCCGACCCGCCGCGGCTCGACGCCGGGACCCCCGCAGCGGCGCGGGACGCGATGCTCCACGCGTTCCACCACTGGGGTCTCGCCCCGTGGGGGATCTACGCCGTCATCGGGCTCGGACTCGCCTACTTCGGGTTCCGCCACGACCAGCCGCTGGCGATCCGGTCGCTGTTCCGGCCGCTGCTCGGCGACCGCGTCGACGGCGGCCTCGGCAACGTCATCGACGTGACCGCGGTCGTCGGCACGATGTTCGGCGTCGCGACCTCACTCGGGCTGGGTGTCGCGCAGGTCAACGCCGGGCTCAACCGGGTCTTCGGACTCGAGATCTCGATCCCGGTGCAACTGGTGCTCATCGTGCTGATCACCGCCGTCGCCACCATCTCCGTCGTGTCCGGACTCGACAAGGGCATCCAGCGCCTGTCGCAGTTCAACATCGCCCTCGCCGCCGCGCTGCTGCTGTTCGTCCTGCTCGCCGGACCGACGCTGCTGTTGATCGGTGCGTACGTGCAGAACACCGGGGCCTACCTCGGTGGGGCGGCCGAACTGTTCTCGCGCATCGGCGTCTATGCCGGCGACGACCAGGCGGGCTGGGTGAACTCGTGGACCATCTTCTACTGGGCGTGGTGGGTCTCGTGGTCGCCGTTCGTCGGCATGTTCATCGCCCGCATCTCGCGGGGCCGCACGATCCGCGAGTTCGTGCTCGGGGTACTGCTGCTGCCCTCGCTGGTCTCGTTCGCGTGGTTCACCGTCTTCGGCAACACCGGCATCTTCTTCGAGGAGGCCGGCGCGGGCATCGCCGACCTCGCAGCCGACGACTCGTCACTGGCCCTGTTCGCCATGCTCGAACAGCTGCCGCTCGCCAACATCGTGTCGGTCCTCGCGGTCCTGCTCGTGGTCACATTCTTCGTCACCAGCTCCGACTCCGGGTCGTTCGTCATCGACATGCTGACCTCCGGCGGCGACCCCGACCCGCACGTCGCCACCCGGGTGTTCTGGGCCGTGACCGAGGGGCTGGTCGCGATCGCGCTGCTGCTCGCCGGCGGTCTCCAGGCGTTGCAGGCGGGTGCCGTCTCGACCGGGCTGCCCTTCACGATCGTGCTGGTACTCGCGGCCTGGTCGATCGCCAAGGGGCTCAACCACGAATTCCCCGCGGGGCCCGCTAAGCCGCGCGCGGGCCTGCCCCCGGTCCACATGCGCGACATCACCGACCGGGAGCGCCGGTTCCGGCAACGGGAACGGGAACTGCTCCAGTTGCGCGAGGAGGTCGAGGTGCGCGAACGCGAGCTCGAGGTGATGGAACGCGAGATCGACCTCACCACCGGGGCGGACGAGGTGGGGGCGCCCGACTAGGGGCGGGTCGGGTCGATCTGGCCACACACGCACGGGGATGCGCCGCACTTCGGGCAGCCCGTGGCGTAGCGCTGCGCGGCCTCGGCGAGGTCGACGCCCGTCATGTCCGCCAGGGTCACCAGCCAGGCGAGCACGTCCGAGAACTCGACCAGCCGTTCCTCGTGCCCCTGCCGTCGGATGGCACGCGAGAGTTCGCCGACCTCCTCGACGAACCAGGCGAACGTGCCCTCGACGCCGCGGACGCGGTCCTGGGCGCCATAGGTCGCGGCGATCGTGCGTTGCAGGTCTGCGAGATCCATACGTGGGTCCATGCGCGATCCTCTCCAACACGAACGCGCGGCACCGGGATCCGGT
>JBBDSX010000103.1:0-2655 GCA_040904725.1 Egicoccus sp.
GAGGCAGCGATGACGCGGTACCAGCGGTTCGGGGAGGTCCCGGCCAAGCGCCACACGCAGTTGTGGCGGGACGGGCGGCTGATGACCGAGGAGGTCATCGGCCTCGACGGCTTCGACGGACCGGCGTCGACGCTGTACCACCTGCGCCAGCCGATGCAGGTCCGCAACGTCGGTCCCTTCCGCCCGCTGGCCCGCGAGGAGTGGCAGCCCGACGCGCACGTCCACCACTGTTTCGACGCGCGCGACCTCGCGGCCGGCGGTGACGCGCTGACCTCACGCCGCCTGCTCGCCTTCAACGACGACGTCGAGGTGTGGCTGTCGCGCCCCGATCGTGCGATGACGGCCTGGTACCGCGACGGCGAGGCCGACGAGGTCGTGTTCGTCCACGAGGGCAGCGGCACCATCGAGACCGTGCTCGGCGACCTGCCCTACCGCGACGGCGACTACGTGCTGATGCCGCGCGGCATCACCCACCGGTTCGTGCCCGATGGTCCGGCGGTGCAACGCCATCTCGTGCTCGTGTCGCGCGGGATGGTCGAGGTGCCCGCCCGCTACCGCAACCGCTACGGGCAACTGCTCGAGCACGCCCCGTTCGCCGAACGCGACCTGCACGGGCCACGGGCCCTGCGCACCGTCGACGAGGCCGGCGAGTTCGCGCTCACGCTGCGCATCCGCGGTGGCCTGCAGGACTACGTCCTGCCGCACCACCCGTGCGACGTGGTCGGGTGGGACGGCTACCTGTTCCCATGGACGCTCAACCTCGCCGACCTCGAACCGTTGACCAAGCAGATCCATCCGCCCCCGCCGGTCCACCAGACCTTCGAAGGCGACGGGTTCATGGTGTGCACGTTCGTGCCGCGGCCGATCGACTGGCACCCCGAGGCGGTGCCGATCCCGTACAGCCACGCCAACCTCAACTCCGAGGAGTTGCTGTACTACGTCGACGGCAACTTCGGGTCGCGACGCGGGATCGATGTGGCCTCATTGACGCTGCACCCGTCGGGGCTCACCCACGGTCCGCAGCCGGGGCTGAGCGAGGCGAGCCTCGGGACCACCCGCACCGAGGAGGTCGCGGTCATGGTCGACGCGTTCCGGCCGCTGCGGCTGACCGCGCTGGCCCGTGAACTCGACCGTCCCGAGTACGCCTGGTCGTGGAGCGAGCCAGATGGCGCCGACGCGCCGACGGTCTCCGGCGCCACGCCAACCGCGCCCGGCGCCGCCGTGTAGCGGCCGCATTCCGACGGCCACGGCAACGCGGCCGACGGGGTCTACCCTTGGCGGCCCACGACAGACGGCAGGCAAGGAGCCAGCGGGTGCCGGATGAGGTCCAGCTCGCGACAGCCGAGGTGCTCGGCGCGCTCGCCTACGGCCAGTTGCGCTCGTTCCAGGTGACCGCCCGCGCGATCGGTCACGCCCCGGACGCGCGCACGGCCGACGAACTTGCCGACCACGCCGTACGCGAGCACACCGCCTACGTGCTGCTGCGTGACCGGCTCGCGGAGCACACCGATCTGGCCACGGCGGTCATGGACCGCCAGAAGCCGCACTTCGACGCCTATTTCGACCGCGTCCCGATGGACGACTGGTTCTCGGCGTGCGCGTTCTTCGCCCTGGGACTGCCGATCGCGGCCGACTTCGCCCGCGAACTCGCGCCAAACCTCGACGACCAGACTGGCCGGCTCGTGGTGTCCTCGCTGGCCGATCGGGGGGCGTTCGAGACCTTCGCCACCGACCGCCTGCGCGATCAACTCGGCGACGAACAGACGTGTGAACGGGCGCGCCAACTGGTCGCGAACCTGCTCGGGCGTGCCCTGCAGGGGTTTCAGGGCATTGTGTCGGATACGGATGCGCTCAAGGTCGTGCTGGCCAGCGGGGGCGCGGCGGACGGCGAGTCGGGTGAGAGCCGCGTCAAGCGCCTCGCCATCGGGGTCATGCAGGGCCACCACCGGCGCATGATCGAACTCGGCCTCGAAGACCTCGAGGGGATCGTCTGAGCGTGTCCGCCGATCCGCTCGACCTGCCGTTGGAACGACTGCGCCGTCGGACCAGCATCAAGTGGCGCCTGTTCGGGCCGGACGTGCTGCCGCTGTGGGTCGCCGAGATGGACGTCGATCTGGCGCCGGCCGTCGCCGAGACGCTGCGGGCGGCCATCGACGAGGGCGACACCGGCTACGCCTCGGGGGCGGGGTACGTGGAGGCGTTGGCTGCGTTCGCCCGGGCACACTGGCAATGGGAGCTGCCGACCGAGCGTGCGCGGGTCATGCCGGACGTGATGCGCGGGGTCGCCGAGACGCTGGCCGTGGTGACCGAGCCGGGCGCGCCGGTGATCGTCACGCCGCCGGTCTACGCCCCCTTCTACGCCTTCGTTCGCCATGCCGGGCGCGAGGTCGTCGAGGTGCCGCTGGGCCGCGATGGCCGGCTCGACCTCGATCATCTCGGCGCGGCGATGGCGTCGACCGCGGGGCGCGGAGCCTTCCTGCTGTGCAGTCCGCACAATCCGCACGGCACGGTCCACACGCGCGGCGAGTTGGAGGCGGTCGCCGTCCTGGCGCAGACCCACGGCATCCGGGTGGTCAGCGACGAGATCCACGCGCCGCTGGTCCTGTTCGACGCCGGGAGCGGATCCGGTCGGGTGGGCGCCGGGAGCGGATCCGG
>JBBDSX010000103.1:2755-8262 GCA_040904725.1 Egicoccus sp.
CGCCGGGAGCGGATCCGGTCGGGTGGGCGCCGGGAGCGGATCCGGCTTCGTGCCCTACCTCGACGTCGCGGGCAGTGATGACGCCGTCGCGGTGCTCTCGGCGTCCAAGGGCTGGAACCTGCCGGGGCTGAAGGCGGCGGTTGCGGTGGCCGGCGCGTCGGCGGCCGACGACCTCGCCCGCATCCCCGAGGTGGTGTCGCACGGGGCGACCCACCTCGGCGTGATGGCGCAAACGGCTGCGCTGTGCGATGGCGGTGACTGGCTCGATGCGCTGCTCGCCGCGTTGGTCGACCGTCGTCGGCTGCTCGCCGACCTGCTGGCACAGCACCTGCCGAACGTGCGCTGGCGGCCGGGGGAGGCCACCTTCCTGGCCTGGCTCGACGGCCGCGACCTGGGCCTGGACGGATCCCCGGCGCAGCACTTCCTCGACCATGCGGGGGTGGCGTTGATCGACGGCGCCGACTTCGGCGCCGGCGGCGCCGGCCACGTCCGGCTCAACTTCGCCACGTCGAGGTCGATCCTCACCGAGGCCGTCGAACGCATGGCCGCCTCCCTCTGACCTGGCAGCTCAGGTGGTGACGTGTTCGAGGTGGACGTCGGCCCACGCGTCGTCGGCGGCGGGATGGTCGTCGCGCCAGTGACCGCCGCGGGACTCGGTGCGCAGCCGGGCCGCCTTCACCAGCAGGCGCGAGACCCGCAGGGCGTGCCAGAGTTCGATCGCCTCGGCATCGGCGGCGGGTGTGGCGAGCTCGCCGGCCATCCCATCGAGTTCGGCCGCGACGATGGCGAGCCCGGCCCCGGTGCGGACCGGACCGGCGCCGACCAGCATCGACTCGCGCAGTCGGCGGCGCAGGTCATCGCTGCCACCCTGCACGGACGGGACGAGCTCCGGCGCCGGACCGAGGTCGCCGTGACGGTCGGGAAGTTCGGCAGTGATCGCCTGCGCCGCGCGGGCACCGAAGACCAGCGCCTCGGTCAGGGAGTTGCCCGCCATGCGGTTGGCGCCGTGCACGCCGGTCGAGGCGACCTCGCCGGCGGCGTAGAGCCCGTGGACCGACGTGCGCGCATCGAGGTCGGTCCGGACCCCGCCCACCTGGTAGTGGGCCGCCGGGGTGACCGGAACCCGTTCGGTCGCGAGGTCGAATCCGTAGCGGCGCGCCCCGGCCAGGACCGTGGGGAACTCCTGGGCGAACTGGTGCTCGCTCAGGTGGGTCGCGTCGAGCCAGGCCGTGCCGTCGTCCTGGTCGAGGATGGCCTTGGCGACCACGTGCCGGGGCGCCAGTTCGGCGTCGGCGTGACGGTCGACGAGGAACCGCCCACCGTCGGCGTCGTGCAACGTCGCGCCGGCACCCCGCAGCGCTTCGGTGAGCAGGAACCGCCACGTGCCGGCCACCGCCAGGCCGGTCGGGTGGAACTGGACGAACTCGAGGTCGCGTACGGCCGCGCCGACGCCCAGCGCCAGGGACACGCCGTCGCCGGTCGCGTGGGCCGGGTTGGTGGTGGCGGCGAACAACCCGCCGCACCCACCGGTCGCCAGCAGGACCGCCCGCGCGTCGACGGCGACGAGACGGCCCTCGACCCAGACCCACAGGCCCGTGACCCGGTGGGCGGCGTCGCGGGCGAGCGAGACGACGATGCCCGGCAGCCGGGTTACCTTCGAGACGGCCGCGTTCCGCAGCAGCCGGACGAGTTCCGCGCCGCTCGCGTCGGCGCGGTGCACCGAACGGGGGACCCGCTGCCCGCCTTCACGGGCGAGGTCGAGGTCGGCGGTGTCGAGGCTGTCGAGTCTGCCCGGGAGGCGATCGAACTCGGCGCCCATCTGCAGGAGTTGGCGGACGTGACCGGGTGCTTCTCGGGTCAACACCCCGACCGCGACCGGGTCGCACAGCCCGTCGCCGGCCGCCAGGGTGTCCGCGGCATGCAGGTCCGGGCTGTCCTCGGGCCCGATCGCCGCGGCCAGACCGCCCTGCGCCCACGGCGACGAACCCGAGTCGCCGCCGGGGACGCCCTTGTCGACCACCACGACCTCGAGGTGGTCGGGCAGGCGCACCGCGGCGTACAGGCCGGCGACACCCGCACCGACGATCACGACGTCGGCGCGGACCCGGTCGTCGACGATCTCGGGCGGCGGGGGAGGGCTGGCCGGGACCGTCATGTTCGCGTGCGCTCCGTGAGGGTGCGCCGCACCGTCAGTGAGTTTGTGAGGAGTTCGCCGAACCCCTCGGGGTCGGCCAGCAGCCACGAGTGCCCGGCGTCGCTGACGATGTCGCCGGGGGCCCCGGCCGCCTCGCACATGGCCAGGAAGGTGGCCTCGGGCACGACCT
This sequence comes from Egicoccus sp., assembly GCA_040904725.1. GTDB lineage: Bacteria > Actinomycetota > Nitriliruptoria > Nitriliruptorales > Nitriliruptoraceae > Egicoccus. The sequence goes on from JBBDSX010000103.1 coordinate 5,080, forward strand.
TGTCGGCCGAGCCCCACAGGATGCTGACCGGCAGCCCGCGAGCGGCCAGTTCGGTCAATTCCTCGCGCAGGTCGGCGTTGCGGGCCAACTCGCCCGCCCGCCAGACGGCACTGGGGTTGGTGATCGCGTTGCCGACCAGGTCGCGCAGCACGACCGGCAGCACCCGCCGGTAGTCGCGCTTGCGGAACTCGCCGGGCAGCCGCAGCCCCCAGTCCCACAGCGGTCGGTCGGCCAGCAGACGGTCCCGCACGCCACCGGACTTCCAGACCGAGCCGCCGATCGAGTTGACCAGCGTCAGCGAGCGCACCCGTTCGGGGTGGTGCCATGCGGTGGCCACGGCGACCCCGCCGCCGAACGAGTGGCCGACGAACGCGGCCGATTCCTCGACCCCGGCGTGATCGAGCAGGTCGTCGACCCAGTGGGCCAACTTCTCGAACGTGTACTCGCCGTCGAGCGCCTCGCTGCGGCCGAATCCGGGCAGTGCCGGTGCGAGCACGCGCCACCCGCCCGACGCGATCCCCGGCAGTGCACGGGCATAGGAGCGGGCCGACAGGCCCCAACCGTGGAGGAACACCAGCGGCGGACCCTCACCGGCTTCGCCGTACAGCGCAACACGCCCCTCGAGGGTGGTGCGATGCCAGCGCAGGTCGGCATCGGGCTCGCGTGCCACGTGCCCTCCGGTCGCCAGACGGACGAGTTCGGCCGAGAAGGCGGCCGGCCCGACAGTCTATCGATGCCGCCGACCGGACCGCCGTATGGCAGCCTGCGCGGGACAGCGACCAGGAGCGGCATGTGGAGATCGGGATCATCGGTGGGACCGGCGCGCTGGGACGCGGCCTGGCGAGCCGGTGGCTCGCCGCCGGCGTCGACGTGGCGCTCGGCTCCCGCGACGCGGGCCGCGCCGAGACGGCCGCCGAGGAACTGCGCTCCGAACTCGGTGAGGTGCCGGGAACGGTGACCGGGCTCGGCAACGTCGACGCCGCCGCGGCCCCCGTGGTCGTTCTCGCGGTGCCCTACGACGGCCTCGACGCAGTCCTCGATCCGCTCGTGGACGCGGTCGCCGGACGGATCGTGGTCAGCGCGGTCAACCCGCTCGCGTTCGACGCGAAGGGGCCCTACAACGAGGCCGTGGCCGAAGGCAGCGTCGCCGAGGCGATCGCGGCCAAGCTGCCCGGTGCCCGCATGACCGCCGCGTTCCACAGCGTGTCGAGCCGCGAACTCGGCCGGCTCGAGCATCCACTCGACGACGACGTCCCGGTGGTGGGCGACGACGACGACGCGGTCGCGACGGTCGTCGACCTCGCCAACCGCATCGACGGCGTGCGTTCCTATGCCGCCGGGGCACTGCGCATGTCGGGGCCGCTCGAGACGCTGACCGCCCTGATCATCTCGGTCAACAAGCGCCACAAGGCCCACGCCGGCCTGCGCCTGTCGCGCCTCGAGCCGCGCTGAACCACGCGCCGGGTCAGGACGGCTCCGGCGCCGCACGTTCCTCGTCCACGATCGCCCGGTAGCCGGCGAGGATCCGGGTCGTGACGGGGCCCGGCCGGCCATCGCCGAGCGACCGGCCGTCGACGGTCAGCAGCGGGGTGACCTCACGGGTGGTCGCGGTCAGGAACGCCTCGTCGGCACCCCACACCTGCTCGACCGACAGCGGGGCCGTCGCGTACGGCACGCCGAGGCGCTCGGCGATCTCGAGCACGACCGACCGGGTCACCCCGGCGAGGAGTCCGGCGTCCAGCGGCGGCGTCACGAGCGTCCCGTCGACGACCGCGAACAGGTTCGACCCGGCCCCCTCGAGCACCTCGCCCGTCGTGGTGGTCAGCAGCGCCTCGTCGGCCCCCTCCTCGCGGGCACGCCGACGGGCGGTCACGGCCACGAGGTAGGAGACGGCCTTGACGTGGGGCAACTCGCGGGCGAGAGGGACCGTGACGGCGCGGGCGCCGCGCTCGAAGCGGTCCGCTGCGAGCGCGAGGGCGTGCGAGGTGACCACGGCGGTCGGGGTGCCCATGGCATGGCCCGGGAAGGGACTGTCTGGGTCGATCGGGCCGGCGGACACGGTCAGGCGCAGCGCGCTGTCACGCCCGTCGAGGGCGGCGAGGTTCGCCTGTGCCGTCCTCGTGACGGCCTCGCGCAGTCGGGCGGCCGGCCCGACGTCGAAGCCGAGTTCCGCGGCACCGGCGAGTGCGCGCCGCAGGTGCGCGTCGAGACGGAAGACGAAGTCGCCGTAGGCCCGGAACGTCTCGAACACGCCCTCGCCGTTGCGAAAGCCGCGGTCGAACACCGACACCGTCGCCCGCTCCGCCGGCACGAGGTCGCCGTCGATCCACACCAGCAAGCTCATCTCACCCGCTCCCGTGGGATGCCGACCGCGCGCAGGAACGCGGCCGCCTTGTCGAAACTCTCGCGCCGCTCGTCCGCCGGGTCGGAGTCGGCGACGATGCCGCCACCGGCGCCGTAGTCGACGGTGCCGTCAGCCTGCAGGGTCGCCGTGCGGATTGCGACCGACAGCGACGCCGCGCCGGGGGAGAGGAACCCGACCGCGCCGCAGTACCAGCCGCGACGGACCGTCTCGAGCCGCTCGATGATCTGCATCGCGGCGATCTTCGGCGCGCCGGTGATCGAGCCGCACGGGAACGTGGCCCGCAGCAGTTCGCCGTACCCGACCTCGGGGCGCAGTTCGCCGGTGACCGTGGAGACGAGGTGCCAGACGGTGGGGTGGGCCTCGACTGCCGCCAACTCCGGCACCCGCACGCTGCCCGAGCGGCACACCCGGCCGAGGTCGTTGCGTTCGAGGTCGACGACCATGACGTTCTCCGCGCGGTCCTTGGCCGACGTGGACAGGTCGTCGGCGAGGGCGGCGTCGAGGTCCGGGGCGGGGTGGCGTGGCCGCGTGCCCTTGATCGGACGGGTCGTCACCTGGCGTCCCGCCACCGCCAGGAAGGTCTCTGGTGAGACGGATGCGACGCCGATCGCGGGCAGCACGGCGCCGAACGTGGCAGGCGACTCGCGACGCAACGCGCGGTAGAGCGCGGCCGCGTCGTGCTCCCAGTGTGACGTGAGGCGCTGGGTGAGGTTGACCTGGAACACGTCGCCGGCAGCGATGCGTTCGAGGACGTCAGCAACGCGGGCGAGGTGGCGATCGTGGTCGAGACTGGTACGCAACGCCGGTGGTCGGGCCGG
>JBBDSX010000103.1:8362-15937 GCA_040904725.1 Egicoccus sp.
GCCGGTGGTCGGGCCGGGGGGCGCGGAGCGGGCACGGCCGGCGCGGCGTGCCGGATCCGTGCGCGGACCTCGGCGATGCGGGCGTCCAGGTCGCCATCGCCGAGGAGGTCGCGGCCGAGCACGACCGCCCGGTCGCGCGCTGGCGGGACGGCCACCACCACCTCGGCGAGGTGGAGCCACAGGTGCGGCGCGGTGCGGTCGTCATCGAGGTGTCGGGGCAGGTGCTCGACGCGGTGACCGAGGTCGTAGGCGAGCGCGCCGACGAAGCCGCCCGTGAACGCCGGGCCCCCGCTGTCCGAGGGCGCGGCGCCGGGCACGATGCCCAGGCGATCACACCAGCGCTCGATGGCGGTGAACGGGTCGTGGCCCTCGTCGCTGGTGCGACCGTCGGGACCGGTCCACCGGGTCGTCGTGCCGTCGTCGACGAGTCGCGCCCGGCTGTGGGGGACGACGTAGGACCAGCCGCTGCCGTCGGCCGACTCGAGCAGATCGGCCGGTGCGCAGGCGGCGAACAGCGCGTCGAGGTCGATGGTCCCGTCGTCACGACGGGCAGGAGCGGTCACCTCGATGCTGTGCAGGTCGCCCGAGCCGGCCACCCCGACGTCGTTCACGTGCTCGAGGGCACGCCGTACTTGCGCCGGAAGGCGGCGTCGTCGAGGGCGTCGAGGTCCTCTTCGAGCTGCTCCTGGAACTCGTCGGCCTGGCGGCTGTCCGAGAACGTCTGGGCCCACACCAGCGCGCCCGAGCCGGCCACCTGCAGCTGCACGTCGTACATCTCGGCACCGTCGTAGCCACCGCGGCGCCGGGTCAGGACACGGAAGTCCCGTCGGGGCGAACGTTCGGTCGTCACCAGCGCTCCAGCGGACGGGGGCAGCGGAACCTACCCCGCGACCGTCCCACCCGACAACGAATCGGGTGGCCAGTCCGGCCCGGTCGACCGACGGGGGTCCGAGGCTACGCTCGTCGGGCGACGACGAGCGGACACGCGAAACGTGAAGGTCTACACCAAGCGTGGCGACGACGGGACGACCGGGCTGCTCTACGGCGGTCGGGTCGACAAGGACGACCTGCGCACCACGGCCTACGGCACGGTCGACGAGACCTGCAGTGCGCTCGGCCTCGCGCGGGCCGAGCTCGACGGGGACCTGCACGACCTCGTGCTCGAGGTGCAGCGCGAACTGTTCGTGGTCGGGGCGCAACTGGCCACGCTCGACGAGCACTGGGATCGCCTGCAGGTCGGCGTGAGCCGCGTGGACGACGCGATGGTCGACGCGCTCGATGCGCGCATCGATGCCAGCGTCGAACGGCACCCGCTGCCGACGGAGTTCGTGGTGCCGGGCGGATCCCGCGCCGCGGCCGCGCTCGATCTCGCCCGCTCGGTCTGCCGGCGGGCGGAGCGTCACGTCGTGGCCATGGTGCGTGCCGAGGCGCTGCCCGACCAGGCACCGCTGCGCTACCTCAACCGCTGCTCCGACTACCTGTACGTCCTGGCCCGCGAGGCCGAGGGAGACCACCTGTCGTCGCGCGCCGACCGGTGACGCCGGGCCACCGCATCGTCACCGACGACCTCGGCGCGACCGTCGAGGTCGCCGATGTGCCGCAGCGCCTGGTCAGCCTCGTGCCGAGCCTGTCCGAGGTGCTGTGGTGGTGGCACCTGGCGGATGCCGTGGTCGGCGTCACCGACTGGTGTGTCGCGCCGCCGGCCGCCTTTCCGACGGCGCCGCGTCTGCGCGGCACCAAGAATCCCGACACCGCGGCCATCGTCGACCTCGCGCCGGACCTCGTGATCGTCAACGAGGAGGAGAACCGCGAACTCGACGTCCGTCGGCTCCGGGACGCGGGCCTCGCGGTCTACGTGACGCGGGTCCGCAGCGTCGTGGACGCGACCGAGGCACTGGCGCGGCTCGGGGATGCGCTCGGTGTCGGTCGCGCCGGCGACGGCACCGCACAGGCCATCCGACGGGCGCTCGACCAGGTGCGGGTCCCCGAACGCCGGCTGCGGGCGTTCTGTCCGGTGTGGCGCGACGGTCCACCCACCGACGGCTCCGCCGAGGAAGAGACGTGGTGGGCGCTCGGGCGCAACACCTACGGCGGAGACCTGCTGGCACGCTGCGGGTTCGACGTACTGCCCGACGATGCCGAGGGTCGTTATCCACGGCATGCGCTGCGTGAGGTCGCCGCGTGGGACCCGGACGTGGTGTTGCTGCCCGACGAGCCCTATGCGTTCGGGCCCGCCGACCGCGAGGTGTTCGCGGTCTGGCGGACCCGCACGCGACTGCTGGACGGCACCGCACTGTCGTGGTGGGGGCCACGCACCCCGCACGCCCTCGGCGACTTCTCCCGCCTCGCGAGACAGTTGGCCGGGCGTCGGGCCACCGCTGCGCAGCCGTGACGCACCGTCGCCGGTGACCAGTGATGGCCCGCCGACCGCCCGCACCGGGGGTCGCCGCCGGTGACCAGTCAGGCAGAGGCAAACGCCCGCATCGGCGCCCCGGGTGGAGGAACCGGCGGCAGAATCAGTAGACGTGCTCGGGGCCGGGGTACTCACCGTCCGCCACCTCGGCGCTGAAGCTCTTGATGGCGCCGGCGATCTCGGAGCGCAGGTCGACGTACTGCTTGACGAAGCGGGGCAGGCGGCCCGTGGTGAGGCCGAGCAGGTCGTGCCAGACCAGGACCTGTGCGTCGGTCTGCGCACCGGCACCGATGCCGATGGAGGGGACGTCGACGGCGGCCGTGACGCGGGCGCCGAGTTCGCTGGGGACGCACTCGAGCACGATGGCGAAGGCTCCGGCGTCGGCGAGCGCAACGGCGTCGTCGACGAGTTGCTGCGCTGCTGCCTCGTCGCGCCCCTGGACCTTGAACCCGCCGAACTGGTTGACCGACTGCGGGGTGAGCCCGAGGTGACCCATGACGGGGATGCCGGCGCGCACGAGGTGGGCGGTCACCTCGACCATCGGGCCGCCGCCCTCGAGCTTGACCGCGTTGGCGCCGGCTTCCTTGAGCATGCGCGTCGCCGAGGCCATGGCCTGTGACGGGCCGTCCTGGTAGGTGCCGAAGGGCAGGTCGCCGACCACGATCGAGTTCGGCGCGCCGCGGGACACCGCGCGGGTGTGGTGGATCATCTCGTCGAGGGTGACCGGCACCGTCGAGTCGTAGCCGAGCACGACCATGCCGAGGCTGTCGCCGACGAGCAGGATCGGCACGCCGAGTTCGTCGAGCAGCGCCGCCGAGCTGTAGTCGTAGGCGGTGAGCATCGCGAACTTCTCGTTGCGCTCCTTCATGGCGCGCAGGTCGTGGATGCTGACGGGGCGTCGTGGCGTGGACGCGTCTGAGGACACGTGAACGGACACCGGGACTCCATCCTGCCGGCCCGCGAGCGGGTCCAGCGGTCGTCTTGTCGGTGGGCCCCACCAGTGTGCCGGGTCGATGGCGATCCGCCACCATCGAGTGACCGGCCGTCCGGCCGTCGCCTGGTGTCAGGCCCGTACGCTGCGGCGGCCGAGCAGGCGGTGAGCAGCGATGGGTCAGCAGTCGGGGGTCTCCGACCTGGTCGCCGTGCACAAAAATGGTGCCGATGCACGACGCACGATCGAACGGCTGTCGCGTGCGGGCGTGGACGGTGGCGCCATCCGGTTGCTCGGCCGCGTCGAGGCCGTCACGGCCGGACGTTACGGCGACCGGCAGACCGATCTCGGCAGTTCGTTGGCCCTGGGCGGCCGCGTGGCGCGCGGGCTGTTGTACGGCGCGCCGCCCGGCGCGATCTTCGGCGCCGTCCTGCTGGCCGTGACGGCCGAACCGTCGGCCTACGTCGTGCTGGCCGGCCTGGCGGGCGGTGCCGGGTTCGGTGGCGCGATCGGCATGCTCACGAGCCTGCTGTCCACCCCGACGATGGCGTCGTCGTGGGAGCGCACGTTCGCGCCGATGGTGCCCGGTGGCGTCGGTGTCGGCATCCGGGTCGACTCGGCACGCGACCAGCGTCGCATCCGCCGCGTCCTGGCCCGGCCGGGGGTGCTCCGGGTCCACGAGGTGGACGACCTCGACACCACCGACGACGGGCCGCTCCCCTTCGACGACTGAGGAAGACGGGTGCCGCGCGTGGCGTCAGCCCCGCCAGCCATTCGTCATCGGGACCCGACGGTCGCGACCGAAGGCGCGGGCGGTGACCTTCGGACCCGATGCCGCCTGGCGGCGCTTGAACTCGGCGCGGTCGATCAGGCGCAGCACGCGACGGACGGTCTCCTCGTCGTGGCCGCGCTCGACCAGACCGGCGATGCCGAGGTCGCGTTCCACGTAGCCCTCGATGATGTCGTCGAGGATCTCGTAGGGCGGCAGGCTGTCGTCGTCGCGCTGGTCGGGGCGCAGTTCGGCGGACGGTGCCTTGTCGATCGTCGAGGCCGGGATCACCTCACCCGCGTCGCCTCGTGCTCGGGGCGCAGAGATGGAGTTGCGCCAGCGGGCGAGTTCGTACACGAGCAACTTGGGGACGTCCTTGAGGGGGGCGAAGCCGCCGGCCATGTCGCCGTAGAGGGTGGCGTAGCCGACCGCGTACTCGGACTTGTTGCCGGTGGTCAGCACGATCGCGCCCCGTTCGTTCGACAGCGCCATCACCAGCACGCCGCGCACGCGGGCCTGGATGTTCTCGTAGGCGACCCCGGCTTCTGTCCCATCCTGGCGCTGTTCGCCGAAGCCGGTCACGACGAGGTCGCCGAGCACGTTGCCCACCGCCTTCACCGGTTCCTCGATCGGCAGGACGTGGTAGGTGCACCCGAGGTTTCGGGCCAGGGCCTCGGCGTCGTCGAGGGAGTGCTGACTGGAGTAGGGCGATGGCAACGCCACGCCGAACACGTGCTCGCCGCCGAGCGCGTCGGCGGCGATGGCGGCCACGACCGCCGAGTCGATGCCGCCCGACAGCCCGATGATCGCCTCGGAGAATCCGTTGCGGTGGCAGTAGTCGCGCGTGGCGGTGACCACGGCGTGCCACACCTCGCCGACGGGATCGAGTCGTTCGGCCGGTGCGTGCGGGGCGAGATCGGGGCGCTCGCCGCGGTGGCCCGGTAACGCCTCGAGGTCCGGCGTGTCGTCGGTCGCCTCGACCGGCACGTCGACCACGACGAGGTCGGTGACGAACTGGGCGCCGCGGGCGGTCACCTCGCCATCGGGACCCATCAGGAACGAGTCGCCGTCGAACACCACGTCGTCCTGTCCACCGACGACGTTGACGTAGGCGAGCCAGGTGCCGTCGCGCCGGACGTGGCGGGCCGCCCAGTCCTCGCGCTCGGTTCGCTTGCCGCGGTGGTAGGGCGAGGCGTTGAGGTTGGCGATCACCTTCGCGCCGCGTTGCGCGGCCGCGCCGACCGGGCCCGGCTCGACCCAGAGGTCCTCGCAGACCGTGATGCCGACGGGCACGCCGGCGATGTCGACCACCAGGGGCTCGTCACGGGGCGTGAAGTAGCGCGCCTCGTCGAACACGCCATAGTTGGGGAGACGGAACTTGTCGTAGGTGGCGACGATGCGGCCGTCGGCGAGCACGGCGGCCGAGTTGGTCAACGCCAGGCCGGCAGCCGATGCCACCTCCCAGCCGTCGGGACGGCCCGGGTCGTCGGTGACGAGGTCCCCTTCGTCGGTGCCGACGTAGCCGACGAGCGCGACCGTGCCCTCGGGTCCCTCGGCAGCGAGGCGCTTGACGGCGTCGAGGTTGGCGCTGACGAACTCGGGCTTGAGCAGCAGGTCCTCGGGCGGGTACCCGGTCGTGGTCAGTTCGGTGAACACGACCACGTCGGCGCCCGCATCGGCGGCGCGCCGCCAGGCGTCCAGCGTGCGCTCGACGTTGCCGTCGATGTCGCCGACCTGGGAACGGATCTGGGCGAGGGCGAGGCGCAGTGGCACGGCGTACTCCGAGGGAAACGGGCGGAGACGACGACGCTAGTCCGGGCCACGCGAGGGCCCGGCGAGTGGGCACCGGGCATCGGACCGGGGCCTGCCCGTCCCGTGGACGAAACCCAGTCTTCACACCCCCGCGGCGATCCGACACGTGTTCGAAACACGGCCCACAACCCCGGGCAACAGCCTCTGAGGACAGTGTCTTCCACGCAGCCCACCGCTGTACGGACGACAACCATCTGGAGAATTCACGTGAGACGACTGCTGAAGTTGGGAGTGGTCACGGCCACGTTGCTGGTCATGTCCGCGATGCCGGCGTTCGCGCAGATCGAGGGGACCGTCGACCTCGAAACGCTCAACGTCTTCGCCATGACCCTGTACCTGACCTTCGCCACCGGCCTGGTGTTTTTGATGCACGCCGGGTTCTCGATGCTCGAAGCCGGGATGACGCGGCAGAAGAACGCCGCCAACATCATCGGCAAGAACCTGCTGACCATCGCGCTGGGCACGGTCGTGTACTACGTGGTCGGCTACGCGTTCATGTACGGCGACTCGATCGGCGGCTTCATCGGGTCCAGTGGGTTTCTGCTGTCGGGCGCGTCCGGTGGCGGCGGTGAGCTGATCACCACCGAGATCGACTTCGCCTTCCAAGCCATGTTCGCCGCGACGGCCGCGACGATCGTGTCCGGGGCGGTGGCCGAGCGCATCAAGTTCGGCGCCTACCTCGTGGTCGTGGTTGCGCTGACCGCGTTCATCTACCCGGTCGTCGGCGCCTGGACGTGGGGCGGCGGCTGGCTGTCTGAGCTCGGCTTCGTCGACTTCGCCGGTTCCACGATCGTCCACCTCACCGGTGGTGCCGCAGCCCTGGTGGCCGCCAGGATCCTCGGCCCCCGCGTCGGCAAGTTCGACCCGAAGACGGGCAAGGCCCGCGCCATCCCGGGCCACTCGATGCCGCTGGCCGCCCTGGGCACCCTGCTGCTGTTCTTCGGCTGGTTCGGCTTCAACGGCGGCTCCGTGCTCGCCCTGGACGGCCCCGCCATCGGCCACGTGATCGTCACGACGGCCATGGCCGGCTCCGCCGGTGGTCTCGCCGCGGCGCTGTTCACCCGTTCGCGCAACGGCAAGTTCGACGTCGCCATGACCGCCAACGGCATCCTGGCCGGCCTGGTCGGCATCACCGCCGGTGCCGCGGACGTGTCCCACCTCATGGCGCTGGTCGTCGGCCTGATCGCCGGTGTCGTCGTCGCCCTCGCCGTCGGCTTCGTCGACGCGATCAAGATCGACGACCCGGTCGGCGCCAGCGCCGTCCACGGCTTCTGCGGCGTGCTCGGCACCCTGTGGGTCGGTCTGGCGCACACGACCGACGGACTGTTCTACGGCGGCGGCCTCGGGCTGCTCGGCGTCCAGGTCATCGGCGTCCTGGCCACCATCGCGTGGGTGGGCGTGACCGTCGGTGTGCTCTTCGGCGCACTCAAGGCCGCCGACTTCCTCCGGGTGCCCGAGCAGGAAGAGATCGAGGGCCTCGACGTCCACGAGCACGGCATCGCCGGCTACCCCGAACTGGTGCACGGCGCCGGGTTCAGCAGCGGCGTCGGCGAGTACGGCTTCGCGCCGGGCACGGCTGCGCCGGTCGGCCGGCCCGTCGAGGAGTAAGGCTGGGGGGAGCGCAACGGGAGCGGCCGTGCCTCGATGGCG
>JBBDSX010000103.1:15947-40165 GCA_040904725.1 Egicoccus sp.
CGGGCACGGCCGCTCCCGCATGTCCGAATGCCCGTGCGCGGGCGGGACCCGGGGCGGGCGCAAGGGTTGCCGCACCGGCGCGGCACGTGTTGCCCGGGTGGGTCAGAAGCGGGGCATCCGGAGGCTGTCGCGGAGCTTGCGGGCGACAGCGTTCTTGGCGGTGTACTTGCCGCGGTTGGCCATGCTCTTGCCCAGCCGGCGGGCACGCTTCGCCTTCTTCGGCTTGCCGGACTTGTCCTTGAACCCCTGGTTCTTGCGCTCGGCCACCGCCATCTTGTTGCCGTACTTCGACGGTGCTTCCTCGGCGGGTTCGGCGTCCACCGCGGCCGGCGCAGCCGCGGCCGAAGCCGCCGGTGCCGCCGAGGCGGTCGCCGTGCCGCCCGACACGGTGACCACGTTCGGACCCGCGCTCGCCGCAGCGCCGACCGGCACGGGCGCCGACGCCGAAGCGACGGCGGCGGCACGCCCGATGGCGATCTGCTCGTCCTCGTCGACGTCCTCGTCGAGTTCGAGCAGGTCGTACAGCTCGCTGTTGACCATCAACCCGTGGGCGACGAGGCCGAGGGCCGCGGCGGCCAGCGCGACGGGCAGGCTGAACGTCAGCGAACCCAGGCTCGCGACGAACCGTTCGTCGATCCAGCCGAACCGGGCGAAGGCCCAGACGAAGATGGGCCACGACGCGAACAACGCGCAGCCGGCGAGCAGAAGGGCCAGATTTCGCGTGCGCATCGGCGACCTCGGGATGCCTGGAGGGGCTATGGTCGTTCGACGGTAGCAGCGGCCCCTGCGCCCGAGCGGCGGTTTCGGGGGCAAATTCGCCGCATTCTCGGGGCAGCCATCGGGAGGACGTGAGTGCACGGGACGCCGACACGGACCAGCGCGTCCACGTCCGGCGGCGCTACCACGCTCCCGGGCCCCGAGGCGTCACTGCGCTATCTGCTCGGCCGGCTCGCGGTCATCGAAAGCCGCGTGCGCGAGGAAGTGGCGCGCCGTCGCGCCGACGATCCCCAGGGTGACGACCGGTTCCGTGGCCTGTACGTCTCCGATGCCAGGGTCGACGCCCTGCTCGTCTCCGGCCCGCCCGCACCGGTCGCGACGAGCCCGGCGCAGCAGGACCAGGCCACCCAGGTCGAGGCGTACGGGGACGCCGCCGAAGCGCAGGGGGCGACACTCCGGCTGCGCCGCCTGGCCGCCGAGGCCGGGCTCGCACCACTCGACGTCGAACTGCTGCTCGTGGCGATGGCGCCCGAGGTCGATCCCCGGTTCGAGGCGCTGTACGGCTACCTCAACGACGACGTGTCCCGACGACGAATCAGCCTCGGCGTCGGCCTGCAGTTGTGCGGGGTCGATCTGCGGTCGACGACGGCGCGTGGCCGTGTCGCCGCCGGCGCGCCCCTGCGGCGCGTCGGGCTGCTCGAGGTCGAGGACCCCGACCGGCCGGAGCTGTCGCGACTGCTGCGGGTCCCCGAGCGGGGGGGGCGCACCTGCTGGGCGACGACACCCCCGACGCCCGCGTCCGCGACCTGCTCGGTGTCGCTCCCGAAGCCCACGGCCCCTCGAGTGAGGAGCTCGCCCGCGCGCTGGCGGTTGGCGCAGACCGGGCCTACGTGCGCGATCCCCGCGGCTTCGGTGCCGAATCCGTGGCCGCCGGCGCACTCGCTGCCGTCGGACGGCGATGCCTGTTCGTCGACCTCAACCGCCTCGACGGCTTCGACGACGTCACAGAAGTCGCCCGGGTCGCCGCCCGTGAGGCGAGGTTGCAGGGCGCCGGCCTCGTGGTGGGCCCCATCGACGTCATGGCGGTGGAGCACCCGGCCGGTGTGCGGACCTTCGCCGAGGCCGACGCGGTCACGATCCTGACCGGCCGCGAGGCCTGGGACCCGCGTTGGTCGCGCGAGGTGCCGTTGCTCCTGGTCGCCGACCGGGCGGCCCGGTCGGAGCAGCAGGTCCTGTGGGATACCGAACTCGGTGACGGTCTCGCCGCCGACGTCGACCCCGTCGCCGCGACCGCGATGTTCCGCCTGTCACCGCAACAGATCCGTCGCGCCGCAAGGGCGGCACGCCAGCAGGCGGTTGCCTCGGGTCGGCCCGTCGATCTCGCGCAATTGCATGCCGGGGTCCGGGCGCAGAACGCCGCCGGACTGCAACGACTCGCCCGCCGCATCGAGCCCGAGGCGAACTGGGAACAGCTGGTGCTGCCCCCGTCGGTCGAGGCCCAGCTGCGCGAACTGCCCATGCGGTGGCGCCAGCGCGACCGCGTGCTTCGCGAGTGGGGGATGGGCGGTGGTGGTGGCCGCGGCAGCGGGGTCAGCGCACTGTTCGCCGGCGGCTCGGGCACCGGCAAGACCCTGTCCGCCGAGGTCATCGCCGGGGACCTCGGCCTTGACCTGTACGTGGTGGACCTGTCCACCGTGGTCGACAAGTACATCGGTGAGACGTCCAAGAACCTCGAGCGCATCTTCGACGAGGCCGACCAGGTCAACGGCGTGCTGCTGTTCGACGAGGCCGACGCGCTGTTCGGCAAGCGGTCCGCCGTCAGCGACGCGAAGGACCGGCACGCCAACGTCGAGGTGGCCTACCTGCTGCAGCGGATGGAGTCGTTCGACGGCGTGGCCATCCTGACCACCAACCTGGCTGCCAACCTCGACGATGCATTCCTGCGCCGCCTCGACGCGATCGTGGACTTCCCGACGCCCGACGAACCGCAGCGGCTGCGGTTGTGGGAGGCCAAGCTCGGCACCCTGCTGCCGCGTGAGGACGATCTCGACCTCGACTTCCTCGCCACCCGGTTCAAGCTGTCGGGCAGCGAGATCCGCAACATCGTGCTCAGTGCCGCTTACCACGCGGCCGATGCCCAGCGGTCGGTCACGATGGTCGACCTGGTGCGCGCCACGATCCGCGAACACCGCAAGGTCGGCCGCCACCTGACCGTCTCCGACCTCGGCGAGCATGCGCCGTTGCTGGAGGAAGGGCGCTGAACACACTGCTCGTGCCCCGCCTGCTCCTGGGCCTGGGCACCGCCCTGGTCGTCGCCGGCCTGCTCGACGTCGGCGGCCGCGCCGTCGTGATCATCGGCGCGCTCGCCCTGATCGTCGGCCTCGTCACCCACCGGGCAACGACGGGCACATCGCCGCCACCACCCGAGCCCAAGCCCGAGCCCGAGCCCGAGCCCGAGCCCGAGCCCGAGCCCGAGCCCGAGCCTGAGCCCGAGCCGGAGCCGGAGCCGGAGCCGGACCCCGAGCCGGAACCCCAGCCGGAGCCGGCGGAGGACGGATCGCTCCCCGTAGGCAGCTATGGAGGGCGGGCGGGTTCGGCTGTCGAAGGGGAGCGATCGCCCGCAGCGGTCACCCCGCAGCCGGAGCCGGAGCCCGAACCCGAGCGTGAACCGGAGCCCGAACCGGACCCGCCGGCGGCACCGCGGAGCCCGTGGGGCGAGACCCTGCTCGTTCCGCAGGCGCTCGGCCGCGATCTCCCGGCGAGCGCCTTCGGTATCGCGCCGGCCATGGGGGACGGACGCGACGACACGCCGCTGCCCGTCTACGTGCGCCGCGACGTGGACGACGCGATCGACCGGGAGTTCGCCGAGCAGGCCGCATCACGGGCCGGTGGGCTGATCGTGATGCGCGGCGGACCGGCGTCCGGACTCTCGCGAACGCTGTGGGAAGCCGTCCGTCGGCACGTGCCGGACCGTCCGACGCTGGTGCTGCGCACGCCTGCCGCGTTCCCCTCGGGGGTCGACGACGGTCAGCCGTTCCTGTCGTTGGTCGACCGGCTCGAGGCGAGTGGCAGCGCCGGCCCCACACGGCCGGTCGTCGTGGTTCCCGACGGCCAGGAGCATCTTGGCCGTGGCCTCTCGGTCGCCGCGATCGAGCGCCTGTTCCGGGTCGCGCCCGGCACCGTGCTCGTCGTCGCCACCGATGCGCCACGCCTGGACGTGCCCGAGATCCTCGCCGAGCCGACGGAGGCATGGCTGCGGGCCGCCGCCGAGCCGCACCTGGTCCGGGCACAATTGTCCGACGAGGAGGTGGCGCGCGCCACGGCGTCGCTGCCCGAACTCGGTCACCGCCCCGGGATGCGCGGGTTGCCGGCCTGGTTCTCCTCCGCCGAGTCGTTGCGTGAGCGCTATGCGGGGGGACGCGACGCCGGGGCACCCGGGGCCGCTCTCGTGGCGGCTGCGGCGGGCTGGCGTGCGATCGGCCTGCGCGCCGTCGTGCCGCTCGCGGCGCTCGGCGACCTGAGCGCCGTCGTCCTGCGGGCCTGGGGCGCGCCCGAGGCCGGCGAGACCGATCCCGACCTGCGCGCGGCGATCGCGTGGGCCCGCAAACCGGTCGCCCCGGGACGTGCCCTGCTGCAGGTCGTGCCCGGCGATCGTGAAGGCGTCAGGACGGCGGGCGCCGCCATCGAGGCCATCCACACCGACGAGATCCTCGCCGAACCCGCATTCTGGACCGCCGCGCTCGAGCACGTCGCCGCCGTCGAGGCACTCGACGTCGCCCGGGTCGCGGCCGCACGCGGACTCGACGACCTCGCCCGTGCCGCCCTCGCGGTGGCACAGGAGACCGAGGAGGGCGAGGTCCGTGCCCGCGCGGCGCTGCACCTCGGCGTCTTCGAGGAGCAGCTCGGCCATCCCGAAACCGCCGAGCCCGCCTACCGCGCCGCCGCGGCGAGCGACCATCCCGAGCACGCCCCCGTGGCCGGCTTCCATCTCGGCGGCGTGCTCGAGGCCATGCAGCGGGCAGCCGAGGCGGAAGCCATCTACCGCTCGGTGATCGCCACCCGTCACCGCGACGCGGCGCCGATGTCGGCGTTCAACCTCGGCTGGATGCTGCAGCACACCAAGCGGCTCGACGACGCGGCCGAGGCCTACGAGGTGGCCATCTCCAGCGGCCATCCGGACGCCGCGGCGATGGCGGGTTTCAACCTCGGCTGGGTGCTCGAGCAGCAGCGACGTCTGCGGGAGGCCGAGGCCGTCTACCGGCAGGCGATGGACACCGGACATGCGGATGTCGCCCCGTTGGCGGCGGTCAGCCTCGGCATCCTGCTCGAGCGGCTCCAGCGCGCCCGGGAGGCCCGCTCGCTCTACGAACGGGTGCTCAACACCGGCCACGAGGAAGCGGCGGCCGCCGCTCGGTTGCGCTTGCAGGCGCGAGCACGCCGATAGCCGGCCACGGAGCGTCACGGCAGGGGCGGAAGACCCGTCAATGCCGGGTCCAACACCACTATCCGTGAGCAGACGGCCACCGACAGGCGCGCACTGCCTCCCGTTGAGCGCGGAGTGCTCGTCTACGGATTGGTATCACGAAGCGGCCATCTGGACACCGGCCGCGCTCTAGCGTTCTTCGCACGGGGTTGGCCCTGGAATCGGGCCCAGGGCGCACAGAATGAGGGCACGGTGAACGGTCGTCCGGCGTGGCGACGGGGGAGGTGGCAGCGTGCCGCCTT
Source organism: Egicoccus sp. (assembly GCA_040904725.1). GTDB lineage: Bacteria > Actinomycetota > Nitriliruptoria > Nitriliruptorales > Nitriliruptoraceae > Egicoccus. The sequence continues at coordinate 21,390 of JBBDSX010000103.1, forward strand.
TGCCGTCGCGCTCGTCGTGCTCGCGGGGTGTGGCGCCGACGAAGGCACCCGCAACGAGGACGGCCTGGTCGTCAACGCCGGCTCGTGGTCGGTGTTCGACCTGCAGGTCGGGGACTGCCTCGCCCCCGAACCGGACCTGACGGGCGAGGTCAGCGAGATCCCCGTCGTGCCGTGCGACCAGGCCCACGCCCAGGAGGTGTTCGCGACCGTCGAGCACCCCGCGGACGCCTACCCGGGTGCCGGTGCCGTGGCCGCCTGGGCCGATGGCGCCTGCATGACCGAACTGCAGGACGACCTCGGCTACGGCCTCGAGGACGGGCTCTACATCAGCTACCTGCTGCCGACCTTCGACGGCTGGAACACCGACGACGACCGCAACGTCGTGTGCGTGGTGGTCTCGCCCGATGCCGACGGGTCGATCGGCTCGTACGTGGCCGGTACCGCGACCCTGGCCCGCGCCGACGCCGTGCTGCCCTCCGACCCCGACGCCGACGACGGGGAGGTCGGCTGATGGGCGCACCGATGATGACGATGACCGCGTCGATCATGTGCACGTTCGGTGCCGCGCCCGGGACGTTCATGGTGACGCCCGAGAACAAGGTCATGGCGTCCAACAAGCCTGTGGCGACCATCATGGACAACGTGCCCATGAAGAACATCCTGCCGTTCGGGATGTGCATGTCGCCGTCCAACCCCACGGTGGCCTCCGCGACCGCAGCGGCCCTCGGCGTGCTCACGCCGATGCCCTGCATCCCGGCGACCGCCTCGCCGTGGGTACCCGGCTCGGCGACCGTCATGGTCGCCAACAAGCCGGCGCTCAATGGCAACTGCAAGTTGATGTGCAGCTACGGGGGCGTCATCTCGGCGACCGTGCCGGGTCAGTTCACGGCGATGGTGCCGTGAGCGCGGCTGGAGAAGGGACCACCGAGCCGTAGTGCCAAACCAGGCCCACCGTGCACGACGGGCCTGCTGCAAACGTCACCCCGCACCGCGGGGTGAGGACCATCACCCCGAAGTCCGGGGTGGCCACCACCACCCCCGAACCGTGGGGTGAACCCACCAGCGATTCGTTTCGCCCGGAGGAGAGCATGCCCAGTTACTTGACCCCAGGGGTCTACATCGAGGAGGTCCCGTCGGGCTCGGCGTCGTTGTCCGCAGGGGCAACCGCGATCGCCGCGTTCGTCGGCTTCACCGAGAAGGCGCCTACCGACGATCCGTCCGACCCGGACGGGATGAAGCCCCGCCTGGTCACCAGTTGGAGCCAGTACGAGTCGCTGTACGGCGGTTTCACGCCGGGCGCGATGCTGCCGCACTCGGTGTACGGCTGGTTCCTCAACGGTGGATCGGTCTGCTACATCGTCCGCGTCCCCCACAACCGCGCGTCCGAGGAGCCGGGCCAGCTTGCGCTGCCGGCCGCCGACCGCGCGCTCGGCAACGTGCTCGAGTTCACCTCCGTCGGCCCCGCCGACGGGATCTCGATCGCCGTCGAGCCCGCCGAGGCGCCTGACACCGAGGACGGCTCGGACCCCGAGCCGATCTTCGACCTGTCGGTCCTGCAGGACGGCGTGGTCGTCGAGAGCTACGCCGGCCTCTCGCTCAAGGACGGCCCGACCAACGTCGTGACGACGCTGGCCGAATCCTCCGAGCGGGTCAAGGTCGACCTCAAGGTCGAGATCACCGACGAACTCGACCTGACGCTGGCGATGCCGAAGGCCGGTCTCTACGCCCTCGAGCCCGCCCCGCGCGAGCCCGTCGAGGTCAAGGCGCCGGCGTTCGCCGGCTCCGAGACCAAGCGCCAGGGCATCAACGGCCTCGTCATCGCCGACGACGTCACCATGGTCATGGTCCCCGACCTGATCACGGCGGCGACGAAGGAGGACGGCGCGGTCGACCTCGGGATGTGGAAGTCGGTGCAGACCGCGCTGATCAACCACTGCGAGGCCCAGGCCAACCGCATGGCCGTGCTGGACGCGCCCCCGGGCATGAGCGTGCAGCAGATCAAGGAGTGGCGTTCCGACGTCGCGATGTACGACTCGGCGTTCGCCGCGCTGTACTTCCCCTGGATCAAGGTCGCCAACCCGGCCCCGACCAACGGTGACGACGAGATCTTCGTCCCGCCGAGCGGTCACATGGCCGGGCTGTGGGCCCGCGTCGACGAGTCCCGTGGTGTCTGGAAGGCTCCGGCCAACGAGATCATCCGCGGCGTGCTCGACGTCGAACTGCCGATCACCAAGGCCGAGCAGGGCCTGCTCAACCCGATCGGCATCAACTGCATCCGCCCGTTCGGCACGCGCGGCATCCGCGTGTGGGGCGCCCGCACCCTGTCCTCGGACTCGGACTGGCGCTACATCAACGTGCGGCGCCTGTTCAACATGGTCGAGCAGGCCATCATGGACGGCACGCAGTGGGTCGTGTTCGAGCCCAACGACCAGAAGCTGTGGGAGGGTGTCAAGCGCACCGTCAGCGGCTTCCTCCGCGGTCTGTGGCGCGACGGCGCGCTGTTCGGCGCCACCGCCGACCAGGCGTACTTCGTCAAGTGCGACGCCGAGAACAACCCGCCCGAGTCGATCGACGAGGGCAAGTTGGTCGTCGAGGTCGGCATCGCGCCGGTCAAGCCGGCCGAGTTCGTGATCTTCCGCATCAGCCAGCTCAAGGACAGCTCGTCGTAGATGAGTCGGTGGGTGGGGTCGCGCCATGCGCGCGGCCCCACCACAGAAGTTCGGTTCCACCCGCACGTAGGAATGCAGGACAGGACAGGACAGGACCGCAGGGTCCGGAACCTCACAACGACCTTCAGGAGGTCACGGCATGGCAGCTGAGCACGATTTCGAATACCTCGGGTCACTCTTCTCCCTCGAGATCGAGGGCGTCGAGGTGGGTCGGTTCACGCAGGTGAGCGGCCTTGGCTACACCGCCGAGGTGGTCACCTTCCAGGACACGTTGGCATCGGGGAAGGTCGTGACGCGCAAGCGTCCCGGCCGCGTCTCCTACAACGACATCACGCTCAGCCGTGGTCTGTCAGCCGACAACGCCCTCGTCGAGTGGTACCAGACGGTCCTCGACGGGGCGGTCGAGCGCAAGAACGGCTCGATCGTCATGTACGACCCCGCCGGCACCGAGAACGGCCGCTGGAACTTCGAGCAGGCCTGGATCAGCGCCTGGTCGGCGACCGACCTCTCCGCAGCGTCGGACGACATCGTGATCGAAGAGGTCACGATCACCCACGAGTTCCTCGAGCGCGCCAGCTAGGCGCTCGCCAGTCACCGCTCACGGTCACCGGCGTCCTCGTGGACGCCGGTGACCGCGGCCGGTTCCCGCACCACCCGCCTGACGCGCCCGACCGCCCACCCGGTCACCCACCGACGAGGAGTACGAGATGTCCGGACTTCGGACCGAGTACCCGTTCGTGCTGCCCAAGGGCTTCGTGGACGGCGAGGGCAACCTGCACCGCGAGGGCACGATGCGCCTCGCGACGGCGCGCGACGAACTCGAACCGCTGGCCGACCCCAAGGTCAAGGGCGCGGACGACCCCTACCTGACCGTCATCGTGCTCGCGCGCGTGGTCACCGGGATCGGCACGCTCACGCGGCTGAGCCCGCGCGACGTCGAGGGCATGTTCGCCGCCGACCTCGCCCACCTGCAGGACGTCTACAGCGTCATCAACTACGGCACCTCGGCCGACATCGATGCCATGCTCGCCGGTCAGCGCGGTGCCCGGACCGCGCCGCTCGCGCCCGCGACCACGCCGCTGTCGGTGGCCGCCGCCGCGCCGGCCGTCGCGCCCGCGCCCGCTGCTGCGGACGACGAGGCCCCGGCTCCTGCCGCCCTCGACGGCGGTGACGACCCTGACCTCACCGGACTGGTGGGCTCCGGGGGGGACGAGGAACTGGCGCTGCCGAAGCGTCCGCCGCGCCGCGCACGCATCGAGGAGGTCGGTCGTTCCGTCGGCCGGCCGGGGGGTGCCTAGATGACCCGCTACCCCGAGACGGCGGTGTGGGAGGAGATCACCTACCTCGCCTATCACCTGCACTGGTCGCTCGACGACCTGCTCGACCTCGAGCACCGCCAGCGCACCCGGCTGGTGACCCTCGTATCCGGCATCGACCACCGCCACCGTGAGGTGAAGACCGATGGCTAGCCTCGCGAAGTCCCCCGCCCCCGCCGGCTACGACCACCTGTTCATGAAGGCCGGTGGCACCGCGGCCACGTTCCTCGTCGAGGTCGACGGGGTCGACATCGGCCGCTTCTCGGAGGTGTCGGGCCTGCAGGTCGAGGTCGAGGTCGAGCCGTACAACGAAGGCGGCGTCAACGGCTTCACGCACCACCTGCCCGGGCGCATGACCTGGCCGAACCTGGTCCTGAAGCGCGGCATCACCTACGACGACAACCTGCTGAACTGGTTCCACCAGACGACCGGTGAGGCGTTCGTCACCGAGGGCAAGGTGCTGCGCACCACGGCCGCGGTCACGATGATCTCGAGCACCGGCAAGCGCCTGCGCTCGTGGAACCTCACCGACGCCGTTCCGGTGCGCTGGTCGGGGCCGCAGTTCGCCGCGACCGCCGAGGAACAGCCGACCGAGGAACTCGAGGTCGCCCACCACGGCTTCGAAGCGACCTCGTTCCGATGACGCGATGATCCGTACCGCGCGAGCGATCGACGACCTCGGCCCCCGGCGAAACGCCATGGGGGCCGCGGCGCGTGCGGCGACGGCGACGGGCCAGGCGGTTGGTGTCGGCCTCGAGCGACGCCTCGGCGGCGACGTCTTCCCGCTGCCCTGGGGCCTCGCACCGCGTCGCGACGAGGCCCCGCCGGACCAGGCCTACGCCAACCTGGCGTTGGCCCGCTACGCCGAGTCGCTGCGGCGCCACCGCGGGCAGGAGCCCGAACCCGAACTGCGTGGCCTGCCGCTGCTCGCCCGGCGTGAGGGCGGTACCGCCAGCGGCGCGAACGCCGGCCCTGGGGGACTGGCGCGGTCGTTCGCGCCGGTCGAGCACCAGGTCCGTCCCGAGATCGCCCGCGCGGTGAAGGGCGAGAAGCCACGCACGGCCACCCCCGCGCCGGCTCCGCTCGCCGCTACGTCACCCGGAGCCCACCGTGCCGGGCCGCCGGTCCCCGCCCACCGTGGAGGAGGTCGCTGATGCCCGGTTCCGACCAGAAGGCCTACCTCGAGACCGAGACCGGCACCAAGCTGCCCTGTCTGTTCAACCCCGAGCAGCTGTCGATCTCGTTGTCGACGGACTGGAAGGGCGAGAACCTCCCGGGCAAGCAGACCCCGACCCTGCGCTACGGCGGGGGCAAGTCGGGGTCGATCTCGGTCGAGTTGCTGTTCGACACCACCACCGACGGCTCGCCGGTCACGACCTACACCGACAAGCTCATCAAGCTGCTCAAGGTCGACACCTCGTTGCCCGGCTACGACGAGACCAAGCAGAACGGCCGCCCGGCCTGGGTCAAGTTCCACTGGGGAAAGTTCCACTCGTTCAAGTCCGTGGTGACCAGCCTCGACCTCAGCTACGTCTACTTCTCCGCCGCCGGGGAACCGCTTCGGGCCCGGGCCTCGTTGACGCTCGAACAGTTCGAGCAGGAGGACGACTGGCCGCGCCAGAACCCGACGTCGGGGACGCCGATGCCGTCGCGCTCGCACCAGATGCAGCCGGGCGAGACCCTCGACCGGGTCGCCGCCAGGTACTACGACGATCCGACCGCCTGGCGCCACCTCGCTGATGCCAACGGCATCCGGGACCCGTTCGCGTTGCGGCCCGGTGTGCGCGTCGACGTGCCGACCCTGGAGGTGTGACGGTGCCTTCCGTGGTCAAGACCCCGATCGTCCCCGTCGTCAAGGTCGACGGCGCCGTGCTCGACATCGGCGATGCCTACCTGAGCTACCTGCGGGCCAGCAGTTCGCTCAACGGGGCGGGCCAGGTCACGATCCACCTGGTCACCGACGACCTCGCGGCCCTCGGCAGCTCCAAGCTTCAGCTCGGCAAGTCGCTCGAGGTGCAGTTGCCCAAGGGCACCAGCGCGGTCAAGAGTGTGTTCAAGGGCGACGTCACCACCGTCGGGTTCCGTAGCTTCGGCGCGCAGCAGTCCAACACGCTCATCATCGAGGGCCTCGAGAGCTCGCACCGCCTCGCGAGCGCCTCGGAGTTCAAGGCCTACCTCAAGCAGAAGCGCTCCGACATCGCCACGGCGATCGCCAAGCGCCACGGCCTGGCCACGTCCGAGATCAAGACCACCGACCCACAGGAGCCGTATCTGCTCCAGCACGGCAACGACTTCGACTGCATGAGCCAACTCGCCGCCGAGATCGGCTTCGAGTGGTTCGTCGCCGATGGCAAGCTCTACTTCCGCGAGCAGGGCACCGAACAGCCGGTGACGCTCAAGCCGTCCGACGACACCCTGCTGTCGGTGTCCGTGCGCTACACCGGCACGCCGATCGCCAGCGCGGTCAAGGTCCACGGCTGGGACCCGGCCGGCCAGAAGGTCTTCACCGGCGCTGCCTCGAAGGTCGGGTCACCGGGCGCCCTGCTCAACTCCGACGCGTCGTTCGTCACGACCAACTACGGCAAGGCCAAGACGGCGTTCGGCAAGGATCTCGAACTCGCCACGATGCCGACCCCGTCGAAGGCCTCGGCGGACACGAGGGCAGGTGCCGTCGCCCGCGACCTCATCGGGTCGGGCCTGGCACTCGAGGGCGAGACCTACGGCAACCCCGCCCTCAAGCCCGGCACCCACGTCAAGCTGCAGGACCTCGGCGCCGCCGTCGATGGCAAGTACTACCTCACCGAGGTCGTGCACGAGTTCACCCAGGCGTCCGACACCCGGACGTTGTTCTACTCCTCGGGCCACCGCCCGGAGAAGACCACCGACGCGCCGTCGTCGACCGGGCAGTGGTCCGGCGGCCTGGTGATCGGCGTGGTCACCAACGTCAAGGACGACGAGAACCTCGGCCGGGTGAAGGTCAAGTTCCCCACCCTCGGCGGCGTCACCGAGAGCAACTGGGCGCGGCTGGTGTCGGCGGGTGCCGGCAACCAGTACGGCTTCGACGTCATGCCCGAGATCGGCGACGAGGTCGTGGTCGCCTTCGAGGGCGGCGACACGCGATTCCCGTTCGTCCTCGGCGGCCTGTGGAGCGGCAAGAACAAGCATCCCGACACCACGGCGCGGGCCGATGGCAAGGTCAAGAAGCGGCTGTGGCAGTCGGTGGCCGGTCACAAGATCGTGTTCGGCGAGGACAGCGGGACGAAGGCCACCTTCGGCATCACGATGCAGACCAAGAGCGGCAAGGCGAAGCTCGACCTGACCGACGAGAAGATCACCCTCGAGGCCGATGCGGGCAACGAGATGGTGCTCAAGGGCGGTGGCAGCGAGATCACCTTCGGCAAGAACGGCGCCCTGGCCATCAAGTGCTCGTCGCTCAAGATCGATGCGCAGCAGGCGATCGACGTCAAGTCCTCGGGCGGCGACGTCAGCCTCAAGGGGCTCAACGTCAAGGGTGCAGGCACCGCCGGGTTCGAATTGAAGGGCCCACTGGGCAAGGTCGAGGCGTCCGGACCGTTGACGGTCAAGGGCGCCATCGTGCAGATCAACTGATGGGGGCCCACGCGTGAGCAGCCTGGATATGCCGTCGTTCGTCGGGCGCGGGATCTCCTTCCCCATGCGCGTCGACAGCAGCGGCTCGATCGCCCTCGACAGTGGGGCGGCCGACATCGAGAAGTCGATGCGGGTGATCCTGTCGACCGCGCCGGGGGAGCGGCCGATGCGGCCCTACTTCGGTTGCGCGATCTGGGACCTGCTGTTCGAACCGATCAATGCCAACACGCTGGGGCTGATGGAGGACGCGGTCCGTGACGCGATGTCGCGCTGGGAGCCGCGGGCCGTCATCGACGAGGTCATCGTGCGCCCCGACGAGACGGGCCTCGGCGCCGTGACGATCAACATCGGCTACACGATCCGCTCGACCAACGACCGCCGCAACCTCGTGCACCCCTTCTACCTGATCCCCGGCGAAGGCGACGAAGGGGGTAACGCATGAGCATCCCGGTTCCCAACCTCGACGACCGCCGCTTCCAGGACCTCGTGGACGAGGCGAAGCGGATGATCCCGTCGCTGACGCCCGAGTGGACCAACCACAACGTCTCCGACCCCGGCGTCGCGCTGATCGAGTTGTTCGCCTGGATGTCCGAGCAGGTCATCTACCGCCTCAACCAGGTGCCCGAGCGGCTCTACATCGACTTCCTCAACCTGCTCGGGACCACCCCGTTCGCCGCGTCGGCCGCCCAGGTCCGGTTGACGTTCTGGCTGGCCGGCGTCACCGACGAACCTGTGATCGTGCCGGCCGGGACCGAGGTGACCACGGCGGACGGCGCCGGCGTGGTCTTCGCCACCACGGACGAGTTGCGCATCATCCAGCCCAACCTCGATGCTGCGCTGACCTCCTCGAGCGACCGCAACTTCAACGACGTGATCGAGCAGGTGCGCTACGACCGCGACGCGGTCACCTGCTTCCAGTCCGACCCGGTCGCGCCCGGCGACGCGCTCAACCTCGGCTTCGACGTGTCGCTGGCGGGTCAGCTGATCGAGTTGCGCATCACGACCTCCTCCCGCGGCGTCGGTGTCGACCCCGACGACGTCCCCCTGGTCTGGGAAGTCTGGTCGGGCGAGCACTGGCTGGCCGTGGACGTCATCGAGGACACCACCGGCGGACTCAACCGCACCGGCGCGGTCCGCATGGTCGTCCCCGAGGCGCACGAACCGCTGGTGTTGGCCAACCAGCGCTTCCACTGGTTGCGGGTGCGGCTGCTCCCCGCCCGCGACGGACAGCCCACCTTCCGCACGTCGCCGACACTGGCGGACATTCGCGCGGCCAGCCTCGGCGGGTCGGTCATGGCCGAGCACGCCCGCACCGTGGGCGACGAGGTCGTCGGCGCGAGCGACGGCACGCCGGGCCAGCGGTTCGCGCTGGCCAACCGCCCGGTCCTGCCGCGCGCCGAGGGCGAGCAGGTCGCGGTCACCGTGCAGGGGGAGCGGGCGCTGTACACCGAGGTGCCCGACTTCAGCGCGTCCGGCCCGTTCGATCACCACGTCGTCATCGATGGCGGGCAGGGCGTGCTCGAGTTCGGGCCCAAGGTCCGCTATCCCGACGGCTCCGCGGTCCAACACGGCGTCATCCCGCCCTTCGGTGCGCAGGTCGCGATGGTCCGCTACCGCACCGGTGGTGGGACGGCCGGCAACGTCGGCGCCCGCACGTTGACCTCGCTGCGCCACTCGGTGCCCTACATCGATGCGGTGACCAACCTCGAACCCGCTCGCGGTGGCGTCGATCCCGAATCGCTCGACGAGGTCAAGGTCCGCGGTCCCCGCACACTGCGGACCGGCCAGCGCGCCGTCACCCCGTCGGACTACGAGCAACTCACGCGCGAGTCGTCCCCGCAGGTCGCCCGCGCCCTGTGCGTCCCGCCCGCGACGCCGCTGGCACCGGTCAAGGTGCTGGTCGTGCCGGCCAGCGACCGCGACCCCGCCACCTTCACGCTCGACGACTTCGCGCTGACCCCGCGACTGTTCTCCACCGTGCGCGACCACCTCGAGGCGCGCCGCACACTGGGTGCCGTGGTGCAGGTCACCACGCCCTACTACCAGGGCGTCAGCGTCATCGCCCGGGTGCGGGCCGCGGCCGGCCGTTCGCCCGTGGCGGTCCGCGAGCGGGTCACCGCGGTGATCGCGCGGTTCCTCAGCCCGCTCGACGGCGGAGCGCGCGGACTGGGCTGGGAGTTCGGCACGAGCCTGACCTCGGTGATGTTGACCGCGCTCATCGACGAGGTCGAAGGCGTCGGTGGCGTCGACGAGGTCACGATGTTCGAATTCGACCTGCGCAACGGGGTCCGGCTCGGCGACGCGGTGGAACTGATCGCGCTCGACGCCGAGGCGCTGTTCCTCAGCGGCCGCACCCAGGTGGTGGTCCGATGAGAAGCGTCGTCGGCCCCGTGTCGGCAGTTGAGGGGCCGACGACGGTCTCGGAGGCGTGGTCATGAGCCGTGTCGGGATCGAACAGCGGCTGCGGCCGACGCCGGAGTACCCGCCGGGCTGGTTGGTGGGACAGCTCCCGGTCGGCATGCGTGACGACGACCTGCTGGTGCGGTTCACCACGATCTTCGAGCGCATGGGCGAGACCCTGCGGGCGGGCGCGGACGGGATCGAATTCGCCGCCAACCCGACGGTCACCTCGTCCGACATGCTGATCTACATGGGTCGCTGGCTCGGCTACGACGTGCTCGCTCCGCACCTCGACGTCGCCCAGCAGCGGCGGGTCGTCGCGGCGCTCGGCCGCGCGCTGCGCCTGCGCGGGACGGCCGAGGGGCTGCGCGTGCTGCTCGAGGCGGTCACCGGTGCCCCCGTCGAGATCGACGAGCCCGGCCGGGTCATCGGCGACGAGGACCCCGGCGAGATCACCGGCGTGGTGCGCATCCAGGTGACCTCCAGCGGGCACCTGCGCGAGCACGAACTCGAGGCACTGGTGCGAGACGAGGTGCCGGCCCACCTGCACGTGGAACTGGTCTTCGCCCCGCCGGCAGCACAGGAGGCGTCATGAGCGACGTGACGGCAAAGACGGCGGCGATCCCTGCTGCCACCGACGGCGACCCCACCGTGGAGCTCGAGCGTGGCCACGGCGTGTCGCCACGGACCGCCCCTGGGAAGGACGCCGACGTGGGTGACGCCAACGGTGCCGGGACCGAAGCGGCGAGCGTGGCGGCGCCGACCGAGGAGATCGAGGTCGAGTGCCCGGGCTGCGGCATGGCCATCGTCGGTCTGGCTCCGCGGCCGACGGCCGCCTGGTTCTGTCCGCGCTGCGACTACCCGCTGTTCTGGGTCAACCGCGCGGCCCCGCCCGAACCCGACGAGCAGCAAAAGCGTGCCCGTCGCCGGTTGCCGGGAACGGCCGGGGCGACCGTCGTGGGCGCCGAGGACTGCTGGCACTGCGGCGAGAAGAACGGCCCGGGCGAGCGCGAGTGCCTGCGCTGCGCCGCCACGCTGCCCAAGCCCGTCCCGCCCGTCGCCGAGATCCCCGTGGTGCGGATCCTGCGTCGCGAGCGGACGGTGGTACGCACGGTGGCCTGGCCCTACGTGACCGCGGCCGCGCTCGCGGGAGCCTCGGTGGCACTTGCCGCCGCCGGCTGGATCTACGGGGTGTAGCCGATGATCGAGGAACTGGACCGCAGCCTGGAACGTTGGCTCCGCGCCGCCGTGCCACTGCCGTCGGGGACCGCCGAGGTCGCTTTCGAGGCGCCGGAGCGGGACTGGGACGCGCGACGCTCGACGCCGCTGGTCGACCTGTTCCTGTACTCGTTGACCCCGTCCAAGGGCCGCGCCGCCGTCGGGGTCCGCACGTTCGAACGTGACGGCAAGATGGTCCGCGAGCGGGTCAACCCGGTGCTCGAGGCCCGCTACCTGATCAGCGTCTGGGGCGGTGGCCCCGGGGTCGAGCACGAACTGCTCGGACGCATCGTCAACCTGCTCGCGGTCAGCAGGGCGATCCCGGTCGACCACCTCGGCGACGCCCTACGCGAGGTCAAGCCGCTGCCGACCCTGTCGATCGCGGCCGACGCCGACACCTCCACCACGCAGTTGTGGTCCGCGCTGGGTATCCCGCCGCGCGCCGGTGTGCAGTTGATGGTCGAGACGCCGCTCGGCCTGCCCGCGCTCACGCCGGCCGCCGACCCGCCGAAGATGATGCAGTTCACCGCGACCAACCGGCGCCAGCCGGCCGCGCTGTCGCGACGACGCCGTGCCTTCGGACGCGCCGACGAGTCGGCGGTCGGTGGTCGCGTCGTGACCCGCCGCGGGTCCGCGGTGATCCAGGACTCGGGTCGCTATTCGGTCGAGGCCGACGAGGACGACGCCGCCGAGGTCGTCCCGCCGCAGGCGGCGGGCTGATGTCGGACATGACCATCGACGACACCGAGATCGAGACCCCGCGCATCCGGGCCGACCTGCTGACGCCGGACGTGCAGGTCGTCCCCGGCGAGCCCGTGTTCGTCTCCGTCCAGGTACTCAACTCGACCCCCGTGATCGAGACGATCAAGGTCGGCCTGGTCGGGCTGATGGCCGAATCGGTCGTGCAGTTGCCCGAGGAGGTGACGCTGTTCCCCGACGAGGCGACCCTGATCACGGTGGAGTTGCGCTTCCACGCCACGTTGCCGTCGGGAGCGCACGAGGGCCTGGTCGTCGTCGAGGGCGAGTCGGGGCAGTACCGCCCCTCGGAGCTGCCGCTGCGCGTCTCGGTCCCCGAGTCTCCCGGCGCCCGTCTCAGCGTCGAGCCGCCCCTGCGCATCGGCGGGAAGAAGGGCGCGTTCGACATCACGGTCGACAACGCGGGCAACACGCCCCTGAACCTGCTGGTGCGCGCGACCGACGCGAACCGTCAGCTCAAGCTCTACGTGAACAACCCGAGCCTGCGGTTGCGGGTCGACCAGGCAGGCACCGCCTCGCTGGTGGCGGTCGGCAAGCGGCCCCTGACCGGCTCGCCCGTCGAGCACCTGATCACGGTCACCGCCGATCGGGGCGAGCTGACCGAGACGGCCGAGGTCACCTTCCGCCAGAAGGCGCTGTTGACGCCGGGGATCATCACCATCCTGGTGCTGGCCGTCATCGTGGCCCTGTGGGCCCTCGCGATGCTGTTCGGGGTGCGGACCGCCCTGGCGCCCGCCCCGCCGATGAAGGCCCTGCCCGCCACCTTCGCCGCCGGCGAGGGCGTCGGCATGGAGGACCTCGACCCGGTCGCCGTCGGCGGCACGATCACGGGCCTGGTCACCGCGACGGCCACCGGCCAGCCGTTGCCGCGCGTGACGGTCGAGGCCTTCGACACCAAGGGCCAACTGGTCACGGCGACCGCGACCGGCGACGACGGGACCTACGAGCTCGCCGGCATGCTGCCGCGCCAGTACCAGCTGCGCATGCGCGCCGAGGGCTTCCAGGAGCAGTGGTGGCCCGGCGGCGGGCCGACGCCCGTCGCCGTCCCCGCGTCCGGGGTCGCCGAGAACATCGATCTCGCGCTCGCCGGCATGCCCGGCGCACTGGGCGGTCAGGCCATCGCCGGCGACGGCGAGGTGGCCGAGATCGGCGTCGAGGTGGTCGCCATCGACCTGGCTGGAGGCGAATCGGCCCCGACCACGACCGTCGCCGACGCCGACGGGTTGTGGAGCGTGAGCGGGTTGACGACGCCGGCGACCTACCGCATCACCTACCGCTCCGAGGGCTACGCGCCGGTCGAGATGACCCAGCCGGTGGGCGGCGGCGAACAGGTCGTGGTCAACCCGTCGCGCCTGCCCGCGGCACCCGGGGGCATCAGCGGCACCGTCATGGATCGTGACGGCGTCCTGCTCGGCGGGGTCGAGGTGGTCGCCCAACGAGGCGAGTTCGTGCTGGCGACGATGACGCCGACGACCGGCGAGGTCGGGGCGTTCGACCTGCCCGAGCTCGAGACGCCCGGCACCTACCTGCTCACCTTCACCCTGGACGGTTTCGCCGCCGAGACCCGCGCCGTGCGGCTCAACCCGGGCGAGTCGCTCGAAGGCATGCAGGTCGAGCTCGGTGCGGCGACCGGCGCGGTCATGGGCCACGCCTCGGCCACCGATGGCCGCGACCTCGGCGGCGTGCGGGTCACGGTCTCCGGCGGTGGGACGGTGCTGACCACCGACACGTTCACCTCCGGCGAGATCGGTTCGTTCCGTCTCTCCGGCCTGCCCGTGCCCGGGATCTACACGGTCACGTTCGATCTCGAGGGCTACGCCCGCCAGACGGTCCAGGTGCAACTCGACCGCTCGACCCCGCAGGTGTTCGCCGAGGCGCGGATGTCGGCATCGGTCGGCCGGATCACCGGACGGGTCATCGACGAAGCGACCGGCCAACCCCTCGGCGCGAGCACCATCGCGATCTCCGACGGCGAGACGGTGCGCGAGACGACGACCGCCTCGGCGCCGGCCGCACAGATCGGTCGCTTCAACGTCGGTGAGCTGCCGCCGGGCACCTACACGGTGACGGCCACCGCGCCGGACGGACGCACGATCACGCTGCTGCAGTCGGTCCAGGCGTCGCGTACCGAGGACGTCACACTGCGCGTCCCGGCGGGGTCGTCAGCCGGGGCGGCGGGGGGCTCGGGATGACCGGCATGGGCCCCCTGCAGGCGGGCGACGGCCGCCGCAGCGACCGGGTCCGCGCCGACGTGGTCACCCCCGAACTCGTCCTCGCGCAGGGTGAGACCGCCATCGTCGAGGTCGAGGTCACCAACGTCGACGAGGTGATCCGCTCGTACAAGGTGGACGTCCTCGGCCTCGACCCCGACTGGATCCGGGTCGACGCCACGATGTTGGACCTGTTCCCGGGCGAGCGTCGGACCGTGCCCGTCGCCTTCCAACTCCCGGACGACTTCCCGGCCGGTCGCCGCACCATCGCTATCGAGATCAGCGAGCCGGGGGCGGTCGACGCGGTCGCCGTCATGGTCGAGGCGGTCCTGTCCGTCGCGCCGATCGACGCGCTGACCCTGACGGCCGAGCCGGCGACGGTCGAGTGCGGCTCGACCGGCACGTTCGTCGTGACGGTCGTCAACGCCGGCAACACCACGCTCGACCTCGAGCTGTCGGCGGTCGACCCCGAGCGGGCCGTCGCCGTCACGTTCGACCCGGCGCAGAACCGCCTGTATCCCGGGGAGCGGTGCATCGCGCAGGCGACCGGGACGGGCAAGCGGCCCTGGTTCGGGATGCCGGCGATCCGGGTGCTCGACGTGCGCGCGAAGGGTGGGCTCGCCGAGGGCATCACCGCCATCGCCTTCCTGCAGCGCCCCCGGATCAGCCGGCGCGTGATCACGATGGTCGGGTTGCTGGCCGTGGTGACCCTGTTCGCGTTCGTGATCCTCAAGAGCTTCAGCGACGTGGCCGCCCTGTCCGAGCAGAACGCCGCGCTGATCAAGACCTCCATGGGCGAGGACGAGGCGCTGGGGGAGCGGATCGCGCCGGCCAGCGTCGCGGGTCAGGTCACCTCGACGACCGGTGGCGGGATCGACGGCGTCGCCGTCGAGTTGTACGAGCAGGACAACCCCGTGCTGCCGGCGTTTGCGACCGTCACCGACGCCGAGGGCAACTTCCGCTTCGGTGGGCTCGCCGAGGGCGCCTACCTGCTGCGCTTCCAGGTCGCCGGGTTCGGCGAGATCTGGTACCCGGCCGGTGAGACGTTCGCCGACGCGGAACCGGTCGAGGTTGCGGCCGGTGACGCCCTCGGCGACCTCGGCATCGCCCTCGACGGCCGCCCCGGCGCGGTTGGCGGCGTCGTGCTCGGTGCCGACGTCGCGGACGCCGTCGTGACGGTGCAGTTGCCCGCCGAGATGATCGAGGACTCCGACGTCGAGCCGGTCCCGGCGGTCGTGGCGACCATGGCGGTGGACGCGAGCGGCATGTTCCTGCTGCCCGACCTGCCGACGCCGGCGACCTACGAGGTGCAGGTCGCCAAGCCCGGGTACGCCACCGAAGTGCGCACGCTCTCGCTCGGGCCCGGCGAGGAACGCGACGACCTGCAGGTGCTGCTGCGCAAGGGCGACGGCGTGCTGTCGGGGAGCATCGTCGACACCGCCGGCACACCGCTCGGCGGGGCATCGATCACCGCGACCGACGGTGCGGCGCAGACGCAGACCCGCTCGCTCAGCGGCGACGAGACCAACGGCTTCTTCGAACTGCGCGACCTCGCCACGCCGGCGACCTACACCATCACGGTGACCGCCCCCGGCTACTTCGACCAGACGGTCACCCTCACGCTCGAGGCCGAGCAGCAGCGCGACGACCTCACGATCGTGATGACCGCCGACCGTGGCAGCCTCGCCGGCCGGGTGACGGCCCCCGACGGCACGCCGCTCGGCGGGGTCACGATCACCGTGGGCGGCGCCGACTTCGAGCGCACCACCGAGTCGCTGTCCGTCGGCGAGGTCGGCGGGTGGCACCTCGACGGCCTGCCCGTCCCCGGGACGTACACGGTCACATTCCGGGCGGACGACCGCCAGACCCAGGCACTCTCGGTCGACCTCGTCGCGGGACCCGAGGCGCGACGGACCGGTGTCGACGCCGTGCTCGGCCGCGCGAACGCCTCGATCAGCGGCATCGTGGCCGACAGCGACGACAAGCCCGTCAGCGGGGTGCAGATCACGCTCGAGCGCTCCGGCGTGACCCGCAACACGATCAGTTCCGACACGCCGCTCGGTGCCTACGGCTTCGCCCAGGTGCCGCCCGGCGCGTACACGCTGACCTTCCGCCGGGCCGGTTCGACCGCGCAGACGCTGCTGATCGACCTGCGCGCCGGCGAGACGGTCACGGCGCCGCGGATCCAACTCGAGGAGCAGGCCAGGATCACGGGGGTGTTCACCCGCGACGGCGTCGGCGAGGCCGGCGTCGGCGTGACCATCTACACCCAGAGCGGCTACCCGGGTTCGGCGGTGCGCACCACCATCACCGGCGCAGGTGGCGTCTTCACGGTCGAGGCGCTCGATGCGCCCGAGACCTACATCGTCGAGTTCCAGGTCCCGGCGGGGGGACCACCGGTCGGATCTGAAACCGTCTTCCTCAGGCCCGGCGAGGCCGTGAACGTGGAGTTCGACCTGTGATCCGTACCGCGCGGACCGCCCCGACCGAGGCACAGCGATGAGAATCTCGCTGTCGCCCGAGCTCAGCGAGCTCGCCCCCGGTCAGGACGTCGACCTGCTCGTCACCGTCGTCAACGACGGCGAGGAGACGTTGTCGCCCAGCGTCGGGGTCAGCGGCTTCGACCCGGCGCTGGTGTCGTTCCCCGAGGCCATCGTCGCGATCGCCCCGGGCGGTTCCTCCCACACCATCGTGCGGCTGCAGGTCAGCGGCGATGCGCTGCCCAGTGAGCAGCGCATCGGCATCACCGTCTCCGACCCCGACGGCTACCACCCGCCGGCGTCGGTCTCCACCGTGGTCGTGGTCGGTGCGCCGCCCGACGTCCAGGTCGAGCTCAAGCCGTCCGCCGTGCGCGGGCGCGGCTCCGGCAAGTTCGACGCGGTGCTGCGCAACACCTCCGCGCATCCGGTCTCCGTGCAGCTCGAGGGGTCCGGCAACGACGTCGACGTCGAGTTCTGGGCCGACGAGGTCGACCTCGAGGCCGGCGAGGTCCTGCGTGTCCCGACCAGGATCAAGCGCCGCAAGCGCTCCTGGTTCGGCGAGGTCCGCCACGGTGCGCTGATCCGGGTCCGCGGCAACGGCGTGCCGGTGTCGGCGACCGCGACCTACACGCAGCTGCCGTTCCTGCCGCCGTTGGCGTTCAAACTGGTCGCCGCCGTGACGGCGTTGGCCGTATGGGCCGCGGCCGTGGTGTTCGTCCACGATCGGATGACGGGCGAGCCCGCGATCGACCCGGCCAAGCAGGTGGCCGTCGGCGAGGGAGCGCCGGGCAGCGAGGCTGCGGCCGGCGAGGACGGCGGCGGGGCCGAGGGCGGCGGCGGGGCTGCAGAGGGTGAAGACGAAGCGGGCCAGGAAGAGGCCGGGGGACTGCCGGTCGCCGTCGCCGGCACGATCGAGGGGCCGACCGAGCCGTCCGGGACCGAGGTCGTGATCGAGCGCATCGCGTTCGGCGACGCCGGCACGACGTCCGGGCAGGGCGGCACGAAGCTGGCCGCGCTCACCCCGGTCGTCACGACCGTCGGATCGGTGATCGACAAGATCGCAACGACCACCGACGAGGGGGGCCGCTTCCGCTTCTCCGGCGGCCTGGCCGCCCCCGCGTACTACCGCGTGACCGCGGTCCGGCCCGGCTTCGAGTTGGCTTCGCAGGTGGTGCAGACCACCGCGGAGACGCCCGAGTTCGAACTGGCCATGGCGCTGGTCCCGGCCGACGGCGGCATGAGCGGCCGGGTCACCGACGACGGCGGCCGCGGGGTGGGCGGCGCCACCGTGACCGTCACCGACGGCACCTTCACGTTCCAGACCACCTCGGCGACCGACGGCACGGTCGGTGCCTGGTCCCTGGAGGGACTGGCGACGCCGTCCACCTACCAGGTGATCGTGGTCAAGCGTGGCTTTGCGACCGCGACCCGCATCGACGCAATCGAAGGCGGCCAGCAACTCGGCGGGGTCGACACCACGTTGCTGGGTGACCTCGGCACGGTCCGCGGCCAGGTCTCGCACCGCGGCGAGGGCGTCGGCGCAATCACGGTGCAGATCTCCGGCGACAACGCCGAGCGCACCACCACGACCCTCACCGTCGGCGGGCTGACGGGCTTCTTCGACTTCCCGGCGCTGCCGTACGGCGACTACGACGTGACGCTGTCCGCAGACGGGTGGATGACCCAGACCACGACCGTCACGGTCGACCGCGGCGACGTGATGCTGCACGTGCGCGACCTCACCCCGTCCACCGCCATCGTCCAGGGCGTGGTCGAGCAGCAGGTCGGCGACCGCTGCGAGTACCCCGACGCCAACGACGAGGACGCGGTCGAGGACGCACGTCCTGGCCTGTGTGGCGGCGTCGGCGTATCGCTGATCGGCGAGGAGGGCACGTACCGCACCACCACCGCCACCGGTACCGGTTCCTTCCAGATCTCCGGTGTCCCGGCCGGCGAGTACACGCTGGCCTTCGAGCGGCAGGGCTACTACCCGGAGTACTACGAGGTCGGCCTCGCCGCCGGCGACGTGGTCAATGTCCCCGACGACGCGTCGTTCGACGCGGTCACCGCGGCGGCCATCGGCCCCGAGGGTCGTCCGCTGACGCCGGCCTCCAACCA
>JBBDSX010000104.1:0-1227 GCA_040904725.1 Egicoccus sp.
CGATCCTGTCGGCGATCAGCAACGCCAAGGACGAGTTGATCGACCACGAGACCTACGCGTCGAATGCGGGCGCGTGGCCGGAGATCCAGATCGCCGAGGTCTACGCCGCCTACCAGGACCGGCTGCTGCGGGCCAACGCGCTGGACTTCGACGACCTGATCGTGAAGACGGTCGAGATCTTCCAGCTGTTCGACCCGGTCCTCGAGCACTGGCAGCAGCGCTTCCAGTACCTGATGGTCGACGAGTACCAGGACACCAACCGCGCCCAGTACCACCTCGTCAACCTGCTCGCCGCCGCCAATCGCAACATCATGGTCGTCGGGGACCCGGATCAGGCCGTCTATGCCTTTCGAGGAGCGACGGTGCAGAACCTCCTGGACTTCGAGCGGGACTATCCGGACGCGACGATCATCCCCTTGGTGCAGAACTACCGGTCGACGCAGACCATCCTCGACGCGGCCAACGCGGTCATCAAGCACAACGCCTCGCGCTACCCGAAGGAGTTGTGGACCGACCAGGGGCTTGGCGAACCGGTGGTCCGCTACCACGCCAACGACGAGCACGACGAGGCCGCGTTCGTCGCCGAGGAACTCGAGAAGCTGCGCGCCGAGGGCTTCACCTTCGACGACGCGGCGGTCTTCTACCGCACCAACGCGCAGTCGCGCGTGCTCGAGGACGTGTTCATCCGCGTGGGTATGCCCTACCGGGTGATCGGCGGGGTGCGATTCTACGAGCGCAAGGAGATCAAGGACGTCCTGGCCTACGCCCGGCTGCTCATCAATCCCGACGACGACGTGTCGGCCCGGCGGATCGTGAACACGCCACGGCGCGGCGTCGGCGACCGCACGATCGAGGCGCTGGAATGGCACGCGCGCCGCGAGGGCATCAGCTTCCTCGAATCGTGCCGCCAGGCCGAGCACGTCCAGGGACTCGCGACCCGCGCGATCGGCGCCGTCACCTCGTTCGTCGACCTCCTCGACGGCCTGCGCACCGCGGTCGAACACGACCTCGCCGTGCCCGACCTGATCGAGGAGATCTGGACCCGCACCGGCTACCTGCGCGAACTGCAGGCCGAGCGAACGATCGAGGCGCTCGGCCGCGAGGAGAACCTGCGTGAACTGAAGTCCGTCGCCAGTGAGGTCCACGAACGAGGTGGCGGCGTCACGGGCATCGCCGGGCTGGAGACGTTCCTCGAGTCGGTCACGCTGGTCAGCGACCAGGACCAGC
>JBBDSX010000105.1:0-1218 GCA_040904725.1 Egicoccus sp.
CGCAGCTCGTGCTGGGCCTGCTCGACCTTGCGACGCAGCAGCGAGTTGCGCAGGTCGCGCTTCAACTCGTCGAGCGTGTCGAAGCCCGACGCGGTCTGGGCGAAGTCGTCGTCGAGGTCGGGCAGCGTCTTCTCGCGCACGTCCTTGACGGTCACGAAGAACGTGGCCTGCTCGCCGCCGTGCTCGGGGTATTCCTCGGGCAGCGCGTCCTCGTAGGAGAACTCGTCGTCGGCGCTCTTGCCGACCAGTTCCTCGTCGAGCTTCGGGGTGACGCCCTGCGAGCCGATCTCGTAGAGCGCATCCTCGACCCGGGCCGACTCGAGGTCGGTGCCGTCCACCTCGACCCGCAGGTCGAGCGTGACCATGTCGCCGTCCGCGGCAGCGCGCTCGACCTCGTCGACCTCGGCGAAGCGCTCGCGCAACTGCTCGAGCTGCGTGCCGATCTCGTCCTCGTCGATGTCCCACTCGGGGAAGGTGACGCTGATGCCCTCGTGGTCGGGCGGATCGAACGTCGGACGGGTCTCGATCTCGGCGGTGAAGGTGCAGCCCTCGTTCTCGTCGAAGGTCTGCACGTCGACCTCGGGCTGGCTGACCGCGTCGATCTCCTCGGACCGCAGCGCCTCGACGTAGAAGTCGGTCAGCGAGTTCTCCAGCGCGGTCTGGGCGATGACGCCGTCACCGAAACGCTGTTCGATCAGGCGGCGGGGCGCCTTGCCGGGCCGGAAGCCGGGCAGGTTGACCTGCTTGGCGAGCTCCTTGGCGGCGCGGTCGAAGGCCTGCTTCACGCGCTTGGGCTCGACCTCGACGGTCAGCTTGACCTTGACCGGGTCGAGGGTCTCGACGGACGTCTTCACGATGGGTGGCTTTCGTTTGAGCGTGGGAGCCGACGGGCGTCGTGGCGACGCCGGCGTCGTGGACCCGGCAACGGCGGCGCGTGGTGCGGTGACCGACGGCGCGAGCGGACGAAGGGCTCGCGCCGCGGCATGCGGCTGCGCCGGCCGAGACCGGTCGGGAGGTGGATCGTTCCACCTCAACGGCGAGGTGTCCAACCGCCGAGCGCCCCCGACGGCCACCAGCGCCGACCGTGGGCCGCGGTCACGGCCGTCTGACGCGGCCCGGTAGGCTCCGCGCGGCTCGGGACTCGTCCTCCCGGGGCCACCAATCCGGGGTGTAGCGCAGCTTGGTAGCGCGCCTGCTTTGGGAGCAGGAGGTCGTCGG
>JBBDSX010000106.1:0-7183 GCA_040904725.1 Egicoccus sp.
TCTCGAGCCACACCTGGTTGGAGATCGCGTTCATCGGCGGCCGGTCCATGCGGATCGTGCCCACGCGACGCTCGGCGTCGACCTCGAGGCGGACGAACTCTCCCATGCGATGCACTCCTCGTTGCGACGACTGGCCCCGACCGGGGTGGCAGCCGAGCCTAGCGACGGGCCGTGCCCGCCCGGCCGTCGCTTGGCTGGCGTCGCCGGCGGCCGACTGGCATACTGGTCCAGTCAGTAGACCAATCTGACATCCGCGTCAGGTTTCCGAGCCGGGGACCGGGAGAAGGAGCGCGACGATGGCGGCAGGCACCCCGCTGGCCGATGTGGCCCCCGCACTACGACCGGTCGCGCGGGCGCCACTGCACGAGGCCATCGCCGAGCGCCTGCTCTCGCACGTCGTGCAGTCCGACCTGCAGGTCGGTGACAAGTTGCCCGGCGAGCGCGAACTCGCCCGCCGCCTCGGCGTCTCGCGCACGACGGTTCGCCAGGCCATCCTCGTCCTGCAGACCCAGGGCATCCTCGAGGTCCGCCACGGCGGCGGCACCTTCCTGCAGGACCTCGACCCCACCTCCGGTCCCCTCGCCCGGGTCGTCGAACGCCGCCATCGCCTGCCGGCCGTGCTCGAGGCCCGACGTGCACTCGAGATCCCGATCGCGGCACTGGCCGCCGAGCGGCGTACCGACGACGACCTCGGCGCCATCACCCACGGCCTCGACCTGATGCGCCGCGAGGTGGCGGACGGCGAGATCGGCCTCGAGGGCGACGGGGCGTTCCACCAGGCCGTCACCGCCGCCGCCCACAACCCCGTCCTGGCCGAGTTGATGGACCGCCTGCGCGAGGCCGTGGCCGAGACGCGGGGTGAATCGTTGTCCCAGCAGGGGCGCCCCCCACGCTCCCTCGCCGACCACGAAGCGATCGCCGTCGCGATCGAGGCCGGCGACCCGGATGCCGCGGCGTACGCGATGCGCGCCCACCTCGACCACGTCGCCGATCTCAAGCTGTTCGAGATCTACCCGCCGGCGCAGGACGCGCAGGAGGCTTCCCGATGAGCACCATCACCCGGATCGACCTGCCGCGCAGCCTCCGACGCGGGGACCTGCGCCCGCTGCCGGCGACGGCACACACGCCCGCCCGCGGGGGTGACCCGCTGGGCTTCCCCGGCTACGCCGACAAGTTGGCCGGCCTCGCCGACCACGACGAGTCGGTCGCCGTCGGCCTCGCGACCCTGGCCGGCCAGGACGTCGTGGTGGCGCTCGGCGACTTCTCGTTTTTGGGCGGTTCGATGGGCCAGGTCCATGGCGACCGGGTCGCGGCCGCCATGGAGGTCGCACTCGAACAACGGCTGCCGTTCCTGGCCGTCACCGCGTCCGGCGGCGCCCGCATGCAGGAGGGCATGGTCTCGCTGGTGCAGATGGCCCGCACCGCCGAGGGCATCCGACGACTTCGCGACGCCGGCCTGCCGGTACTCGCCCACTTCACCCACCCGACCACCGGTGGGGTCCACGCGTCGTACGGCGCACTGGCCGACGTGGTCGTCGCCGACGCCGGCGCGACCATCGGCTTCGCCGGCCCGCGCGTCGTCGAGGCCTTCACCGGCGAAGCGGTCGGCGGGGACAGCCACACCGCCGAGGCGGCCCTGCGTGCCGGCCTCGTCGACGTGGTGGCCGCCGAGGGCGACGCGCCGCCCTATCTCGAGGCCTACGTCGACCTGCTCCACCCTGCGCTGCGCCACGGTCCCCTGCCCGCCGCCGACCACGTCGAGGAACCCGTCGTCGTCCACGGCGCGTGGGACGCGGTCCGTGCCGCGCGCCGCACCGACCGTCCCTCGGCCCGTGACCTGCTGCGCGACGTCTTCGACGACCACCTCGAACTGCGCGGCGACCGGGCCGGCGAGGACGACCCTGCCGTGGTTGCGGCCGTCGCCCGACTGGGGCAGCGCCGGGTCGTGGTCGTCGGGTTCGACCGCCGCGGCGTCGCCGACGTGCCCGGTCGCCGGCCCGGCCAGGCAACCGCCGCCGGGTTCCGCAAGCTGCGCCGCGCGGCCGACCTGGCCCGGCGGTGGAACCTGCCGCTGGTCAGTTTCGTCGACACACCCGGCGCCGATCCCTCACCCGCCTCGGACCGCGCCGGCCTGGCCGCGGCCATCGCCGAGACGTTCGTGGCCGTCCTGGCCGTCGAGGCGCCGACCGTCGCCGTCGTGACCGGCGAGGGCGGCTCCGGTGGGGCGTTGGCGATCGGTGCGACCGACCGCCTGCTGATGCAGGACGACGCCGTGTTCGAGGTCATCGCACCCGAGGGGGCCGCGTCGATCCTGCACCGCGACCCGACCCGCGCCGAGGACGTCGCGCCGTTGCTGAAGCCGACCGCGTCGGCGTTGCGTGAGCTGGGCATCTGCGACCGTGTCGTCCCCGGCCCGACCACGTTCGACCCCGCCACGGCCGTCACCGCACTGCGCGCGGAACTCGCGGCAACGCTGGCCGACCTCGACGCGGATGACGACCGTCTCGACGCACGGCACCGGCGCTACGGCGCCTGAGCCGGGGATACCGTGGACGCATGCTGACCCACCGGCTCGTCTGGACCGTCCTGCTCGCTGCCGCACTCCTGCTCGCCGGGTGCGACGACGGCGACGATCCAGGCGCGAGCGTCTCGCCCCAGCCGACGGCGACCGCGACGGCGTCGCCGGAGGACACCGCGTCGGAGGCATCGCCGACGGAGGAGACGCCGACGGGGGACGCGGCCGACGACGCCTCGGCGGAGACGGTCAGCTACGTGGCGCTGGGTGACTCGCTGGCGACCGGGGCGGGCGCGACGACCAGCTACGTCGCGGAGTACGCCGCCGAACTCGAGGCGCAGACGGGCGCCGACCTCGAGATCACCAACCTCGCGGTCAACGGCTGGACCAGCACCGACCTGCTCACCGCGCTCGACGAGGACGAGGCGATGCGCACCGCCGTCGCGGGGGCGGACCTGCTCACCGTCGACATCGGCGCCAACGACCTGCTCCACGCCATCCCGTTGTATGCCAGCGACAACTGCGGTGGCGACGACAACCTGCAGTGCCTGCGTGATGCGACGGCGCTGCTCGACGAACAGTGGGCGGCGATCCTCGACGAGATCATCGCCCTGCGCGACGGCGACGCGACCGGCATCGCCGCGATCGACCTGTACCAGCCGTTCGTCGCCAACCCCCGGGTCGCCGACGACCTCGAGGTGCTGCGACCGGTCATGGACGACCTCAACGCGGCCCTCACCGACGTGGCCCAGGAGCGTGGCATCCCCGTCGCCACCGTCCACGAGGCCTTCCACGGGCCCCACGGCACCGGCGACCCCAACGAGACCTTCCTGATCTCGGTGGACGGCCTGCACCCGAGCAACGCCGGACACGAACTGATCGCGCAGCAACTGTTGGCCCTCGACGTGGACTGGGCCGACGCCGGCTGAGCCCGTCCCGGCGCGACCGCACCCCGGGCCCCCGATGCGTATCGTTCGCGCATGGACCACGACACCTACCTCGACCTGCTCGCCGACCAGACCGCCCGTTTCGCGCGGGTCGCGGTCACGGCGCGCCACGACGCGGCCGTGCCGTCGTGCCCCGACTGGGACGCGGCCGACCTGCTGTGGCACCTCACCGAGGTCCAGTTCTTCTGGGCCCGGATCGCCGGTGGCGTCGAGGAACCCGACCAGGTTCCCGACCTCGCCCGTCCGGCGCCCGAGTACCTGGCCACGGTGCTCGAGGAGCAGACCCTGACGCTGCTGCACGCCCTGCGCAGCCGGCTGCCGTCCGAGTGGTGCTGGTCGTGGGACGAGAACGGCGAGTACATCGGCTGGGTCGCCCGCCGCCAGGCCCACGAAGCCCTCATCCACCGCGTCGACGCCGAACTCGTGGCCGGGACCGAGGTCAGCGACATCGACGCCGCGATCGCCGCGGACGGGGTGGACGAACTACTGACCGTCTTCCTCGACGGCGTGCCGTCGTGGGGGTCGTTCGCCGACGACGGACGCACGATCCGCGTCGAGACCACCGACACCGGCGACGCGTGGTCGATCCGCTTCGGCCGGTTCACCGGCAGCTCCCCGAACTCTGCCGCGGTCTACGACGAGGACGCACTCATGGTCGTCGAGGACCTCGCCGAGCACGACACCACGGTCCGGGGCGCTGCCTGGGATCTCGACCTGTGGCTGTGGGGCCGTGCGGACGCCGATGCGCTGCAGATCGAGGGCGACCCGGCGCTGGCCGCCCGCCTGCGGGCGATCGCCGAGGTCGAGTAGCGGGTCTCAGCGCAGGTCGGCGAGCACGCCGACCAGGTCCTCGAGGCTGACCAGGTCGTGGCCGGGCAGGAACACGTCCACGTGCGGCAGCGCCGCCGCCATCCCGCGCTGGGTCGGCGCGAAGCGCGGATCACCGGCGAGCGGGTTGACCCAGACCACGCGGTGCACGCTGCGCCGCAGGCGGGCGACCGCACGCCCGAGGCGGTCCGGATCGCCCCGTTCGAGGCCGTCCGAACAGACCACGACCACGGCACCGCGCAGGACTCCCCGCCGCCCCCAGGTCCGCACCAGGCGGTCGACGTTGGCTGCGATCCGGGTGCCGCCGTCCCAGTCGACGACCCGTTCGGCGGCGTCGGCCAGTGCGGTGTCGGGGTCGCCCGCGGCCAGCGCCTCGGTCAGGCGGGTCAGCCGCGTGCCAAACGCGAACACCTCGACGCGGCGGCGGGACCGTGCGGCGCCGGCGCCGGCGGCCACAGCGAAACGCAGCAGGGGGCGGGCGTAGGCGGCCATCGATCCGGACACGTCGAGCAGGACGACCAGCGGCCGTCGCCGGGGGCGTCGGGTGAGACGGTCGAACTCGAGCACCTCGCCCTCGAACCGCATCGCCCGCTCCAGGGTCCGTGTGAGGTCGAGGTCGTCGCCGCTGCCCGGCATGCGGCGCCGCGTCCGCCGGCGCGGCAGGGACACGCGCAACGCATCGACGAGGCGGTCGACCTCGCGGCGTTCGTCGGTGCCGAGGCGGTCGAAGCGGCGGTGCCGAAGCCGCTCCTGCGCCATGGCCAGCGCGCCCGCCACCACCTCGTCGTCGCCCGGGCCACCGCCACGGCGGTCCGAACCCGCCTCGCGTTCGGGGATCGACTCGTCGGGGAACGGCAACGGCGGCGGGGTGCCACCCCCGCTGACCACCTCCGCGAAGACACGGTCGTAGACCGGGACATGGCCGGGCTGCGAGCACAGCGTGATCCGCCCGGCCCAGTAGCGGCCCTCGAGGTCGTCCGGGTCGAGATCGGCCAGTGCCGTCGCACAGGCCGTCACCTGGCCGGTCCCGACGGGGACGCCCTCGCCGCGGAGCCCGCCCGCCAGCGCCGCGACGTGGTCGGCACCGTCCGCCGCGGACCTCACGCCTCGACCTCGACCACCTCGTCGAGGACCGCGCGCACCGTCGCCAGGTCGTCGCGGTCCTTGACGACGACGCCCAGCGTGTCGGCCGCGGTCTGCGCGTCGAGGTCGCCGCCGAGGTCGACCGCGACGCGGGCCCAGTCCACGGTCTCGGCCACGCCCGGCGGCTTGTGCAGGTCGAGCGCACGCAGCTTCGCGACGACACCGGCGACTCGGCGGGCCAGGGCCTCGGGGATCTCGGGGACGCGGACGCGGACGATGGCGGCCTCGCGTTCGACGTCGGGGTGGTCGATCCAGTGGTACAGGCAGCGGCGCCGCAGGGCCTCGGACAATTCGCGGGTGCGGTTGGAGGTCAGGATCACCAGCGGGGGCTGCGCGGCCGTGATCGTGCCCAACTCGGGGATCGAGACCTGGAAGTCGCTGAGGATCTCGAGCAGGAACGCCTCGAACTCGTCGTCGGCCCGGTCGATCTCGTCGACGAGCAGTACCGCACCGGCGCCCGCCTCCAGCGCGGTCAGCAGCGGCCGGGGCAGCAGGAACCGGCGGGTGTACAACTCGCTCTCGTGCTGGTCGGGCCGCTCCCCCGACGCCTCGAGCGTGCGAACGTGCAGCAACTGTCGCGGGTGGTCCCACGCGTACAGCGCCTGCGCCCGGTCGATGCCCTCGTAGCACTGCAGGCGGACCAGTTCGGCGCCCAGCACGTCGGCCATGGTCTTGGCCGCCTCGGTCTTGCCGACCCCGGCGTCGCCCTCCAGCAGCAACGGCCGTCCCAGCCGGTGCGCGAGGTGGAGCGCGGTGACCAACCCCCGGTCGGCGAGGTAGGCGCGCTGCGCCAGTGCCTCGGCGAGTTCGGTCGGTCCCTCGGGTCGTCCCACGCAATGCTCCGTCGATCGGGGACGGGCAGTATCGTCGGCCGCGGCGCGGCCTGCAGCCACCGGCGCCGGGAGCCTTTGGATGAGCGAACACGATCCCGCCTGCGACGTCGCGCACGGGGAGGCGACGCCCGACCCGACCGACACCAAGGTGCTGGTGGCGGTCTACGCCAACGACGTCGCGGCGTACCTGCTGCAGTGGGGACGCGAATTGGGCTACTCGACGGTGCTGCTCGAGCCCGACGCCTCGCGGATCACCGACGGGCACCGGGCGGTCGTCGACGCGGTGCTCAGCGACCCGACGAACGCCTCGGTGGCCGGCGCGGACGTGGTCGTGACCGACCACCACCGCGACGACATCGGTCCGATGATGGCGCCACTGGTGCGTGCCCGACCCCGCTGGATCGGAATCATGGGTTCGCCCCGCCACGCCGGCCCGCACCGCGAGGCGTTGGCCGCCGAAGGCGTCGAGGCCGACCTCATCGAGACCGTGCGGCGCCCGATCGGGCTCGACATCGGTTCGAAGCAACCGGCCGAGATCGCCCTGTCGACGCTGGCCGGCCTGGTCGCCGACCGCAACGGCCGCGACGGCGGCTTCTTCGACCGCCGCGACCGCTGAGGTTCGTTTGCCCCGGCGTTGTGGGCCTCGCGCTCAGCCCGGGTTGCGCTCGGTGTCGAGCTTGAGGCCCTCGAGGGCGATCCGGACCATCGCGTCGAAGGTGGTCTGCCGCTCCTCGGACGTGGTGGCCTCGCCGCTGCGGATGTGGTCGCTGACGGTGAGGATGGTCAGCGCGCGTGCGCCGTGCTCGGCGGCGACGCCATAGATGCCGGCCGCCTCCATCTCGACGGCCAGGACGCCCATCTTGTTCATCATGTCGAAGTAGTCGCCGCCGCGCGGGTCGTAGAACAGGTCCGAGCTG
>JBBDSX010000107.1:0-1206 GCA_040904725.1 Egicoccus sp.
CTCGCCGAGGGGGCCGTGCAGGCTCTCAACGTGGTGGTCGAGGACGGCCGCGACCTACTCGTGGTCGCGCTGTTCTTCGTCCTGCTCACCCTCGAGCGTCGCGGCCAGTACGCGGTGCTCAAGGCGATCGGCGCCTCACCACGCCGACCGCGTCCTGCGCATCGTCGACGGCCACGTCAGCGACGACGCCTGACCCGCACGTTCGCCGCGGATGACGTACGCGCAGGACTGGGGGGGCAACGAGCGAAGCGAGGCAGGGGACCCAGTCCAGAAGATCCGAACACACGTACGAATTCCACAGGTGTGACCACAGGTGTGGAAGTCCACGGGTGTTCCCCGTCCACATGCCCACAGGTTTATCCACAGCCCGGGTGGATGGTGAACCTGTCCGATCGAACATGGTCCGCTCGCTGGCACGGCTTCCTAGGGTCGGTCGGACCCGAGTCAGGACCCTGCCGTGCGTATTCGACTGCTGGCCGTCGCCACCGCCTCTGCCCTGCTGCTGACCGCGTGCGGTGATGGCGGTGGCGGGGTCGACGTCGATGACCCCGATGCCGAGCCGACCGACGCGGACGCGGGGACGGACGACGATGGCGCCGACACCGAGGACGGCGGGGAGGCCTCGGCGGCCGAGGGCGGCACCCTGGTCGCCGCGATCGGTGGCGAGCCCGACCAACTCAACCCGTTGACCACCACCTCGTCGTTCGCGTTCACGGTGCTCGAGAACGTCTACGACACGCTCGTGCAGCCCGGCGACGATCTGTCGATGGAGCCGGCGCTGGCCGAGTCGTGGGAGACCTCCGACGACCTGTTGACCTGGACGTTCCAGCTTCGGGAAGGGGTCACCTTCCACGACGGCACCGACTTCACGGCCGAGGACGCCGTGGCGTCGCTCGAGTACATCCAGGCCGAGGGCGCCAACGGCTGGCGGCTCGCGATGGTCGACTCGTTCGAGGCCACCGACGACTACACCCTGACCGTCAACCTCAACCGGCCGGCACCGAACCTGCTGACCCAACTCGGCCCCTTCAAGGGCCTCGCGATCGCGCCGTCCGAGGCGATCGACGCGGGCACGCTCGATGACGAGGCGGTCGGGACGGGACCGTTCCGCCTGGTGTCGTCGGGTGCCGACGTGATCGAACTCGAGGCCTTCGAGGACTACTGGGGCGAGGGCCCCTACCTCGACGGCATCGAGTTCCGCATCAT
>JBBDSX010000108.1:0-7115 GCA_040904725.1 Egicoccus sp.
AGGGGGCGCGCGACACGTACACGAACGACGTGTCGCGGGCGTGCAGGTGGTCGAGGAGTCCCAGGCTGGCCTCGTCGGCCCCGCTCGAGCAGCTGGGGCAGGGCTCCTCCCAGTCCGGCTGGAACATGAAGTGATAGACGATCAGCTGGCGTCGGCCGTCGAACAGCTCGAGCAGGCCCACCTCGCCAGCAGGGCCCTCGAAGGCGTAGGGCGTGGTGACCTCGACCATCGGGAGGCGGCGGCGGGCGGCGTTCAGTTCGTCGCGGGCTCGGGTCAGGGCCTTCTCGCGCTCGAGCAGCGCCACGCGGGCGGCGCGCCACTCCTCGCGGTCGACGATCTCTGGCAGTGCCATCGCGGAATCCGATCCTGGTGGGTAGGGATGGACTCGCCCGGCGTCCAAAACTCATCGGGAGGGTCAGCTCAGGTGGGCAGGCGTCCGGCGTCGATCGCGCCGGCCCAGCGCTCGACCGCCTCGCGGCAGCCCTGCACGGTCGGGACCAACGCCAGGCGCAGCCACCCGGCGCCGGCCGGTCCGAACGAGCGCCCCGGTGACGCCACGATCCGTTCCTGTAGCAGTGCCTCGGCGTAGGCGGCGTCGTCACCCCCCGGCGCGCGGAACCAGACGTAGAAGGTCGCCTGTGACCCGCTGACCTCGATGCCGGCGTCCCCGAGGAAGCCGAGCACCACGTCGCGTTTGGCGGCGAAGACCGCACGGCGCGCATCGACGTGGGTCTGGTCACGCCACGCGGCGGTCGCGGCAGCCTGGACGAAGTCGGGGGAGGCGGTGCCCATGTTCGGACGCAGCAGTCGCAACCGGCGGATCATCTCCGGGTCGCCCACGATCGCGCCCGCCCGGTAGCCGGTCATCCCCGAACGCTTCGACAGCGACACGAACGCGAGCACGTCGGTGAAGTCGCCGTCGCACACCTCGAGCACGCTCGGCGCCGGGTCGTCGAACCACACCTCCTGGTAGCACTCGTCGGATGCCAGCAGCAGGCCGTGCTCGCGCGCGACCGCGAGCTGCCGGCGGTACCAGTCGGCGTCGACGGTCGCGCCGGTCGGGTTGTGCGGGTAATTGACCCAGGCGATGCAGGCCGCCCGCAGGCGGTCCGCTTCGAGGGTGTCGAGGTCGAGCCGCCACCCCGCCTCGTGTGTCAACGTGACCGGGTCGGACTCGCCGCCGGCGAACAGCGCACCGCGGCCATAGACCGGATAGCCCGGGTCGCCCCAGATGACGTTGCGCCGGTCGCCGTGCGGGTCGAGCACCGCGAGTGGCAGGTGGAAGATCGCCTCCTTGCTGCCGGCCGAGGGCAGCACGTGCACGTCGGGATCCACCTCGACACCGTGGCGGGTCTGCAGCCACGCGGCCACCGCCGCACGCAAGCCCGGCTGGCCCGCCGCGGTGGGGTAGCGGCTGACCGGGCCGACGGCGTCGATCAGCGCGTCGCGGATGAACGGCGGGGTCGGCTCGTCGGGGTCGCCGATCGAGAAGTCGGCCAGCGGCTGCCCGTCGGCCCGCAGTTCGTTGGCGAGGTCCTGCAGGCGCGCAAGGGGGTAGCCGCCGAGTCGTTCGAGCGCGGGGTTCTTCGTTGCCATGCTGCGTGCCCACCCTTACGAGAACGTCTCGTGTCGACGAACCGGGAGCGTAGGCGGGTGGGGGATAGGCTCGAGATCATGGACGAAGAGCTCCGGACGATCCTGGTGCGCTGCACGGGACGCGACCGCCCCGGGATCACCACCGGGCTGCTCGCCGTGCTCGCCGAGACGGGCGCGACCCTGTACGACATGGAGCAGGTCGTCGTCCGCGAACGCCTGACCCTCGACCTCCTCGTCGGTATCTCCACCGGCGACGACGTGCTCAAGGACCTGCTGTTCCACGGCTGGGAGCACGGCCTGCAACTCGAATTCGAGGTGGTCGAGGAGACCTCGCAGCGGGCCACCAAGCCCCGCTTCGTCGTGACGGTCATCGGCCAGACCCTGGCGCCGGCCGCGCTCTCGGCCGTCACCGGCGCGATCGCCGAGGGCCGCGGCAACATCGACCGCATCCTTCGCCTGGCGCGCTACCCGGTCGTGTCCTACGAGTTCGTGGTCGTCGACGGCGACATCGAGCAGATGCGGCAGGCGCTGGTCGCCGCCAGTCGCGAACACGGCGTCGACGTCGCGATCCAGCGCGAGAGCCTCGAGCGTCGCGCGAAACGCCTGGTCGTCCTGGACGTCGACTCCACGCTGATCCAGGACGAGGTCATCGAACTGCTCGCCGACGTCGCCGGGTGCGCCCGCGAGGTCGCCGACATCACCGCCCGCGCCATGCACGGCGAACTCGACTTCGAGGCATCCCTGCGCGAGCGGGTCGCCAAGCTCGCGGGCACGCCGGCCAGCGCGCTCGACGAAGTTCGCGACCGGCTGCGCCTGACCCCGGGCGCCCGCACGTTCGTGCGCACGCTCAAGCGGCTCGGCTACACGGTCGCGATCGTGTCCGGCGGGTTCACCGCCATCACCGACGGGTTGGCCCGCGACCTCGGACTCGACCACGCGGTCGCCAACGAACTCGAGATCGTCGACGGCGTGCTGACCGGCCGGGTGCTCGGCGAGGTGATCGACCGCGCCGGCAAGGCCGCGGTGCTGCGTCGCATCGCCGCAGCCGAGCAGGTGCCACTCGAGCAGACCGTCGCCATCGGTGACGGCGCCAACGACCTCGACATGCTCGCCACCGCCGGGCTCGGCATCGCCTTCAACGCCAAGCCGGTCGTGCGTGACGCGGCCGACACCGCCGTGTCGGTGCCCTACCTCGACGCGATCCTGTTTTTGCTCGGCATCCGGCGCGACGAGGTCG
Source organism: Egicoccus sp. (assembly GCA_040904725.1). Classification (GTDB taxonomy): domain Bacteria; phylum Actinomycetota; class Nitriliruptoria; order Nitriliruptorales; family Nitriliruptoraceae; genus Egicoccus. Next base: position 2,834 of record JBBDSX010000108.1, read on the forward strand.
ACGAGGCCGACGCGTCCGACCCCGAGATCGCCAACGACGAGCTGATCCCCGTGCCCGGCACCCCACCGGTCTGATCTGCCGCCGGTTCCTGTACCCGGCGGATGTGAACGACCCGTGGCGTGTGCCGAACTGGTCACCGGCGGCGGCGTCTACCGCAGCGGTCAAGCTGCCGGCGGCAGGGGGCCGGGGTCGTCGACGGGGGCGTCGGCGACCAGCAGTTGTTCGAGCACGTCGGTGCGTCGGGCGATACGCATGCCGGCGCGGCGGTACAGCTGCACGGCGCCGTCGAGGGTGATGTCGTCGACCTCGAGTTGCACACCGGTCAGGCCGCGGGCCCGGAAGGCCGCGAACGCGGCGCGCAACAGCGCCATGCCGATGCCGTGGCCCTGCCAGGCCGGCACGACGGCGAGGTCGCGGATCCAGCCCTCCTCGGCGGCACCCTCGGCGCCGGCGCGGCACCAGGCGAACCCGACGAGGGTCGGTTCGTCCAGCGGGCCGTCGTCGCCGACGCCGACCCCGGGTTGGGCTTCGGCGAGCAGCACGAGCGCCGGGTCGAAGCCCGGGTCGCGCAGGTGCGCCTCGACCCACTCGTCGAGTTCGAGCGGCAGGAACTCGGGGTTGCCGGCGAACGCGTCGAGGTGGGCCGCCCACAGCGCCGCTTCGTCGCGGCCCGGCTCGAAGGTGCGGCAGATGATGCCGGTGGGCCAGGTCGGTGCCGGTGGCGCGGCGTGCAGGTCGAGGCGCAGTTCGAGCAGGTAGCGGACCGGGACGAAGCCGCGGTGGGCGAAGAAGCTGTGGGCGCGCGCGTCGCCGTCGATGACCGTGGTGCGCAGTACCGCGGTGTCGCGGGCGGCCCCCCAGGCCTCGTGGCGCGCGCGCTGCTCGGCGTGGTCGAGCAGGTAGGTCGCCAGGCCGTGGCCCTCCCAGTCGGGATGCACCCGTCCCTCGACGTGCAGGTCGAGTTCGTCGGTCCAGGGGTCGACGTCGACCTGGAACTCGAGCGCGGCCACCAGTGACGGTGACGCGTCGGGGCGCTCGACCAGCAGGACGTCGTCGGGCCCACCGAGTTCGAGCCAGCGCACCCGCAGGTCGCCGGGCCGGGTCGTGACCGCCCCGACGCGCGCCACCGAGCACGCGGCGTACAGCCCCGCGACGGTGAAGAGGTCGTCCCAGGTGGCCCGTCGCAGCGAGAAGCCGTCCGGCGGCGTGGGCATGGTGAGGGCGTGCAGGTCGTCGGACACGGCAGGCATGCTACGGCCGACTACCCTCGCCGCCCGTCACCCGCCCCTGCCAGGAGCGCATCCAACGTGCCCCGCGTCGACGTCTACCACCTCACCCCGCCCCGCCGGCTGCCGCTGATCGAGGAGGACGGTCTGCGCACCCGCGCCGACCTGTCCTCGCTGTTCGGCCCGCCGAGCGAGTTCGACAATGCCGCCCCCGGCACCTTCGCCAACGGCAAGCGCGTGAGCGCCTGGCTGTCGGCCGACTACGCCAAGGCGCACGCGGACGAGTACGGCAAGGGACTGGTCAGCTACTCGGTCGACCCGGCCAAGACGCTGGCGGCCCCCGCGTCGGTGCGTGCGAGCGCGACGCCGGCCGAGTACTGGGAGCAGGCCAAGCCGCTCAAGGCGTGGTTGGACGGCGACGTGCCCGACGACCTCGAGGTGCACCAGAACCTGCCGGTGCGCACGAAGTACCTGCAGTTGCACGCGCCCCTGGTCGACGACGCCGACCTCGGCCCGTATGCGCCGCTGGTCGCCGCGGTCGCCGACGAGGACCGGCTGTCGGCGAAGGCGCTGATGCACCTCGCCATCATCGCCTCCGACGGCCAGTTCGACTCGCCCGCCTTCACCGCGGCCTGCGCGCTGGCATGGCGCGACGAGCCGGACTCGGACCGCCTCGTGCGCGAATTGATCGAGACCGACCCGGACAAGGTCGCCTCGGCGGCGCTCGCCGAATACGGGGCGACGGCCTCCGACGCCGTCGCGGTCCTGCGCGAGGCGCTCGAGGAGACCCGCGAGTGGTCGGACAACAACGGCGTCGACCACGGTCAGGGCCTGTTCGCCCGCACCGCGCTCGTTCTCGACGAACTCCCCGAGAACGCCTAGAGGCTGACGATGCCGAGGCGGGTGATGGTGGGATCGTCCTCGTCGCCTTCGAGTTCGAACCGGACCCGCTGGCCGATGCGCAGTTCGAACAGGCCCGAGCCGTCGAACGCCTCGGTGCTGTAGCGGTACTCGCGCAACTGGTCGTCGAGCAGCGTGCCGGAACGCGTCGCCGGGTCGAAGTGTCTGACCGTGCCCTGCGGCATGTCCGGGTGCTCCTCGCGTCGGGGTTCCCGGTTCGATGGCCCGGGGGATTCCTGGAGCCGCGAGGATAGCCGGGGCAGTCGGCTCAGCCGGTCTCGGCGTCGTGGCGGTCCCAGCCGGCGAGCAGGGCCGCCGTGGCCCGGCCGACGGGGCGGGACGCGAGGGCATCGAGGTCGGCCACGGTGTCGACGTCGACGGCGAAGCCCGGGGCGCGCACGGTCGCGACCGAGAGGCCGCGTCGCCGGGCTTCGGCGTGGTGGCGTTGCGCCGAGGCGGGCCCGTACGCGGTGGGCATCGCGCCGGCGGGCCGCCGCAGCAGTCCACCGGTGCCCCCGTCGTCGGTGGGGGCGATCACGACGTCGCCCTCGGCCGCCAGGACGGCCTCGATGTCGTCGGCGTGCAGGCAGGGCAGGTCGGCGGTGACGACGAGCAGTCCATCAGGGCGGCCGAGGTGGTGCTGCGCCGCACGGAGCGCGGCATCGAGGCCGGTGCTGCCGGGCGGGTCCGCGATGACCTCGAGACCGAGGGCCGAGGCGGCGGCCGCGGCGGCTTCCCCGCCGGCCACCACGATGACCTCGTCGACCGGGCTGGCGCGGAGGGCGGCGCAGACGTCGGCCAGCATCGCGCCGGCCAAGGCGGCCCGCTGCTCGGGGGTCAGCCACGCGGCCAGCCGTGTCTTGCCCGCGCCCGGGGCACGGAGCGGGACGAGCGTGACGGTGGAAGACGACATCGTCGGCAGGCTATCCCGGTAGGGTCACGCGGCCGGAAACGCCTCGGCGGTCACGACGGGAGAGGTCAGACGCGGTGGGCAAGGTCGCGGTCATGGGAGCCGGGTCGTGGGGAACGGCCTTCGGCATGATGTGCGTCGACGCCGGCGAACCGACCACGGTGTGGTCGCGGCGTGACGAGATCGCGGTCGAGATCCGCGAGCAGCACTCGAACATCGGCTACCTGCCGGACGTGCAACTTCCCGACGACCTCGATGCCACCTCGGATCCCGAGGCGGCACTCGCCGACGCCGACGTCGTGGTCCTCGCGGTGCCCTCGGTCGGCATCGAGGAACAGCTCACCGCCTGGGGGTCGTCCATCCCGGCGGACGCCACGCTGGTGAGCCTGATCAAGGGCGTCGACGTCGCCTCGAAGCGTTTCGGCAGCCAGGTCGTGGCCGAGTCGCTCGACTGCGATCCCGACCGCGTCGTGGTCGTGTCCGGGCCCAACCTGGCCAAGGAGTGCGCGCAGCGGTTGCCGGCGGCGACGGTGGCGGCCAGCCCCGACGAACGCCGGGCCGAGCGGGTGCAGCAGGCCGTCATGGCGCCCTACTTCCGGGTGTACACCAACCCGGACAAGGTCGGTGTCGAGGTCGGCGGGGCGGTCAAGAACGTGATCGCGTTGGCGGCCGGCATGGCCCACGGGCTCGGCTTCGGCGACAACACGATGGCGGCCGTCATCACGCGCGGGCTCGCCGAGATGGTGCGGCTCGGGGTCGCGCTCGGCGGGCAGCCGTTGACGTTCTCGGGGCTGGCCGGTGTGGGTGATCTCGTGGCGACCTGCACGTCACCGAAGTCGCGCAACCGCACGGTCGGTGAGCGCCTCGGTCGTGGCGAGTCCCTCGACGCGATCATCGACTCGATGAACATGGTCGCCGAGGGCGTGAAGTCCTCGCGGGCGATCCTCGGTCTGGCGGAACAGGCCGAGGTCGAGATGCCCATCACCGAGGGCGTGGTCGCCGTCTGCCACGCCGGCTACGACCCGAGCCAGTTGGTCGACGCCCTGCTGCAGCGCGCCGCGAAGCCCGAGATCTACGGCATGTGAGGGTTCGGAGTGGGCGCCGCCGAACGGGCCGCGATCTCGGGGCGATCCCGGGGCGATTCGACCTCGTCGGTGGTGCGGTGCGAAGCCTTCAGGGCTCCGTCGGCATGCACGGCGCTACTCGAACGAGATGCCGAGGGCCTGGACGATCTTGCCGGTCTGTT
>JBBDSX010000109.1:0-7093 GCA_040904725.1 Egicoccus sp.
GGTCGGCGACCAGCGGCGGCGAGAGCTGGATGACCGGCTCGTCACGGTCGTCGGCCCGGCAGATCATGCCGAGCTCGAGCAACCGCGCCGACAGGAACCCGCGCAGAAGCCGCTCGGACTCGTCGTCGTCGAACATGATCTTGTTCTTGCGGTCCTTCACCAGCTCGAGCGCCCAGAAGTAGCCCGTGCCGCGGACGTCACCGATGATCTCGTGGCGGTCGTACAGGCCGCGCAACTGCTCCTCGAACCAACCCTCGTTGGCGCGGACGTTGTCGAGCACGCCGAGTTCGTCGAACAGGCGCAGGTTCTCGAGCGCGACCGCGCACGCGACGGGGTGACCGCCCCAGGTCGCGCCGTGCACGAACATCGTGGTCTTCTCGAGCTGCATGACCTTGCCGACGCGCTCGTTGAACGCGACGCCACCGAGAGGCATGTAGGCCGAGGTCACGCCCTTGGCGAAGGTGAGCAGGTCGGGAACCACGCCGTACTTCTCGGAGCCGGTCCAGTAGCCGAGCCGGCCGAAGCCGGTGATCACCTCGTCGCAGGCGAGCAGCACCCCGTGACGGTCGCAGATCTCGCGCAGCCGCGGCCAGTAGTCGGCGGGCGGCGTGAAGCAGCCGCCGGCGTTCTGGACCGGTTCGGCGATCACGAGCGAGACGTTCTCGGGCCCGAGTTCGAGGATCTTGTCCTCGATCGCCTGGGCCGGGTCGTCGACCTGCGGGCGGTAGGCGTTGGTGTTGGGCACGTAGTGGTGCACGGGCCGCAACGGTTCGAACGGTTCACGCAGTCCGGCCAGGCCGGTGACGCCGAGCGCGCCGAGCGTGGTGCCGTGGTAGGCGTAGTTGCGGCTGATGACCAGCTTGCGGTCCGGGTCGCCGTTGAGGGCGTGGTACTGCTGGGCGAGCTTGACGGCCGACTCGACGGCCTCGGAGCCGGAGTTGACGAAGAAGAAGTGCTTGAGGTCGCCGGGGAAGCGCTCGGCCAACGCGGCCGCGAGGTCGATCGCCGGCTGATGCGCGTAGGCCCAGTTCGTCCAGAACGGCAGGGTGTCCATCTGTCGCTTGGCGACCTCGCCCATCGACGCGTGTCCGTAGCCGATCTGCGCACAGAACAGCGCCGAGAGCGCGTCGAGGTAGCGCTTGCCGGTCGAGTCCCAGACGTAGCACCCCTCGGCGCGGTCCAGCGTCGGGATGGTCGGCGCGTCGCCGAGCCAGTCCGACGTGCGGGTGAAGTGCAGCCACAGGTTGCCGCTTGCCAGTTCCGCCGTGCTCATGTCTTCTCCTCCGAGACCGACGGCCTCGTCCTTCGGATTCACTCGGCCGCCGCCGCTCCGTGGTCCTGTTCCGGTCTCGGCAGGCCCGACGCTGCCCGATGACCGTGTCGTGGAGGTTTCGGCTTCGGCGCTAGACCGTGATGTCGGACATCACGTGCTTGATGCGGGTGTAGTCCTCGAGGCTGTACATGGACAGGTCCTTGCCGTGGCCCGAGTGCTTGAACCCGCCGTGCGGCATCTCGGCCACGATCGGGATGTGGGTGTTGATCCAGACCGCGCCGAAGTCGAGGCCCTTGGCCACCCGCATCGCGCGCCCGTGATCCTTGGTCCACACGCTCGAGGCGAGGCCGTACTTGACGCTGTTCGCCCAGCTCAGGGCCTGCTCCTCGGCCTCGAACCGCTGCACGGTCAGGACCGGCCCGAAGATCTCGGTCTGGCTCATCTCGTCGTCCTGCTGCAGCCCGGCGACGACGGTCGGCTCGAAGAAGAAGCCGTCGCGGGCCAGCGGGTGGCCGCCGGCGACCACCTCGAGGTGGTCCGGCCTGCGGTCGAAGAAGCCCTGCACGCGCTCGTGCTGGTTGATGTTGTTGAGCGGGCCGTAGTCGGCCTCCTCGGCGTCGCCGGGCGGGCCGGTGGTGGTGCCGCGTGCCTGCTCGGCGAGCGCGGCGACGAGGTCGTCGTAGATCCCTGCGCCCGCGAGCACGCGGGAGGCCGCGGTGCAGTCCTGGCCGGCGTTGAAGTAGCCCGCACCGGCGATGCCGGCCGCGGCATGTTCGACGTCGGCGTCGTCGAAGACGATGACGGGGGCCTTGCCGCCCAGTTCGAGGTGGGTGATCTTGAGATCGCGTGCAACCGACTCGGCGACCTCCATGCCCGCCCGGACCGAGCCGGTGACCGAGACGAACTGCGGGATCTCGTGGGTGACCAGCGCGCGGCCGGTGTCACGGTCCCCGCAGATGACGTTCATCACGCCCGGCGGCAGGAACTCCTGCATCAACTCGGCCATCCACACCGTCGAGACCGGCGTGGTGTCGCTGGGCTTGAGCACGACCGTGTTGCCCGCCGCGAGGGCCGGCGCGAACTTCCACACGGCCATCATCATCGGGTAGTTCCACGGCGCCACCTGGGCGCACACCCCGATCGGCTCGCGGCGCACGTACGAGGTGTGGCCGGGCATGTACTCGCCGGCCGAGCGTCCCTCGAGGACCCGGGCGGCCCCGGCGAAGAAGCGGATCTGGTCCACGGCGGGCGGCAGTTCCTCGTCCATCGTGAGCTGGAACGGCTTGCCGGTGTTCTCGCACTCGAGGCGGACGAGTTCTTCGCCGCGCTGCTCGATCGCGTCGGCGATCCGCAACAACGCCAGGCTCCGTTCGGACGGCGTCGCATCACGCCAGCCGGCGAAGGCATCGCCGGCGGCCCGGCAGGCGGCGTCGACGTCCTCGGCCCCCGACTTCGGCGCGGTCGCGAAGACCTTGCCCGTGGCGGGATCGACCAACTCCATCGTCTCGCCCGACCGCGGCGCCTGCAGCTTGCCACCGATCAGGTTGCTGACCTCACGCACTCGTCGACCTCCCAGTCGCTCGCTCCCGCGTCGGACGCTAGGAAACGGCGAGGACCACTGTCGTTGGCCGTCCGGCATCCATGTCCGGGCCGGTCTTGGCCACCTGGCGAAAACGATGCTGCTTTCCGCCCCAGCTTCGCCGATCGTCCAAGTCCTGCAGCAACGCGTGTGCGTTTCGTCCGAAGCCGCACCCCATCGGGCGGCGTAGCGTCCGCCGGGCGACCCACGGGAGAGGCGTTGCGGGTGGCCGGACTGGACACGCGGTGGGCCGCCACGGTCGGGCGGGCGCCCGACGACTACGCTTCGCCGGTCCTCGACCCCGTCGTCGACCGTGGGGGTCCCGTGCCACTGTGGCCATCCGAACTGCTCGCCGACCCCGGCCTCGGCCTGGAGTTGATCGCCGGGCGTACCGGCCTCGACCAGCGGGGGCCGATCCGTTGGGCCCACATCTCCGACACCCCGGACCCGACGCCATGGCTCGAGGGCGGCGAGTTGCTGCTGACCACGGGACTCGGGGTCAAGGACAGCGAGGCCCTGCAGCAACGCCTGATCGCCGGCCTGGCGGCACGGGGCGTGGTCGCGGTCGGGTTCGGCACCGGTGTGTCGCTCGAGGCGGTGCCACCGGCCATGGTCGCGGCCTGCGAGGCCCACGACCTGCCCCTGATCACCGTGCCCTACGAGGTGCCGTTCCTCGCGGTGACCCGGCGCGTGTCGACCCACATCTACGAGGAGCATTTCGCGACCCTGCGTGCCGCGGTCGCCCTGCACCGACAGGTGCTCGCCACGGTCACGGCGGGCCAGGGGATCGCCGCGGTGGTCGGCACGGTCGGCCGCGCGATGCCGGGCGCGACCCTGGTGGCCTTCGACTTCGCCGGCGCCGAACTCGCGCGACACGACCCCGCCCGCCGCCTGGATGTCATCGACGCCGGCGAGTTGTGGTCGGCGACGACACCCGCCGGGACGGCGGCCGTCGTCGGTGACGGGCAGGCGGCGACCCGGGCGCCCGTGCGCATCGGCGACGAACTCGAGGCGATGGTCGTCGCCGTGACCGACGCGCCGCTGCTCGAGCACGAGGTCCTGCTGTTCGAGCAGGGCCTGGCCGGCGTGTCGCTGGAGCTGTCGCGTCGCCGATCGGTCCGCGAGGCCCGACGCGACCGCGTGGACGAACTGCTCGACGAGACCGCGGCGGGCCGGAGCACCGGCGCGCTGATCGCCCGGGCCCTCGAACGCCTCGGGGTGCCGATGCCACCGGCGTACCGGGTACTCGCGGTGGCCCGCCCCCAGGTGGCCACCGACCACCAGTTGTGCCTGGTCGTCGAGGACGCGCTCCTGCCGCTGGGACGCCCGGTGGTCGGCCACGTCGCCGGGACGCTGTACGCCATGGTCCCCGACGGTGACGACGACGCAGCGGCACGGGTGGTGGCGGCCATGCGCTCGCGGGGCTGGCATGAACCGCAGGTCGGTCGCAGCCGCACGAAACACGAACTCGAGGCCCTGCGATCGGCCCTCCGTGAGGCCAACGTCGCCCTCCGCATCGAGGACCCCGCACCGGTCCGCGACGTCGACCAGCTCGGCATCGGCGGGCTGTTGGCCGGGATCCGTGACGACCTCGGCGCGACCGACTTCGTCGACCAGGTACTCGGCCCCGTGCTCGCCCACGACGGACGGGAATCGGCCCACCTCGTGGCGACCCTGCGCGCCTACCTCGCCCACGGCTGTCGGCCCGGCCCGGCAGCGGCCGAACTCAACGTCCACCGACACACCCTCACCTACCGGCTCGACCGCATCCGCGAGCTGACCGGCCGCGACCCGAGGTCGGGCGAGCACCTGCTCGAGTACGGCATGGCGCTCGAACTCCTCGAGCGCGTGCAGGACGCGGCCCAGGAGCCGTCGTGACCGGGTACTGGCTCGCGACCTCCGGCGACGATCTCACGCGCCGTGCACCGCTCGACGGTCGGCACCGGGCCGATGTCGTCGTGGTCGGAGGCGGCTTCAGCGGTCTGTGGACCGCCTGGTACCTGCTCGAGCGCGATCCGTCCCTGGACGTCCTGGTGGTCGAGGCCGAGACGGTGGGGTTCGGCGCGTCCGGCCGCAACGGCGCCTGGCTGTCGCCCGTGCTCGGCGTCTCGCCGGGCGAACTCGCGCGCCGCACGTCACCCGGGATCGCCGCCGCGACGATCCGCGCCATGCGTGGCACCGTCGACGAGGTCGCGCGCGTCTGCCTCGAGGCGGACATCGACGCCCAGGTCCGACGTGGCGGGATCCTGCGCATCGCCCGCGGTCCCCACGAGCGGCCCGCGCTCGAGAGCGGCCTGCAGGCGATGCGCGACCTCGGGGTCGACGACGGCCTCGCGCTGCTCGACGGCGACGAGACACGACGCCGGGTCGCGGTCGCCGGTGCCGTTGGTGCCACGCACGACCCCTACGGCGCGGTCGTGCACCCCGGGCGGCTCGTTCGGGGCCTCGCCCGGCGCCTGGAGACACGCGGCGCCACGATCGTCGAAGGCACCCGGGTGACCGAGGTCCGCGAGGGTCCACCGCACCCGTCGGTCGTGACCGACCGGGGCGAGGTGACCGCCGACGCCGTCGTCCTGGCCACCGAGGCGTGGCTGCCGCAACTGCCCGGCCACCAGCGCGACGTGATGCCGCTGTACTCGCTGATCGTGCTGACCGAACCGATCGACGACGCCCGCTGGCAGCGGATCGGCTGGCAGGGCCACGAGTGCCTGTCGTCGCACCGCTACACGGTCGACTACCTGTCACGCACCGTGGATGGCCGCGTGCTGTTCGGCGGTCGCGGCGCCCCCTACCACTACGGCTCGTCCGTGGCTTCCGAGTACGACCGGCACGAGCCGACCCACGCCCTGCTGCGTCGGCAACTCGTCGACTGGTTCCCCGACCTCGAGGGCGTCACGATCGCCCACGAGTGGGGCGGACCGCTGGCGATGCCGCGCGACTGGATGCCGTCGTTCCGGTTCGACCGTCGGACCGGCGTCGGGGTCGCCTGCGGCTACACCGGCCAGGGCGTGGCCACCACCAACCTCGCCGGCCGGGTCCTCGCCGACCTGGTGGTCACCGAAACGACCGAGTTCGCCGAGCTACCCATGGTCGGCCACCGGTCGCGACGCTGGGAACCCGAACCGTTGCGCTGGATCGCGGCCCGCTACCTGCAGTCCGCCCTGGCCCGCATCGACGCCAAGGCCGCCCGCACCGGCCGCGCCCCCACCGGCAACACCCTCGCCGAACGCCTCATCCGCCACTAGACCGCCGCCGACGACGACGTTCCTGGCGTGCGGCGTGGCGGCGGCGGTCCTCCTCGAGGGCGGCCTCACGGTCGCCGCCGTGCAACTTCAGTGACCACCAGGTGGGTTCGCCCTCGCGAAAGCGCCGCTCGGCGATGACCCGCGCGAACGGGTAACAGACCGCGGCCACCACCAACAACACGACCAGCAGCGCCAACACGATCACACTGACCACCTCCGCGACAAGACTACGGTGGCGCCAACCGGATCGAGGAGGCTGGCACATGGGGACGGGCGACTACGAGGGGATGGTGGCCGAGACGACCACCGTCGTCGGCCACGGTGGCGACCCGGTGACGGCGTACTTCGCCCGTCCACTCGGTCCCGGGCCGTTCCCCGCAGTGGTGCTGTTCCACCACCTGCCCGGCTGGGACGAGTGGTACCGCGAGGCAACGCGACGCTTCGCCCACCACGGCTACCTCGCCATCTCCCCGGACCTGTACGCGCGGGTCGGTGCCGGTGACCCCGACGACGTCGCCGCAACCGTCCGCGCCCATGGCGGCGTGCCCGACGACCAGGTGGTCGGCGACGGCCGGGGCGCGATCGAGTTCCTGCGGTCGCTGCCCACCGCCTCGGGCAAGGTCGGCCTGTTCGGCACCTGTTCCGGCGCCCGTCATGCGTTCCTGACGGCGTGCCGGGTCGGTGGCGCCGACGCCGTCGTCGACTGCTGGGGCGGCGGCATCGTCCCCGACGACCGCCCCCCGAGTGACAAACAGCCGGTCCCTCCGATCGAGTACGTCGCCGACCTGCCGTGCCCGCTGCTCGGGATCTACGGCAACGACGACGGTCGCCCGAACCGCGACGCGGTCGACACGCTCGAGGCGGCCCTGCGCGACCACGGCAAGACCTACGAGATGCACCGCTACGACGACGCCGGCCACGGCTTCTTCTACTACGACCGGCCTGCCGCCTACCGCGCCGAGCAGGCCGTCGACGGCTGGTCGAAGATCTGGGACT
>JBBDSX010000110.1:0-7061 GCA_040904725.1 Egicoccus sp.
CTTACACGGGACCCGATCTCCGTTGCCCTCGCGCCGGGATTCGACCGCCTCGGGGTCGAGGCCGAGCATCTCAGCTGGGGCGACGCCCGCCGTTGGCAGCAACGCGCCGACGAGCACGACCGGGCGCTGGTCGGGACCGAGGGCGTCGTCGAGGCGCTCCGGGTGGTCAAGGACGACGCGGAGCTGGCCCGGCTCGCCGCCGCCTGCTCGATCACGGTGGATGCGCTGGAGTGGCTGTTCGCCGACGTGGTTGCCGTCGGCCGTACGGAGCGTGAGCTCGCCCGAGCGCTCGAGCGGCGCTTCGTCGACCTCGGCGCCGACGCGGTCGCGTTCCCCTCGATCGTCGCGAGCGGCGCCAACGCGGCCGTCCCGCACCATGCGCCGACCGGACGGGCGCTGCAGCCGGGCGACCTGGTGACCGTCGATTGCGGCGCCCTGGTCGACGGCTACCACGCCGACTGCACCCGCACGGTCGCGATCGGCCACCTCGACGACGACCTCGCCCGGGCCTACGCGGCCGTCGAGGAGGCCCAGGCCCGTGGCCGGGCCGCCGCCGTCGCCGACGCCACCGGCGCCGACGTGGACGCGGCCTGCCGGGACCACCTGCGCTCCGTCGGGCTGGGGGAGGCGTTCCTGCACGGTACGGGCCACGGCGTGGGGCTCGACATCCACGAGGCGCCGGCGGTCGCGAAGGGCTCCGCTGCTACGCTCGCGGTCGCAACGGCGCTGACCGTCGAGCCCGGGGCCTACCTGCCCGGCCTCGGCGGCGTTCGCATCGAGGACACCCTGGTGGTCACCGCGGACGGCCCGCCGACTGTCCTGACGCCCGCCCCCCGCGAGCTGCGCATCCTCTAGACGCGGCACGGCAACGACCCGAGGTTTCACCGTGGTCTCCACCAACAACCTGAAGAACGGCATGACCCTCCTCATCGACGGCAAGCTCCAGCAGATCGTCGAGTGGAACCACCACAAGCCCGGCAAGGGCGGCGCGGTGGTGCGCACCAAGCTCAAGGAGGTCGAGACCGGCAAGACGGTCGACAAGACCTTCCGCGCCGGCGAGGACGTCGAGCAGGCCATCGTCGAGCGCACCACGGTGCAGTTCCTGTACCGCGAGGGCGACGACTACGTGCTGATGAACAACGAGACCTATGACCAGCAGCAGGCGCCCGCCGCCGCGATCGGCGAGGCGGCCGACTACCTCGTCGAGGGCGACGAGTTGCAGATCCAGATGTACGACGGCCGCATCGTCGGCGTGGAACTGCCGGCGTCGAAGGACCTCGAGATCACCTACACCGAACCCGGCGTGGCCGGCAACACCGCCACCAGCGCCACCAAGTCGGCGACGCTCGAGACGGGCAAGGAGATCCAGGTCCCGCTGTTCATCGAGCAGGGCGAGAAGGTCAAGGTCGACACGCGCAGCGGCGCGTACATCTCCCGCTCCTGATGGGCGACGATCCTCTCCCGCGCCCCGAGGGCGACGCCCCGGACCCGTCCGACCCGCGACGCCCATCGAAGCGACGCACCGACACCCGTGACCCGCGCCGCTCCCGCGAACGGGCCCTCAAGATCCTGTTCCAGGCGGACCTGCGCGGTGACGACGCGGTCGACACGCTCGAGCAGGTGACCGACGACCCGTACGCGCGCGCCATGCTCGACGATCTCGACGACCTCCACGACGAGACCGACGGTGTCGCCGACGTCGAGTCGCAGGCCCGGCTCGATGCCGAGGTGGGTACGACCCTCGAGATGCCGACGCGCAAGGTCGCCCCGATCGACGGGTTCACGCGACGCCTCGTCGAGGGCGTCAGCGCGCACCGGGCCGAGATCGACCAGACCATCGAGCGCTACGCGCGGCGCTGGGCGATCAGTCGCATGCCGGTGGTCGACCGCACGGTCCTGCGGCTGGCCACGTTCGAACTGCTGCACGAGGACACCAGCCCGGCCGTCGTGATCAACGAGGCGGTCGACCTGGCCAAGGCGCTGTCCACCGACGACTCGGGGCGCTACGTCAATGGTGTGCTCGAGTCCGTCCGCCGCTCCGTCGCGGGCGAGCAGCCCGCGGACCCGGACTTGGATGTCGAGGCGTAGCCGTGAGCGCCTTGTGGACCTCCACGGCGGCGAGCACGGAGATCGAGGTTGCGGCAGCTACGACCCAGGTCCGCAGGGGCAGCGGCTCGACGCGCAGCAGCCACTGGGTCGGGGGCAGATACAGCGCGGCGGCATGGACGGCCAGGGCGGCCGCCACGGACGCCAGCAGGAACCGGTTGGACCACGGCGGCGTGCTGAACGCCGAGTGGCGCTCGCGGCGGCTGTTGCCGACGTGCACGGCCTGGAACAGCACCATGGTCGTCATGGCCGCCGCCCGGGCGGTGTCGACCGAGCCCGTGGCGCCGAGGCTCCATCGGAACACCGCGAGGGTTCCGAGGCCCATCACGACGGCCACCAGCGCGGTGCGGCTCCACAGCAAGCGTGAGACGAGTCCTTCGCGGGGGTTGCGCGGTGGCCGTTCGAGGACACCGGGTTCGGCGGGCTCGAAGGCCAATGCGATGTCCTGGATGCCGTTGGTGACGAGGTTGAGCCACAGCAGCTGCGCCGGCAGGAGGATCAACGGCCATCCGAGGGCGAGGCCGGTCAGGAGCATGACGATCTCGGCGGCGCCGGTCGAGATGAGGAAGAACGTGACCTTGCGCAGGTTGTCGAAGGTGATGCGACCCTGCTCGACGGCCGCTCGGATGGTGACGAAGTCGTCGTCGGCGAGCACCATGTCGGCCGCTTCACGGGCGACGTCGGTGCCAGCGCGCCCCATGGCGATGCCGATGTCGGCCGCGTGCAGGGCCGGCGCGTCGTTGACGCCGTCGCCGGTGACCGCGACGACCTCCCCGCGTTCGCGCAGTGCCCGGACGATGCGCAGCTTCTGCTCGGGAGCGACGCGGGCGAGGACCCCGACGCTGGCAAGGCGTGCCTGAAGGGCTTCGTCGTCGAGGAGGTCGAGGTCCTGGCCCGTCAACGACGTCCCCGCGTCCATCTGGATTTCGCGGGCGATCGTGGCGGCGGTGGCGGCGTGGTCGCCGGTGACCATCACGACGCGGATGCCGGCCTGGCGGAGCGCGGTGACGGCTTCGCGCGCGCCTTCGCGCGGGGGGTCGACCATGCCCTGCAGACCGACGAACACCAGCGTGGAGGGAGGGGCGTCCTCGTCGAATTCGGACTGTCCGGCCGGCCACGGACGGTAGGCGAAGGCCAGGACCCGACGTCCCTGCGATGCCAGGTCGTCGAGGTCGTGCGTGACCCGCTCCCGGTCCAGCTCCTGGCACTCACCGTCGGCGAGTTGCCGATCGCACGCGCCGACGATGACCTCGGGCGCTCCCTGGAAGAGGGCGACGTCCTCACCGCCGATGCGGGTTCGCACGGCGGCGAAGCGACGCTCGGGTTCGAACGGCAGGCGGTGGGTGACGGGCCGTTCGGACCGCAGTCGCCAGGGTTCGAGGCCGACCTCGGCAGCCACGCGCACCAGGGCGGCCTCGGTCGGGTCCCCGCTGACCTGCATCGTCCCGTCGTTGTCGAGGTAGGCCTCGGCCTCGCTGGCGAGGACGCCCGTCAGCAACGTCAGGTACAGCTCGCGGTGCTCGGCGACGTCCTCGGCACCCAGCACGTTGTCGCGTTCGCTGGCCCCATGGGCGACGTAGCGGCCGCCGGCGGTCCGGATCTCCGAGACGGTCATCTCGTTCTTCGTCAACGTGCCGGTCTTGTCCGAGCAGACCACCGTGGTACTGCCGAGCGCCTCGACCGCTGGCAGCCGCCGGATGATGGCTCGCTGCCGGGCCATCCGCGTGACGCCGACGGCCATCGTGATGGTGAATGCGACCGGGAGGCCTTCGGGGACGGCGGAGACGGCGAGCGCTACGGCGAAGGTGAACATCTCGGCGGCGCCGTTGCCCATCAGCAGGCCGATGCCGAAGGCGAGACCGGCAGCGGTCAGCACGATCACGCCGATCCCGCGCGCGAACCGGTCCACCCGCACCTGGACCGGTGTGCGCGGTGAGTCGGTGGTGCGGACCTGCTCGGCGATCATGCCCAGTTCGGTCGTCACGCCCGTCGCCGTCACATAGCCGCGACCGCGCCCCCTCGCCACCACCGAACCGGCGAAAGCCAGGTTGGTCCGGTCTGCCAGCGGCGTGTCCGGCTCGAGCGGATCGGTCTGCTTCCGTACGGACGCGGACTCGCCGGTGAGCAGCGACTCGTCCACGGTCAACGACTGGCAGGCCACCAGGCGCAGGTCTGCCGGCACCCGGGCGCCGGACTCGAGCAGGACCGTGTCGCCGGGCACGAGGTCGGCCGACGGCACCTCGCGTTCGTGCCCGTCCCGTAGCACGCGCGCCTTTGGGGCCACCAGGTGCTGCAGTGCCCGTACCGACCGCTCCGCCTTGCGCTCCTGGAACGTGCCGATCCCGGCGTTGAGGGCGAGTACCACGCCGATCACGATCGCGTCGAGGTATTCGCCCAGCGCCACGGTCACCAGGGTCGCGACGAGCAGGATGGCGATCAGCGGGCTGCGGAACTGGTCGGCCACCGTGGCGAGCAGCGACGGCGGCGGCGCTTCCTCCAGCACGTTCGGTCCGACGGTGGCGAGCCGTGAGGCCGCCTCGGGCGCGTCCAGGCCCTCGGCCGGCGCATGGAGCAAGCGCGCCACGTCCTCCGCGGGAAGGGCGTGCCACGTGTTCTGATCACGCGCATCGACCATGACCATGGCTGGTCCGTTGCGGCAGCCGCCAGTGTTCGGCCGTTTAAGACTACGCCGGGGCACGAGGCCGTATCGGGGCCCTCCGGCCCTTCTCCTTCGCCACCGGTTCGGGGCCACCTCCTCCGGCGGCGACACCGGCGTGCCGGCGTCGCTGGCGATGCCGCCGCACCCCACGCAGTAGGGTCCGTCTTCGCGTGAGGGGGATCGGCGATGCGGGCGGACCTGGTCCTGGAGGGCGGCGGTGCCAAGGGCGTCGCGCTCGCCGGGGCCGTTGCCGGGCTCGCCCGGGGCGGCGTCACGTTCGAACGGATCGCTGGGACCTCGGCAGGCGCCGTCGTCGCCGCCCTGCTGGCCGCCGGCATGCCCGCGGACGACCTGGATCGTCTCGCGCGCGACCTGGAACTGCGTGACCTCGTGCCGGCCGGTCCGCTGGATCGCCTGGGGACCGTCGGGCAGGGGCTGCGCGGGTTGTCGGTCCTGCTCGAGCTCGGCCTGCACGATCATCGTCCGATGAAGGCGTGGCTGCGCGAACGGCTGTCGGCGCTCGGAGTCGAGACGTTCGGCGACCTGCGGCGCGACGTCGACGGCGACGACCTCAGCGGTCGCCGCCAGTACCGCCTCGTGCTGGCCGCCGCGGACATCACCCGGGCACGGCAGGTGCTGCTGCCGTGGGACTACGTCGACTACGGCCTCGACCCTGACGCCCAGCCGGTCGTCGACGCCGTGGCCGCGTCGGCCGCCATTCCCCTCGTCTTCGAACCGGTGCGCCTGCCGTTCCCTGGCGAGGACGAGCAGGCAGTGCTCGTGGATGGTGGCCTGCTGTCGAACTTCCCCGTCGACGTGTTCGACCGCGTCGACGGCCGGCCACCCCGGTGGCCGACCATCGGCGTGAAGCTGTCGGCGCGTCCCGAGGGCACCGCCGAGATCGTCCAGCCCGTCACCGGACCGGTCAGCTACGTGCGTGCCCTGGTCGGCACCGCGGTCACCGCCTGGGACCAGCGCCATCTCGAGGACCCAGACGTCGTCGAGCGCACGATCTTCGTCGACACCACCGGCTACCCGTCGCTCGACTTCGATCTCGAGGCGTCCCGGCGGGCCGAACTCGCCGAACGCGGCCGCGCCGCCGCCCTGGCCTGGCTCGCGTCGCGGTGAGCACGGGTGGTTCGGACCGGACGGTCGGGGGTGGTAGCGTCGCTCGGCGAACCCCGCGGTCGCTCGCGAGCAACCCGAGCGGCACGCGCTTCCTTTAACGACCGGTCCTGTGAGGCCGGGAAGGAGCTCAGGTGCGTTCTGTGTCCCGCTGCGCCCACGACGGCGCCCGTCCCGGCATCCCGATGCCGACGTGACACAACTGTTGAACGCTGACGAGGTCTCGCGGGCGCTCAAGCGCCTCGCTCACGAACTCCTCGAGGCCAACCACGGCGCCGACGACCTCGTGCTCGTCGGCATCCAGACCCGCGGCGTCCCGCTCGCCCGCCGCCTCGCCGCCCTCATCGCCGAGATCGAGGGCACCGAGGTCCCGGCCGGCGCGCTCGACGTGACGCTCTACCGCGACGACCTGACCCGGCGCGGCCCGCTGCCGCTCGGCGAGACCCGCGTGCCGGTGTCGGTCGACGGTCGCACCGTCGTGCTCGTCGACGACGTGCTCTACACGGGCCGCACCATCCGCGCGGCGATGGAGGCCGTGCAGGAACTCGGCCGCCCCGCCCGCATCCGGCTGGTCGCCCTGGTCGACCGTGGCCACCGCGAGCTGCCGATCCGCGCGGACCACGTCGGCAAGAACCTGCCGACCAGCCACGAGGACCGCATCCGGGTCCATCTCGAGGAGGTCGACGGACGGGACGAGGTGGTCGCCGAATGAAGCCACTCGCGAACCTGATCTCGATCGAGGACCTCGACGCCGAGCAGGTGGTCGGCATCCTCGACACCGCCGAGCAACTGCTCCCGATCGCCGATCGCCGCCGCAACTCGGTGCCCACGCTGCGCGGTCGGGTCGTGTGCAACCTGTTCCTCGAGGACTCCACCCGCACCCGCATCAGCTTCGACCTCGCCGCCAAGCGCCTGTCCGCCGAGGTGATCAACTTCTCGGCCAAGGGCAGCTCGGTGTCCAAGGGCGAGTCGTTCAAGGACACGGCCCTGACCCTCGACGCGATGGGCGTCGACTGCGTCGTCGTGCGCTCCGGCTCGTCGGGTGCGCCGCTGCAGCTGTCGCGCTACCTCGAGGTGCCGATCCTCAACGCCGGCGACGGCTGGCACCAGCACCCCACCCAGGCGCTGCTCGACGTGTTCACCATGCGCCGCCACCTCGGCGACCTCGCCG
>JBBDSX010000111.1:0-7024 GCA_040904725.1 Egicoccus sp.
TCAAGGACGCCGGCTACGAGACCATCATGGTCAACTGCAACCCCGAGACGGTCTCGACCGACTACGACACCGCCGACCGCCTGTACTTCGAGCCGTTGACCTTCGAGGACGTGCTCGAGATCTGCCACCGCGAGCGACCGGTCGGCGTGCTGGTCCAACTCGGCGGCCAGACCCCGCTCAAGCTGGCCGTGCAACTCCAGGCCGCCGGCGTACCCATCTGGGGGACCAGCCCCGACGCCATCGACGCGGCCGAGGACCGGGGCCGCTTCGGCACGCTGATGAACGATCTCGGCGTGGCGATGCCGCCCGGAGGGATCGCGCGCTCGTTCGAGGAGGCGCGCGAGATCGCGATGTCGATCGGCTATCCGGTCCTGGTCCGCCCGTCGTACGTCCTGGGCGGCCGTGCGATGCAGATCGTCTACGAGGAGGAGGGCCTGCGCCGCTACCTGCGCGAGGCCGTCGCCGCATCTCCGGATCAGCCCATCCTCGTCGACCGCTTCCTCGAAGGCGCCATCGAAATCGACGTCGACGCGGTGTTCGACGGCCAGGAGGTGTTCGTCGGCGGCGTCCTCGAACACATCGAGGAGGCCGGCGTCCACTCCGGTGACTCGGCCTGCACGCTGCCACCGATCACGCTCGGGCAGGGGCAGCTCGAGGAGATCCGCCAGGTCACCGAGGGCATCGCGCGCGGCCTCGACGTCCGCGGGCTGCTCAACGTCCAGTACGCCCTCAAGGACGACGTCCTGTGGTGCATCGAGGCCAACCCCCGCGCCTCGCGTACGGTGCCGTTCGTGTCGAAGGCGACGGGTGTGCCGCTGGCGAAGGTCGCGGCCCGGGTCATGGCCGGCGAGACCCTGGCCCAGCTGCGCGGGGACGGCCTGGTGCCCGAGCATGACGCGGTGCAGGGCCCGCGGCCGGAGCACATCGCGGTCAAGGAGGCCGTGCTGCCCTTCGACCGGTTCCCGGGCGTGGACGCCCTGCTCGGTCCCGAGATGCGCTCGACCGGCGAGGTCATGGGTATCGACCACGACTTCGGCGCAGCGTTCGCCAAGTCCCAGGCCGGCACCGGGTCGATGGTGCTGCCCGCGCCTGATCTTCCCCCCGGGGCCCACCAAGCCGGGACGGACGCCGCGGGGCGTCGGACGCAGGTCTTCGTCTCGGTCGCCAACCGCGACAAGCGCGCCATCGTGTTCCCGGTCATGCGCCTGATCGACCTCGGCTTCGAGGTCGTCGCCACCGCCGGAACCGCGGACGTGCTCGAACGGGTCGGCATCCCGGTCACGGTCGTGCAGAAGGTCTCGGACGGCTCCAACGAGATCATCGACCGCATCGAGTCCGGGTCGGTCGGCCTGGTGCTCAACACGCCGTTCGGGTCCGGGACCCGCGGTGACGGCTACGCGATCCGGCAGGCTGCGGTCACCAACGGCGTGCCGTGCATCACCACGCTGTCGGGCATCCTCGCCGCGGTCCACGGCGTGCAGGCGGTCAAGGCCGGCCGGTTCAAGGTGCACTCCCTGCAGGAGTACCAGGCCGCGTTCCGCGCGCAGTCCGCCACACCGGTGCCGGAGGAGACATCATGAGACGGAAGGGCCTGGTCCAGGGCCGCACCGACACCGAGGGGCCGGTCCGCGCCCGCTGCGAGGTCGTCGCGCGCCGCCGCGAGGGCTCGTACTGGTTGCTGTCGTTCTCGTCGCCCGAGATCGCCGAACGGGCCCGCCCGGGTCAGTTCGTCAACCTCGCCGTCGCCTGCTCCGGGTCACTTCTTCGTCGGCCGTTCTCGATTGCCCGGGTCTCGCGCCAGGGCGCGTTCGCCGGCACCGTCGACGTCGTGTTCGACGCCCACGGGCCCGGCACCGAGTGGCTGACCGGCATCGGGGTGCACGACCTCGTCGACGTGGTCGGGCCCCTCGGCACGCCGTTCCCGTTGCCGCAGCGCAAGGTCGCCTGTCTGCTGATCGGCGGCGGCTACGGCGCCGCGCCGCTGTACTTCCTGGCCGAGGAGTTGGTCCGCCAGGGCCTGCGCGTCGACATGATCGTCGGCGCGGCCAGCCAGGAGCGCATGCTCAACGTGATCGAGGCCAAGCGCATCTCGGCCAGCGTCACGTTCACCACCGAGGACGGCTCGCTGGGCGAGCGCGGGCGCGTCACCGACGTCCTCGAGGACATCGCGAGCCAGTGCAGGACCGGCGTGGTCTACGCCTGCGGCCCCAACCCGATGCTGCGGGCCGTGTCCGAGCGCTGCCAGGAACTCGAACTGCCGGTCCAGGTCGCGGTCGAGGAGCACATGGCCTGCGGCATCGGGGTCTGCTTCACCTGCGTGTTCCCGATCCGGGGCAAGGACGGCCAGGTGCGCATGAAACGCAGTTGCGTCGACGGTCCGGTCTTCAACGGCGCCAAGGTCGCCTGGGACCAGACCCGGTTCGCGTCGAAGCCACTCGAACTCGACGAGGAACCCGAGCCCGAGGCGCCGGTCGAGAAACTGACCGATGCCGAGCTGTGGGGGGATGCATGAGCGGCGGCGGCCGAGTGAACCGAAGGGCGAGGCCGGCGGTCTCGGAGGAGCGGACATGAGCCCGGACGTGCGCAAGATCGATCCGGTCGAGACCAGTTGGGTGGACGAGCGGACCATCCCCGGCGACGAGGTCGACCTCGCGATCGATCTCGCCGGCATCGCGATGGACAACCCGATCACGACCGCGTCGGGCACCTTCGCGTCGGGCCCGGAGATCGACCGCTTCTGGGACGTGTCCCAACTCGGCGCCATCGTGGTCAAGTCCATCACGCCCGAACCTCGCGAGGGCCTGCCGACGCCCCGTATGGCCGAGACCCCATCCGGCATGCTCAACGCCATCGGCCTGCAGAACCCCGGTATCGACCGCTGGCTCGAGAAGGACCTGCCCTGGCTGCAGGGACGCCGCGCGAAGGTCATCGCCTCGATCGCGGGCAAGACCGTCGACGACTTCCGCGAGGTCGCCCGTCGGCTACGTCGCCAGGCCGGCGTGGTCGGGATCGAGGTGAACCTGTCGTGCCCCAACGTCGAACACCGGGGCCTGGTGTTCGCCTGCTCGGGTGACCAGTCCGCCGAGGTGATCCGGGCCGTCAAGCGTGAGTCGGACGTGCCGGTCTTCGCCAAGCTGACCTCGGACGTCACCGACGTGGTCGCGATCGCGAGGTCGGTCGTCGACGCCGGCGCAGACGGGCTCACGCTGATCAACACCCTGCTCGGGATGGCGATCGACCCCGAGTCCGGTCGCCCGCGCATGTCGAACGTCTACGGCGGGTTGTCGGGCCCGGCGATCAAGCCGGTCGCGGTGCGCAACGTCCACCAGGTCCACCAGGCCATGCCCGAGGTCCCGATCATCGGCTGCGGCGGCGTGCGCACCGTGGCGGACGTCATCGAGTTCGTCCGGGCCGGTGCCACGGCCGTCGCGGTCGGGACGGCCACGTTCGTCGACCCCTTCGCCGGACAGACGCTCGTGAACGAACTGCGATCGTGGCTGGCGCAGCGCGGGATCCACTCCGTGAGCGAGTTGCGCGGAAAGGTCGTGACATGAACCATGTCGACCGCCTGGTCGTCGCCCTCGACGTGCCAACGCTCGACGAGGCGCGCACGCTGGCGTCCGCGCTGTCCGGCCACGTCGGCTGGTTCAAGGTCGGGCTGGAGTTGTTCACGGCCCACGGCCCCGAGGCCGTCGAGGTGATCCGCGGGTTCGGACCGGTGTTCCTCGACGTCAAACTGCACGACATCCCGACGACGGTCGAGCGGGCAGCACGACGGGTCGCCGACCTCGGTGTCGGCCTGCTGACGGTGCACGCCAGCGGCGGCGGGACGATGGTCCGCGCGGCCGTCGAGGGCCTCGGCGAATCCGGTCGCGTCCTGGCCGTCACGGTGCTGACCTCGACCTCCGACGACGAACTCGCCTCGATCAACGCACCGGCGTCGGCGACCCAGGTGCCCCACCTCGCCAAGCTGGCGGTGGCGGTCGGGGCACCCGGCCTGGTGTGCGCGCCGCGCGACCTCGTGGCCGTGCGCACGGCCGTCGGCGGCGACGTGCTCCTGGTCACGCCGGGTATCCGCCCGGCCGGCAGCGGTGACGACGACCACGCCCGGGCCGCAACCCCGGCCAGCGCCGTCCGTGACGGGGCCGACCTGCTGGTCGTCGGCCGACCGATCACCCGCGCCGCTGACCCCGTCGCGGCCGCCGCCGCGATCGCCGACGAACTCGGCTAGAGCGTGCCGCGCTGCGGGTCGTCGCCCGGCGGTTCGGCTGCGAGTGCCTGGGCATCGAGGTCATCCGGACCGGCGAGGTCCTCGAGTTCGTCGTCGAGGATCGCGAGCGCGTCCTCGTAACGCTCGTCGGCGACGACGACCACCGTGCCGCCGATGCCGTACGGCAGTTCCGGGTGCAGCCCGCCCGCGTCGTCACCCGAGACGTAGGCCGCGATCCCGTTGGTCTCGAGCACCGACTTCGCCATCTCGGCGTGGATGCGGCTGGTGAACCGCTCGATCCTCGCCATACCGATCTCCCCGTTGGCCTGCGTGCAGCGTAGTGCCCGGCGACGGCCGGGCGATCGTCACTGCTCGGCGTAGCGGGCGGCGTGCGGGTGACGCGAGTCGATCTTGAACGTGCGACGTCCGGTCTCGTCGACCTCGACCCGTTCGGTGCCGATCAACCCGGTCACGATGCCGGGCAGGTCGGCTGCGTCCTCGCCGTGCACGACGAAGCGGTCGTCGTCGGTGACGTTCCAGGACCAGTTGAACCGGTGGCCGACGACCTGGCCGAGGTGGCGGAAGACCTCGTCGAAGCGGTCCGCCGGTCCGAACACCTCCGGGCCGTACTGGACCTCCACCGTCTCGGGCAGGGGCAGCGCCGGGATGGAGACGCCGACGGACACGAGCGCGTCGCGGATCGCCTCGGTCGTCACGCCGCAACGGCCGAGCAGGTCGAGGGTGGCCGTCCCGGCCTCGTGCCAGATCAGGGCGATCAGGACGTGTTCGGCCCGGACGTCGGTCAGGCCGCGGGCGATCGCCACGCCCTGGGCGCGGGCGAGCAGCGCCAGGGCGGGGCCGAGCTTGACCAGGCCTTCGTCCTCGTAGTGACCGGGGCCGGCGAACTGGCCGGTCAGGAGTTCGGCCTCGACCGCGTCGACGGTCAGCCCGGCGGCCTCGAGTGCGCGCCGGCCCGGCACGGGTGGTCCTTCGAGGATGCCGAGCAGCACGTGCGATTCGGTGATCCAGACGTGACGCAGCCGCCGGGCCACCCCGTTCGCCGCCCCGATGATGACCGCATTGTCACTCATGGTCGGTCCCCGGGGAGGTTCACGTCGGCATCTTGCGCAGGAAGGACAGTTCCTCGCGGACGTGATGAGCGCCGCCACCCTCGTGCTCGTTGAACGGGTAGACCCGGATGTCCTTGTCACCACCGGCGTAGGCGTGGAAGGCGGCGAAGACGGTCGACGCAGGGCACACGGCGTCCGCGAGCCCGACCGAGAACAGCGCCGGTGCCGTGGCGCGCTTGGCGTGGTTGACGACGTCGAGGTAGCTCAGCGTTGCGAAGACGTCGTCGATCCGGTCGCGGTGGGCGCTGCAGTAGGTCGACACCTCGACGTAGGGGTGCGTGTCGGTGACCTCGACGGCCCGTCGGAAGTGGGCCAGGAAGGGCACCTGCGACGAGACCGCAGCCGGCCGTTCTGCGAGGTGCGCGGCGGCGAGGGCGAGTCCGCCGCCCTGGCTGCCGCCGAGGACCGCGACACGGTCGTCGTCCACGTCGGGGTGATGACGTGCGGCGTCCACCGCCCGGGCGGCGTCGACGAACAGGCGGGTGTAGTAGTGGCGCGGCGGGTCGAGGATGCCGCGGGTCAGGAACCCGGGGGTCGAGGGTGCGCCGCCGTCACCGACGTCGGCCGTGTCACCGACCGACCAGGAAGCACCCTGCCCGCGGGTGTCCATGACGAGGTGGGCGAAGCCGGCTGCCGACCAGAACAGCCGCTCGTGTGGCAGGCCGCGTCCACCGCCGTACCCGACGTACTCGACCACGGTTGGCAGGGGTCCGCTGCGATGGCGGGGGAGAAGCAGCCACCCCTTCACCGGGGTGCCGCCATGGCCGGTGAAGGTGACGTCGGACACCTCCACGGTCGCCAGTCCGACGTCGACGGGGTCGAACCGTGCGTCGACGTCGTGCTCCCGGACCTGTGCGAGTTGCCCGTCCCAGAACGCGTCGAAGTCCGTGGGTTCATCGACCTGCGGCCGGTACGCCCACAGTTCGTCGAGCGGTTTGTCCACCAGCACGTGTGCGACTCCTCGGATCCCGCGAGCGGACCGGATCCGGCCCGAGCGGACGCTAGTCGCCGCCGTGGAGGTACGAGCTGGTCAGCCGACCGCGCCGTCGGGGCAGTGCCGTCCGTCGATCACCGCGTGCAGGGTGTCGACGAGTCGGGTCGGGCTCCCCGTCTTGGATAGGAAGGCGGTCACGCCGGCACGGTAGGCCTGCTCCACGATCTCGTCGCCAGGCAGCCCGGTGACCATCACGATCGGCAGGTCGCCGTTGGTGCGGCGGAGCGCACGAGTGAACTCGATGCCATCGACCTTGGGCATCTGCAGGTCGGTGCGCACGAGATCGGGGGCGTGGTCGACGACGGCGGCGAGCCCTTCCGCACCGTCCGCCGCCTCGGCGACGATCTGGAAGCGTGCGTCGCGGCCGAGCACGAGCGAGAGCAACGCTCGGTACTCGCTCGAGTCGTCGATGACGACGAGGCGAGCGGTTGCAGATCGCTGATCCGGTCCGCGCGCTACCTGGGTGGTGGTCATGGTGGCGCCGCCTTCCGGAGGGGCACCCCCCACGATCGAAAGGCGCCTGCGAACACAGCGGAAGCGGCGTCTGGACTCCCGAGAGGGACCCTATCACCGTGTGGTGACCACCGCCCGAATTGCGAGGGTTTCGCGCACGACCCTCAGGGTTCTGACGGTGTGCCTGCGGGGGCGGGAGCAGGGTGGGCGCCGGGTCAGGTCAGAACGGCAGGCCGG
>JBBDSX010000112.1:0-1181 GCA_040904725.1 Egicoccus sp.
CTCGGCGAGGTGATCGACGAGGTTGACGATGAACGTCGCCATCTGCGCCCGGTCGACGTACTCACCCGGCCGGAACATGCCGTTGGTGTGACCGTTGGCGATGCCCGACTCGATCACCGCGTAGATGGCACCCGCGTGGGTCCCGGTGACGTCCGACAACTCCCCCTCGGCGATCGGGTCGAGCCCGGCGGCGTTGGCGAGGAAGGCCGCCATCTGCCCGCGCGTGACGAACTCGGTCGGCTTGAAGGTGCCATCGGCATACCCCGACGCCACCTCGGCGTCGAGGATCGCCGCGATCGCACCCGCATGCACACCCGCCACGTCGGACAGATCCGTCGTCGCGGTGTCGGTGTCGAGGCCCAACGTGCGGGCCAGGAACGCCGCCATCTGCGCGCGGGTGATCGACTCGGCCGGACGGTAGGTCCCGTCGTCGTATCCCTGTGAGATCGCCAGGGCCTTGAGCCGCGAGATCGCCAGACCATGCGTCGAGTCCAGTCCGACGTCGCTGAACACTGCTGAGCCGGCAACCGTGATGCTCATCGCCAGCGTGACCTCGCCCTGCGCGCCCTGACCGTTGAACACCAGCGTGTGATCGCCGGGCTCGAGCCAGTGCGGCACCGGGACCTCACCACGGAACAGCCCGTCCTCGTCCGCCGTGAAGGTGCCGAGCACCTGCGGGTCCGAGTACGCCACGATCTGCCCGGGCGAGCCCGGGGTCAGACCACCAACGGCCGTACCGAGCGAGCCACCCTGTGAGGTGTTGACCGTGCCGTCGTCGCCGAGCGGGGCCGGGTTGCCCTCGTCGTCGGTACCTGTCGCCAGCACGGTGGTTCCACCCGCGCTCACCGACACGACGTTCTCCGCCGGGACGGGCTTGTTCTGCCCGTCAGACGACGACAGCAGCCCGTTGACGTCCGCACCCGTGTCGGTCTGGGTGACCGTCACCGCCGGCGGCGTCGACGAACCCGAAGGCACCGTGCCCTGGAAGCCACCCACGATCTGGTTCGCGGACTGCTGCACCTGCTGAACCTGCTGCGGGGTGCGCTGCGTCGGGGGCGGAGGCGGCGGAACCACGACCTTGTTCACCGGCGCAGGCTGACCACCGACGAACCCGGTCGTCCCACCACGCGGCACCTCGACCGACTGACCCGGCGGCACCGCGATCGGCGCCGGCGGCGTCG
>JBBDSX010000113.1:0-1167 GCA_040904725.1 Egicoccus sp.
CCCTCGAGTTCCTCGGCGGTGAGGGCCTGGTAGAGGCCGAGGTTGATGCAGACGGCCGCGTGGTCGGGGTTGCGGCCGGTCGCGAACGCGTTGAGTTGCGGCGACGGCGAGACGTACAGCGTCGGCATCGGCTGCCCGGCCCGCTCGGCGAGGCTGCGCACCATCGCGTACACGTCCGGGAACTGCGCCTCGTCCATGGGCTCGGCACGCGCCATCTTGATCGCGAGCTTGTCCGAGTAGAAGTAACTGAAGAAGTTCATGCCGAGTGCCACGATCAGCATGATGGTGAGCAGGCCACCGTTGCCGGGGTCGAGCATCGCCCCGATCAGCAGCAGCAGACCGGACATGGCGGCCAGCAGGACGAAGGTCTTCGCGCTCTTGAACATCGCACCTGTTCTCGGATCACGGATGGATCGGGAAGGGTACGAAGGGTTCGGCGCCACCAGCCACGCACGGATGGTGACCTCACCGAAAACTTACGTCGAGGGGCCTCGAGCTTCGGACCAGCGGCACGACGTACCGCCGCGCCTGACCAGTTCGGCTCGATCGCCCTGCGATCTCGCGCCAGGGGCAGGAAGGCGCGGCAGATCTACTTTGCGGCGAGCACGCCGGTGATGGAGGAGAAGTCGCTGATCAGGCCGGGGAGCACGCCGAGGACGACCGTGCCGACCATCAGCACGATCACGACCGCCGAGAGCTGGAAGCCGGGCTGCAGGACCGGCGCGTGGTCGCGGGCCGGGTCCATCCACATGACCTTGATCACGCGCAGGTAGTAGAAGAACGCGATGGTCGAGTTG
Organism: Egicoccus sp.; assembly: GCA_040904725.1. Taxonomy (GTDB): domain Bacteria; phylum Actinomycetota; class Nitriliruptoria; order Nitriliruptorales; family Nitriliruptoraceae; genus Egicoccus. The sequence goes on from JBBDSX010000113.1 coordinate 798, forward strand.
ATCGCCAAAAACGCCATCAACACGATGCCGAACACGCTCGCCTCGACCAGCGCGGCCTCGACGATGGCGAACTTGGCCCACAGGCCGACGGTCGGCGGCGCACCACCGAGGCTGATCAAAAACGTCGTCATCGCCAGCGCCAGCAGCGGGCTCTTCGAGCCGAGGCCGGCGAAGTCCGCGATCGAACGCAGCCCGGTCCGTCGGTTGACCGCGATCGCGACGCCGAAGGCGCCGATGTTCATCACCGCGTAGGCGGCGAGGTAGAACACGATGGCCGAGACGGCAGCCTCGTTGACCTCGGTGGCGCCGCTCTTCGCGAGGCCGAACGGGATCAGCATGTAGCCGGCCTGGGCGACCGACGAGTAGGCCA
>JBBDSX010000114.1:0-1164 GCA_040904725.1 Egicoccus sp.
CAGCCTCGGCCGGCGCGCTACCCGTCGCGTCATGCAGGTCGCCGCCGGTGTGTGGGTGGGAGGCGGCCGTCGGCAGGTCGTTGGGCCAGCGGGTGGCGTCGATCATCTCGCGGGTGGTGGTGTTGGCGGGGCCGTGGATGTTTCGGTGCTGGTCGAGCACGTCGGCCGGGATGTGTCGGCGCCACCGGGCCTGTTCGTAGTAGCCGTGGGTGGCGATGAGTGCTGGGGGCAGGTTGCCGGTGAGGACGACGGCGTTGCCGTGGGGCAGGGTGCGCAGGAACGCGGGTGGGGCGACGTCGATCCGTTCGGACCCTTCGGAGACGGACAGGCCGCCGTCGGGTGCGGCGGAGATGGTGGAGGAGGCGACCCACTGGTCGCCGATCAGGTCGGACAGCAGTTTGAGGGTGTCGAGGTCTTGGGTGCCGGGCAGCCACACGGTGGTGGTGTGGTTGGCGATGACGGTCCGTTCTGCCTCGCCGTAGATGGCCCGGATCTGGGCGCGGTCCTGCCAGATGGTCATCAGGGTGATGCCCTGACCGGCGCCGGTCGACGCAATCACCGGCAGCGTCTTCAAGGGGGCGATGTTGCCGGCTTCGTCGAGCATCATCAGCAGCGGTGGGGTGAGCGGCGCACCTTTCAGCAGGTTGGCGGACAGCTCGACGGCGGTGCGGTAGACGGCCTGGACGAGCGCGACGAACAGCGGCCGGAGCTCGGCCTGTTCGTACTCGGGTGCGACGAGATAGAGGGTGCCGTTGTTTTTGATCAGCTCGACGATCGAGAGGGTGTTGGTGATGTCGCCAGGTGTGGCCGAGGTGGCCTGCTTCACGCGGGGCGAGCCGAAGGCGCGGAAGATGGCCATGGCGGTGCCGAACACTGACCCACGCGTTTCTGGTGGCAGGCCTTTGATGGCGGCCCAGGCGGCGCTGGCATCTTCACTCTTGAGCGTGTTGTCGAGGATGACTTCGACGTCGTCGAACGCGGCTCGGTCGACCCAGCGGGACACGTCCGCCATGGTGCGGCCGGTCGCGGCGGCGGCGTAGAGCATCGGGGCGAGCAGCTTGGTGGCCAGCGTCTCCCAGAACTTCGCGGCGTCGTGTTTGTCCTCGACGGCGGCTGCGTCGGCGAGCCATGCGGCGGTGCGGGTCGCGTGAGGGGAGGTCGTGG
>JBBDSX010000115.1:0-1155 GCA_040904725.1 Egicoccus sp.
GAGGCCGCCCACACGGGCGGCCTCGACCTGTTTCGTCTCCTCTACTGTCATCGTCTTCGAGCAGGAGTCTCCACCGTGCCAGATGGTCAGCCCCCCGCCGGTCGCGATCGCGACCCCAGGCCCTTCCGGGCGTCGGGCGGCCAAGGGCGTGACCGAGGAGGCCGGCCTGCGCCTCGCCGTGAGCGGGACGAGACCACCGATGGCTTTTCGCTCGGTGCCCCCACGGGGCCACGGGTCCCGGTCGGGCTCGACCGCGCCAGGTCCAAGGCCGGTGCACCGCCACGTCCCGGGCGTGACGCCAGCGCCCCGCCGCGGCCCGACCTTCCCCAGGACGAACGGCCCCACCTGCCCAAGCACATCCGCCGGGACATCGACCGCGTCATCGGCAAGAACCGGCGGGGCGAGGACATCGCGCTGGCGCTGAGCATCGGTGCGGCGGCGATCGACGAGGACCGCATCGACATCGCCCTGCCGATGCTGGCCTGGGCAAAGCACGAGGCGCCCCGGATCGCCGCGGTTCGTGAGGCCTACGGGGTCGCGCTCTACCTCGACGAGCAGTTCGCGGCCGCGCTCAGCGAGCTGCAGGCCTACAAGCGCCTGACCGGTCGGGTCGACCAGAACCATCTCATCGCCGACTCCCTGCGGGCGCTCGGCCGCGCCGTGGACCGGGTCGTCGATGCGGCGGCCGAACTCGTCGAGTCCGACGATGCGGAGCAGGATCGCCGCTCCGAGGCCGCGATCGTGTGGGCATCGGCGCTGGCCGACGCCGGCGACGTGGGTGCCGGACGGGCCGTGCTGCGCAACTTCTCGGTCCGCCACGGCGGGGGCGAGGGCGAGCACCTGTTGCGGGTGCGCTATGTCGCGGCCGAACTCGCTGCGCGCGACGGTGATGCCGCCGCGGCTCGAGAGGAGTTCGAGCAGATTCTCGCGGTCGACCCGGGCTACCTCGACGTCGAAGAGCGCCTGGCCGACCTGCCCGGGTGACGCCTGCGGTCAACCGACCGGCGTGAGCGTCCCGGCGTCTCGACGCTGGAAGTAGCGCAACAGGCCAGCCGCGTTCGAGGTGTAGCCGGAGAGCAGTTCGATCCGCCGCTCGGCGTCGGGATCATCGGTGACGAGTTCGGGCGCGAACTCGGTCGCGAAGCGATGGCGCAG